>NZ_VFVV01000007.1:0-353794 GCF_006442695.1 Mesorhizobium sp. B2-3-7 | reverse complement strand
GCCCAGCCAGCATGTTGAATCAGATTTGCAAGCCTTAGGGAATCCCACCCGATTCAGCCTCAATTCATTCCGCTCTAGAGCCGGCACCGCATCTTTGATGGCCCGTTCGTGAGATGTTGACCGGCCGAATTCCGCGAGAAGATCGTTCCCAAACGGCTTTATCTGGTTCGTCCTTGCACGATACGGTCGATGATCATGGCGCAGAGAAGTATGGCGAAGCCCGCAAGCAGTCCCTGCCCGACAGCTGCGTATTGAAGCGCGTTGAGGACATCTTCTCCCAAACCTTTGGCTCCGATCAGGGAAGCGATGACCACCATTGAAAGGCACATCAAAATGGTCTGGTTTATGCCGGCCATGATCGAAGGCATCGCCAGCGGGAGGTCGACGCGTGTCAGGAGAAACCATCTCGTTGCACCATAGGCTTGCGCGGCCTCTCTAATGGCCGGCGGGACACCCTGCAAGCCGAGCGCGGTCAGGCGCACCACTGGCGGAGTACCGAAAATCAGCGTGGCGATGACGCCGGGCGGCTTGCCGATGCCGAACAATGCGATCACCGGGATCAAATAGACAAATGCCGGCATGGTCTGCATGAAGTCGAGCACCGGCCGCACGGCGGCATAGACGCGCGGTCGGCGTCCGCACCATATCCCAAGCGGGATTCCTATCGCGAGGCAGATAATGGCCGATGTGCCCAACAGGGCGACCGTTTCCAGGCTCTTTTCCCAAAAGCCAAGCACGGCAAGATAGGCGAGCGCAGCCGCGGTGAAGATGGCGACGCGCGGCCCCGCCAGTTGCCAGGCCAGGGCTAGAATGATCGCCATTGTCACTGGCCAGGGCATGCCCGTCAGTCCATAGGCCAAGGCATCGAGCACCAACGATATTGCGCCTGTGATGCCGCCGAAAAAGCCCTCCCCGAGATGCGACACCGCTCCCATCAGGCTGTCCAGACCCGATGACAACGCGGCCTGCCACTCGCGATTCGAGGGCGCGGCAGTCAGCCAGACGGCTGGTGTCGGCGCGGCGAAGCGATAGACCGAAAGCCCATAGGCTGCGATGCAGAAGGCAAGGGCGCATAGCGCCAGCGGATGATTGAGCCCGCGCTGAAGCGTCGGGTTCGAACGCCAGCGCGCGAAGCGCCGCTCCAGCATCCGGTTGGCGAGGAAACCGGCGATCAACCTGGCGAAGAGCAAAGTGACAATGCCGGACCCAATTACAACTGGCGCCTTCGCTTTTGCGGCGTCGGCCCGCATTCTGGCCGTGTTGGCAGCTTTCTCCAGAGCGGCCGCTGATGATTTCAGGCCAGCTGCATTGTCCGCCCCCGCTGCCTCGGCGGCCTTTGCCTGTTCCGCGCGCACCTGTGCCTGCTTGGTGACGCGTTCGGCGCGTGCTTGCTCCCCGGCGCCGAGGTTGCCAGCCGCGCCGACGCCGATCTGAACCACCGCAAGCGTCTCCAGGAAGAAGATGAGCCAGAACAGAAGTGTGATGCCTCGGGCAGCGGCCCACACCGGTCCAAGCAGCGCGGCCGCCAGGTTGAACGGCCAGACGGCACCGGAAGCCCGCCGGATGCGGGCGAACACATCGATATAGTAATCGGGGTTGCGGAGGACGAATTCTCGTACGAGTCCTTCCTCTACCGGTTGGGCGTGCTCTATCGATTGCACAGCGACAGGATCATGGGCGTTCACGGATTTCGCCCTTTCGCAGACCGTCGAGCAGGATCTGCCTGTCGACGATGCCGACGACAGACCCACCGGGATCTGTCACAGCAAGCGGTGCGGCATCCCGTGCCGCGAGTTCGACGAGTTCGGCCAGGGATTCTCGAGAATCCACCCTGCGCAACCGCTCGACGTCCAATTCCGGATGAGACCGGCTCTTGAAACTCTCGACCGACTCCATGATGCGCCCGGCGGTGATCACCTTCAGGCGCGAGATGTCGGCGACGAATTTCGCGACATAGTCGTGCTTCGGAGATGTGACGATCTCCTCGGGCGTGTCGGTCTGGACGATGACGCCATCTTTCATGATCGCGATGCGATCGCCGATCCGGATCGCCTCGTCGAGGTCATGGGTGATGAAGATCACTGTCTTTCCCATCGAGCGCGAGAGGGCCAGGAACTCGTCTTGAAGTTGCCGCCTTATCAAGGGATCGAGCGCGCTGAATGGCTCGTCCATGAGCAGGATCGCTGGATCGGCAGCCAAAGCGCGGGCGAGGCCGACGCGCTGCTGCATGCCGCCTGAGAGCTCATGGCAGTAGCGATCCCCCCAGCCCGACAGGTTCACCTTGGCAAGTGCCGCCTCGGCCGCGTCAAATCTCCGCTGCTTGGTCGCGGCTTGGATCTCCAGCGGGAGCGCGACGTTGTCGCGTACGGTGCGATGCGGAAGCAGACCGAAGCTCTGGAACACCATGGCGATCCTGCGAGACCGCAATGCCCTCAACTCAGCGGGCGACTTGGCCATGACGTTTTCACCGTCGACGAAAATCTCGCCGGCGGACGGCTCGAGCAGGCGGTTTATATGGCGGATCAATGTCGATTTGCCACTGCCCGACAGGCCCATGACGCAGAAGATTTCACCCGGCCGAACCGAAATGTTGACGTTGGCGACGCCCACGACACATCCGAAGCGCCTGGCCACTTCGTCCTTGTCCAGGCGGTCGCGCAAAATCGCCATCATCGCCACTGGCGCGCGGGCGCCAAAGATTTTCCAGACGCCCTTCAAAATGATGGCGGCACCGTGGCTTGCCGCGTCTCCGCGGTCCGCCAGGCCGGGTCCTCCCGGCGCAATGATCGGTGCGGTGTCCACCGTCTACCGCTCCCGTCCGATCACGGATTTGAGCGGCCGGGCAACAGTGCAGGCCGGTTCAGAGCCTGCAATGCCGGCCCTGGCCTTCAATGACCGAACCACTTCGCCACGTCGTCGGGGTGGGCTTTGATCCATTCCTTCGCCACATCGCCTGCCGGCTTCTTGTCGACGATGATTGCATAGGCCCATTTGCTGATGTCGTCCGGATTGAAAGTAATCCGATCCAGGGCGGCGGTCAGTTCCGGTTGCCGCTGGGCCAGCGAACCAGCATAGGCGATGTGCACGGTGGTGTCAGCATATGCCGACGACACTTTCGATTTTTCGAACCATTGAGGATCCTCGCTCGGCTGCAGCATCATGAACTTGGCTGGGTCGTGTTTCGGTTCGGTGAGAAAGGCAAGCTTGTAGCGGGCGAAATTCTGGTGTGGGCCGTAGCAGTAGCCGACCCATGGCTTGTCTGCCTTCGCGGCCCGGTCGAGCGATGCCGCGGCCACCGCTTCGTCGGTCACCTGGAGATCGAAGAAATCGGCGAATCCATAGTCGCGGGCCCGCACCTTTTCGATGTTTGTCGACTGCCAGCCTGACGCGCCGATCCAGATTTCGCCCTTGCCGTCGCCATTGGTGTCGAAGATCTTGGCGTTGTCCGGATTGGTGAGATCCGCGACATCCTTGATGCCATATTTGTCGATCGTGACCTGGGTGACGCAGTAGCCTTGCTTGGCTTCGTAGCCGTTCTGCGCGAGTTTCACCGTGCCGGCGCTTTTGACATATTTGTCTACCAGGCCCTGCTGGTTCGGCAGCCAGACATCTGGCCAGATGTCGACCTCCCCTTTGTTGCGATCCATGGCTTCCCAAATGACTGGGACTGCGGTGGTGGTGACGGTGGAAACGTCGAGCCCAAGCTCCTGTTCGGCCGCGTTCTTGATGACGTTCATGACCGCCGTTGCGGTAGCATAGTTTGGATCCGGCATAGTCACGTCTGCACCGAACGCCGACGATACCGGCGCCAACAATAGAACGCCGAGAGATGGTGCAAGAAGTCGGTTTTTCATATCGTTCCCCAGTTGAGTTGCGCTGATTTTTCTCAGCTTATTGGTCAAGTTAGCGAAACGTGCAGGCAATCCATCCCAAATTGTGCCGCATTAGCAAAAACGATGAAGCGCATAAGGCGGTCGTTGAGATTCCGATACCCGCTCTGTAGGCAGAGGGTGTCTCCATGCTCAGGCCGTCACGTATATGCTCCCTGCCTCGACGGAGACTGGGAACGTCCTCGCGCGAACGGACGGGTTGACCAATGCTGCGCCCGACCTGATGTCGAATTCCCACCCGTGCCAGGCACAGCGAACGATTTCATTCTCACGGTGATAGATGAATTCGGCTCGCTCGACGGGAGCAGTCGTTCCGCATTGCGGTCCCTCACAAAGGGGGGCCCCTCGATGCGGGCATACATTCAGCAGCGCATGGAAACTATCGCCGATCCGGAACACGCCGATCGACAGGCTGCGCACCTTGGCGATGAACGGCGTTCCGACCTGGATCTCGTCGGCGCGACAAATATACGTCTTCTCAGCCATGTCAGGTCGTCACGCTGCAGCAGCGGCTTGCGGGCGGGGAATGCGCTTGTAAACGTCCAGCGCATTCTGGCCGAGCACCTTGCGGCGCCATTCCGGCGGGATGTGCAAAGTGTTGACGTCATCGTAGTCCCAATGGGGGTAGTCGGACGCAAACAGCAGCGTGTGCTCCCCGTCCATGGCCTCCAGGATCGCCCAGAGGTGGCTGACATTCGAAGGCTGCTCCAGCGGTTGGGTGGAGAAACGTATGTTACGCCGGCAATATTCCGACGGCAGCATTTTCAGCCATGGCGTCTCTTTTCGCAGTGCTTTGTAGTCGGCATCCAGGCGCCACAGGACCGACGGGACCCAGGCGACGCCGCACTCGATGATCACGAAGTAGAGGTCCGGCCATTTCTCAAAAACGCCATGGGCAATCATGCTTGCCACATGCGACATGGCCGACATGTGCAGGATCGCATGGGTCTCCCAGAAGAAAGTGGTGGGCGCTGGCGCGACAGCGTTCCAGTTGATGCCGCCATGTCCACCAAGATGTATGGCGAACGGCAAACCGACCTCGGCACAGGCCTCGAAGATCGGGTGATAGAACGGGTCGCCATACGGCCGCACAGAGCCTTGGGAGGCCAGAACTTGCGCCATCCGGGGATGCGCGCCGAGGCGCCGGATCTCCGCCGCCGCAAGGCGCGGGTCTTGCGGTGCGATGATGATGGAGCCCATGAAGCGGCTGTCTTTCGGCAGCCATTCATTGATCTGGTAGTCGTTGTAGGCGCTTACCAGCGCGCTAGCGTAATAGGGATTTGCCAGTGTCGACGCTTCGATGGGCTCGTCGCCAGTTAGGATTGCCACTCCGACATTGTATTTATCGAGGTGCTTCTCCTTCATGATCAGGTAGTTGTCCGCCTCCACCTTCGGTCGCACATCCTTGCGGGAGAAATCCTGCGGATGAAACCAGGGGCGATGGCCGTGCGGAAAAGCGCCGACCGGGCCGGTCTTCTCGCCCTCGATGAACATGTCTTTCCAGACACCGGACAGGTAGGGCTCCAGCACCGTCGCGTTGGACCAATAGTTGTGGCAATCGCAATCGACTATGAACACTTTTCCCTCTTCCTTTGATGCGGCCGTCACAGACCGTGGCTTCTGCACCGAACTTCCGCTTTGATAGTGCACGGATCAAGCGTATGAACAGCTAGATACGATCGCAAAAATCGATGGCTCGCCTATGCAGTTGGAACAAATAGAGACGTTTCTCGACATCATTGAATCGCGAAACTTCAACCGGTCGGCGGAGCGCCTCGGACTGACGCAATCGACGGTCAGCACCCGTGTCAAGAACCTGGAGGCCGCCGTGGGGTCCGAACTCTTCCATCGCGGCCGCGCCGGTGCCGAGCCGACCGCGGCAGGGCGGCGGTTTGAGGTTTACGCGCGGTCAATGCTGTCGACCTGGTCCCAGGCCCGTCACGACGTGCGCGCCTTTAACAGATTCGAAGGCAGCCTTCGGGTCGCTGCCCAGGTTGGAATGACCCGCTCGATCCTGCCTGGTTGGTTGGAAATGCTGCTGCAAGTCTTGCCGCGGTCCTCGATCCATGTCGAATCCGACTACTCGCCGCAGATGATATCTGATCTGAGCCTGGGAAACCTCGATATTGCTGTTGTTTATGCTCCACGCTACCTGCCCGAGATCACATATGACCAACTGATAGTCGAGGAATATACAATGGTCTCGACCAAGGCACGCCGGCTTAGCGATGTAAGCCCGGACAATTACATCCGGCCGGGTTACACCGTTGCGCTCGAGAAGGCTCATGCCGAGGCGTTGCCAAATCTGACTGCGTGCCGGCTTTCGATGGGCTCCGAAACGCTGGCCGACAATATGCTGAGGCGCGCAGGCGGCACCTGCTACATGCGCGCCGACGATGCGCGTCGCTTCGCCGCCGAGCAACCCTCCCACATTGTGGAAGGTGCTCCAACTCTGCATCAGCCCGTCTACACCGCAATTCTCGCGCGACGCCGGCATGAGCCAATCATAAAGAAAGGCATTCGCGCGCTTCATCTTGCGGTCATGTCGCTGGAAGGTTGATCGATATTGTCGATCATAGATGCTTGAGGTTCCTCCTGTATCGAACGTAGGCCTGCTGGCATTCTTGGCCCCTTAATGGGAGCCAGATGATGAACGCCCTCGTTTCTTTCGCTCCCTCCTGCCGATCCGACCGCGTCAGCGGACGTCACACGCTGATCTGTCGCGGCATCGTTCAGGAGACGCACGACGTGAAGACCTTCGTCTTTTGTCCAAAGCGCGGGCAGGCCGGCCAGTTCAAAGCCGGGCAGTTTATCACTCTGAACCTCGTGATCGACGGCGCTCCGGCCGTCCGGACTTACTCGATCTCTTCGCCGCCAACCCGGGTGGGAGACGTCAGGATAACCGTCAAGCGCGTCCCCGGCGGCCTCGCTTCCAATTGGCTGCATGACAATCTCGAACAGGGAAGCGAAATAGAGATCGACGGCCCGTCCGGCAGCTTCAACTGGGATGACCTGCGGAGCGACCGGCCGCTTTTCCTCTCCGGCGGCAGCGGCATAACACCGGTGATGTCGATGCTGCGCACGCTCGCCGACAGTGGCTCCGACGAGGATGTCTGCTTCATTCATAGCGCACGCTCGCCGAAGGACATCATCTTCGGTGACGAGCTTGACAACCTGGCACGGGACCATCGCAATTTTCACGTCCATGTCGTCTGCGCCGAAGCTGTGCATAATTGGGCCGGTCCAACTGGATTGGTTGGTGAGTCCATGTTGCTGAAGTTTGCTCCCGACATTAGGGAGCGCACCGTTTATGCCTGTGGGCCCGAGCCTTACATGAACGCAGTCCGGAACGCCCTCAACAGCATCGGCTTGGATCCTGGTCGGTATCATGAGGAGAGCTTTGGCGGCCTGCTGAAGCCTGCACCGGTGTTGCAAACAGCCCAGGCCGCTTCCGTGCGTTTTGCTCGCACAGGTGTCACCCACCAATGCCGTTCGACACAGACCCTGCTCGAAATCGCTCGGAGCGTTGGTCTGTACCTGCCAAGCGCTTGCCAGCAAGGGATTTGTGGGACCTGTCGTGTGCTGAAGGTCAGCGGCGACGTGGAAATGGCTGATTTCGGCGGACTCAGCGCACAGGAGAAGGACGCCGGATATGTGCTCGCCTGCTGCACACATCCCATGGGAGCGGTGTCGATAGACTTGTAACTGCAGGCGCACACCGCGGCCGTGCAAATCACAAAGCAATTCAATACCGATATTGTCGTGGAAGGCACCGAACCGATGACCAATTCGCGTGAGAGATAAGACATAGGCAGCATCGATCTGGTGTTCGACGTCATCGGTGGCGACATCCAGAAGCGGTCTGCAGCCCTGATCCGGGGCGAGGTATGCTGGTGACCGTCGTCGGACCAGCCGAGGCGCAGCCCGCGGATGGGTTGGCGGTCGATTTCGTCGTCGAGTCCGGTCGTGGCCAGTTGAGCGAGATCGTCCAGCAGGTGCGGAACGGACGGCTGCGGACGAACATTGGCAAGGTCGCGATCTCGACGAGGCAATCGCCGCCTCAGGAAAAAATACTGTCAGAGCATTGTCACCCGACAACGCTTCACTCACAACAACGCGTGCATGTCACGACGCGATTCGCGGCCGCCCGGTGGCTGTCGCGACGACGATGGCTTCCACGAAACTGCGCTCGCCTTCGATTGTAGCAGCTCTTATGTCGCGTGCGATCTCGATCCGAGCCTGATCGGCCCCGGCGCGCTCGGCAAGACCTGCCGCCAAGACTCGAATGTGGGCTTCGGCTGCGGCCATCGCCTCGTCCTCGGTGTCATAGTCGTCCAGCCGCTCGCCGGAATTGAGACGGAAAAGCCCGATCTCCGGTTGGCTGACACGCGCTTCCGCTGACATTCGCACCTGCCCAACCACGGCGCCCAACGCATTTGCGACATCGGCGTGTTCGGCAATGCTGCATTCATTGCCGATCAATTGCGGCAGCCCGGCAAAGTGCAGCGAAGCCGACGCCCCGAGGCCGATCACCGGCCGGTCGAGCGCGATCGACAGCCGCGCCATGCCGCCTCGCCCGCCAACCGCCCGCTGAACCAGCGGGTTGGCAACGGAGACGCCGCCCTCCAGCCCGTCCTCGGCAAATACCGATTCAAGAATTACTTCGGCAGAACGCCGGGTGACGGCGGCAAGAACCATCTCGGAAAACGCTTCTGCGCCTTTGGCGACACGATGCCCCTGGCCGTCGCGCTTGCGTGAGAACAATTCGGCGCCCAGTCGAGCCGCGACAGGATCCCAGTTCCCTTGCCGGCCGAGCACATGGGCTGCATCGGATGGCGTGAAGCCGACGATATGTACCAGGCCACGTGCGACGAGGCGATTGAGCGTCGCGACCTGTGACGTCGATACGAGCAGCCGATCGAGCGCGGCGGGAATTGCCGAAATGTCAGCATAGAGCCGCGTCTCGGTAACCGTCAGGCCTGCGGCTAGACGTTCGGGCACACCTGTGCGCAATGCGAAGCGGCCGTCCAGCCGGCTGGTGTTGGGACTGAGCAATTGCCGGTTGAGACCTTGGCATATGGCATCGCCGTGTTTCACCGCGGCGAGCGCCAGCGGTACCAGCCGCCGGGGCCCGAGCACGATCGTCGAAGCCAACGACTGCTCATGAAGCGAAACTTCCGAATCCCCACCAAGGCCAAAGGTGCGCATGGCCACGGCTTCCACCATGGTTCGCATTCCGCCGACGGTGGCGCCTTCCGGATCGAGCCGCAGGCGGCCGCCGTCCAGAACTGCGATGTCCGTGGTAGTGCCGCCTATGTCGGACACCACCGCATCATCGATGCCGGTCATGTACCGCGCCCCCACCAGGCTTGCCGCTGGTCCTGACAGAATGGTCTCGATCGGCCGAGCGCGGGCGAATTCTGCGGTAATGAGCGCGCCGTCGCCGCGCACGACCATGAGCGGAGCGACGATCCCGCGTCTTGCCAGAAATCCCTCCGTGGCGTCGACAAGGCGATCGATCATCGAGATCAACCGGGCGTTGAGAAGCGTGGTCAGCGCCCGACGCGGGCCGCCGAGTTTCGACGACAATTCATGCGAACAGGTCACCGGGAGCCCGATGCGCTCGCGGATAACGTCACGTACCGCGATTTCGTGTTCGGGATTGCGAACGGCAAAATAGGAGGCCACGGCGACGCCTGAAACCGTGTCGGCGAGAAACGGCAGCGCAGCCACGAGAGCGTCGAGCACCAGCTCACGCGGATCTCCGTGGACGTCATGTCCGCCCGGGCAAAAGATCACGGGATCGGAGCCGAGGGCCTTTGACAATCCGTTCCGGGCAAGGTCGGCTTCAGTGAAGCCGATCATCACCAGCGCGACCCGCCCGCCCTGCCCTTCGACGAGGGCGTTGGTGGCCAGCGTGGTGGACATCGAGACGAGCTTGATCGCGCTGGGCTCGATGACTGCCTCGGACAAAACAGCGTCTGCGGCGCCGGCGATGCCCTCGGCAAGATCGTGCCGCGTGGTCAGCGACTTGGCCTTGGCCACGATGCCTGTGGATTCCGACCACAGCACGGCATCGGTGTACGTGCCGCCAGTGTCAATGCCCAGATAAAGTGGCGACGGCTGGAGCGCATATGCGTTCATTTTGATCAGTCACCCGACCCAGGTTCCGGCGAGAAATATTTCGCGAGCTTGTTCGCTTCGTCGTCGAACGCCTTGGCGTCGACGGGTGGATCGCGCTTGACCGCAATATTGGGCCACGCAGACGCATACTCGGCGTTCAGCGCGAGCCAATCGTCGAGACCAGGCTCGGTATCGGGAAAAATGGCCTTCGCCGGGCATTCTGGCTCGCAGACGCCGCAGTCGATGCATTCATCGGGATGGATGACGAGCATGTTCTCGCCTTCGTAGAAGCAGTCCACCGGGCAGACTTCCACGCAGTCCATGTATTTGCATTTGATGCAATTGTCGGTGACCACGAACGTCATTCGGTGGCCTTCAGACCAAGCCGTAGGTCATATCGAGGGGAATGCGATGGTCATCGATAGCCCGCACGCCAGCGGTGTTTTCAGCCAGGACGATCGAGGCTTTCCGCTCCTGCTCCGACAGATACGTTCCCCACAGGGTGACCACGCCGTTGTTCACGATCACGTCCGAAGTCGAGGGCCACGATTCGGATCGCAAGGCATCGACAATCTCCATCCTGATGCTGCTGTCGTCATGCAAGGCCGGAGCGCGCCACCCTTTCCTGGCAATGACCAGCGCTCGCACCAGATTAGCGCGACTGACGATCCCACCACCTGCCCGTCGCGCAGCACTGGGACACGCTTGATCCGATTGTGCTCAAGCAGGGTTGCGATCTCGGCGACTGGCGTACTCTCGACCACCGTCGCAACCTGCTGTGTCATGACGTCGATCACATGATCGGAATGAGATTTGACATAGTCTTCCGCCTGAACCGCGTTGTTGGTGAATAAATGAAGCCACCAGGAACGACCCTGCGGTGCTGTTCCGATCTCCGCCCGGCGGATCAGGTCTCCTTCACTGACGATGCCCAGCAGCGCACCTCGATCGATCACCGGCACGGCGCTGATCCCGTGCGACAGAAGAATATCGGCGACCTCGTCCACCGTACTGTCAGGCCCTACCGCGATGGCCGGCGACGTCATGACGTCCTTGGCGATCAGCATTTCGTTCTCCTTCACCGGCCTGCAGGCGGCAGTACCGGCGGCAAGGTCGTTCCAGAGCCTTGCCCGTTGCCAGCATGGAGATGGATCGCGCGACAAAACTCCCTTGCATGGAAAGCGTACGCTTCCAGATCGGCCGGATCGCCAGCGAACAGCCCCATGTCCTCGGCTTTGTGGAAGAACCAGGGAGCGGGCAAACCAGGATCGAGCGCGTTCACGGCAACGGCCGCAAGCAATGGCAGGCCTTCGTCCGCATCGTCGTCCATCAGTTGTTCGAGTGCACCCTGGATCACGCCTGTTGCTTGCGAACCAACCATGCTCTTGGCCAGTCTTGCATAGGTGATCGGCAGCCGGGTCCGTGCTTGCAGGAGCAGTTCCTCGCGCAGCCGGGTTTTGAGAGCATTGTCATCCACGGGTACGATTGGGATGCCGTCATCTGCGTCAGGGCGATTGGCAGATACCATTCGACCGACGACATGACGCCGAATGTCCGGGCCAGAAAGGATCCTGCCGAAATCGTGTTCAAGCCTGTCCATTATTGTCATTGCCGAGCCCAAGGTGCCCTTCGCGCGATATCGCCAAACAGTCCCCTAGCGTTGAGACCTGCTGGCTGGCACCCAATCTGTCGTTTCGCTACGCACGAGCTTCACTCATCCTTATCTGCAAGACAAACGAAATTTATTGCCGCTTCAGCACAATTATTTTGCATCATGATTCGATCGCGGTGAGGGGCGCAACCCTTTCCTTTTCGGATTCGATATGCATTTTTTACGGACGCGGCCGTCGCACTCCCAGCGTCCTGGGTTTCAGCAGGCGGCAATTCGCTCCCAAAGCGATCCAGAAGGAGATTTTGAGGATGATCACTGGTGCTCAATGCCGTGCCGCTCGCGCACTGGTCGAATGGACCCGTGAAAAGCTCGCCGGCAATTCAGGCGTGGATGCGCTGGTCATCGAAGAATTCGAGCGCCGGATCAACCTTCCTGACCGAGATATCTGCGACACGCTGCAAACCGCGCTTGAAAGCGCCGGCGCCGTTTTCATTGCCGAGAACGGCGGCGGTATCGGCGTTCGCCTGAAGCTCAACCGCTCGGAAGTCAAGCGGATCGGCGTTCTGGAGAATGAAGGCGGCATTGTCGGAACAGATGCCGTTCCATAAGCAAGACCTTCCGGGCCCAATGAATTCATGGTCGCAGCCCGTCGCTGGACAATTCAGGATCGGCATCGGCTTGATAGTGCACACAAGGGAGATGGCTCTCATGACAGTTATCTGGAACGATCTCACCAACGAGGAGCAGACGGCACTCAAGCGAATGAACCGCGGACCCTACCCATCTCTATCGAAAGCCTTGGCCGAACGTCTTGTCTTTCTCGGACTGGCTGAAGAAAGACCCAGCGGGACCGGAATAAACCGGGCCGGAAGAGAGCTGGTGATAAGAACGTTGCTTGGCGCTCGCTCTGACTAAGTTTAGGATTGATAGCCGCCAGACTGCACCGAGGTGGCTGACTTGACTTCCCGGATTGCTTCACCAACTATGGTCCTATGAACGCCGCAGTCAGAATCCGTCGCGATTTTCTTTTCCGGGTTTGCCCCATAGCGGGAATGTAGCCCCCGGCTCGGCTGCCATGCGCGCCCCGAGCCGAGGGGCGGTGTGTTTGCCCACACATGGGATGGTTCCGCAGGGCCTCAAGCCTCCGGAGCATCGGCGTTCCATCGAGATTTTCACGAATTGGCCCGATTCCGGCACCCTCCGTGGCGGCTGGTCCGAGCGGAAGCATGAGTATTCAAATGCAAGACAACACGAAAACCCGGCGCAAGCCGAACATCCGCATCTCACAGTCAGACCATGCGCGTCTGTCGGCGGTTGCGAGCACCGTGGCCGCGCGCAATCCGGAGGCCTCCGATGAACTGCTCGCCGAACTCGAGCGGGCACGTATAGTCGCCGATGGTTCGGTCTCCGCCGGCACCGTCCAGATGGGTTCGACGGTGACATTCAAGCCCGATACTGGCAATGCCAAGACAGTCACGCTGGTTTTTCCTGGCGACGCGGATATCTCCGAAGGCAAGGTTTCAGTCCTCACGCCGATCGGCACGGCCCTGATCGGCCTCTCGGCCGAACAGTCGATCATGTGGACCGCGCGCGATGGGCGCCGGCACAAACTGTCGGTGCTCGCCGTAGGCCAACCCGCTGCGGACGGCGATGCAGTCGATCGGCGCGCACCAGCGTCTTCGGCGATCCCGGCAGACGCCTAGACATGGGCGTTTCCATCCGTCTCCTCAATCACGCAGGCAGTTTGATCGCGGGAGTGTGACCCCTGCGCCGGCCTGTTCTGGTCCGGCACAGGGGGTAGCTTCCACATCCGATCAAATGCTTGACGCCGGAACCCTTTCACGGGTCCGTCTTGGAGACGCACCATGCCCACTATCGATAGCTGCCAACTGACCACCAAGGACTTCACGATTCTTGAAGTGATGCAAGAGCGCCATCCCCGCGGCGATGCCTTGTCCGTTGTCCTTCAACGGAAGATTTCGAGCGCAATTGTGATGTTTCGAGAAGACATTCCGCCAACGGTCGTGACGCTCAGCACCCGAGTGACCTATCGTGTAAACGACGGCCCTGCCGAGACCCGCATCGTCGCACATGACGAGATGCGCGGTCTGGTTGGCATGCTTTTGCCGATCACCAACCCGCGCGGCCTCGCGCTGCTTGGTCTGGCCGAAGGTCAGTCCATGTCCATTCCGACCGCGCAAGGCGGCCATGAAACACTGACTGTGCATGAAGTGGTCTACCAACCGGAAGCCGCAAGGCGTGAGAGATTGAAGCTGGCGGGGAGTGCGGCGCCGGAGCCGTGGCGACCGAACGGACCGGTTTTGCGCGTCGTCCATCACTCTGATGAGGCAGAACCCAACGCGGAAAACAGGGCCATGGCGGCTTTCAACGACGGGTTTGACGACCCGGGGCCGTCGGCCGCCTGAGGCCTCGACTACCCAGAACGCGGGGAAGGCGGGTAGACAAGCGTTCCGTCGAGCCTTGCCTCCACACCGTCGGTGAGCTTCGCCGGCTCGACCTTGTCATGGCCCATCAGATGAAAAACAGACTCGCCACGACTGATCAGATAGTCCGCGACGATTCTTCTGTGGCAACGCCACCAAAGCGTTTCCGAGCACATGATGGCGCACCGCTGCTGCCTGCCAAGGGACACAAGCCGCTCCAGGCCGCCATGAAACTCCGCCGACAGCGCGTAGTCGGCGTAGTTGTGAAAACTCTGGTTGATCCAGAATGCATTGAGCGTCGGTGGAATGGGGTGCGCCTTGCCGCGCAGGCCGCCAAGCTCGGCAATATGCTCATATCCGATCGCGAAATCCGCAAGGCTGTCCGGCAGCGTTTCGCTGTTGAATTGCGGATTCGCCCGCGATCGCCGGATGGTCCTTATGTCGACCACGAGGGTAATCTCGCCAACCCGCAACAGGGCGACGAATTCGGCGATCGACCGGGTCGAGTGACCGATGGTGTGGAACGGATAAGGCATGTTCGATCAATCCATGGCGGTGGATTTCTTTCCGGCCGCGTGATCAGTGATTTGGAACTGAAAGAACGCGGTCATTTCACCACCTGCTTCAATCCACGTAGCGCCTCCTGTACGTCGGTTCGCGACGCGCTTGCATCCGGATAGACTGCATAGGCCGGATAGGTGAATTCCGGCGCGCCCTCCACGACCTCCAACTGCCCGGCCTCGATATGGGGCGCTGCCGCGCCCCTACGGAAATAGCCCATTCCGCCGGCGCGCAGGATGTAGCTCAGCCCAAGCGGACCAAGGCCGACCATCAATCCCGGCTCCCCGAAGGCAGAGGAACTGGCGCCATGTTGGGCCGCAAACAGCGGCCCCCAATCGACATAGACATAGTCCCTTGAGGCGTCCAACTCTGAGTCCCTGTCCGTGCTCCGAACCAAGACGAGCTGCTCCTCCACGAGGAGCTCCACCCTGAAGCCTGGCAGCAGCTTCGGCGCATAGAGCACCGCGATGTCGAGAACGCCAGTCCTGAGCTGCTCGAGGAGCTGGTCCGGCACGCCGACCTGGGCTTGGATGGCGATTTCCGGCCTGGCCTTCTTCATCCAGACCAGCCAATCGAGCAGCAGCGGGTTCCACAGGCTGAGCTCCCCGCCCAGGGCAACGACGCTTGTCCGTCCCGATGGGATGGCGAGCTGGTGGCGTGCTCGTTCCCAGATTTGCACGAATGATTGCGCGAACCGCTCGAACTCCCGGCCCGCCTGCGTCAACTGCGCACCATTGCGATTGCGGACAAAGAGCTGACGTCCGAGCTCTTCCTCCAACGTGCGTATCCGCGCGCTGACAGTGGTCTGGGTGACGTGGAGTCGGTCGGCAGCTCTCAGAAAGCTGCCGGAATGGACGATTTCCAAAAACGTGCGCGCGCGGTCGATGTCCATGCTGGTTCCCGATTAGTGCAATAATCTTGCATCAATACAGCATTTAATTCCGTTTGCCTTCCTGTTTTACGCAGCGCAACGTCCACGTAGGCGAGGGTCTCCGCTGTAACGGATATGGAGCGTGCGATGTCTGATCGGGAGGATGTATGTCCGGAGACGAGAGAATACGCCTCTCCACCATGCTTTATGGATGAGCTTGTCCCGGGGTACGGCACTGAGCCGGCCGTTCAGGACGCATGGCCCGATGTCTGTCGATGGCGCAAGGCGGAACGCAAGCGTCTAATCGATGAGCGTCTCGCGATCGACGCCGAGGAACGCAATGCGAGGTCTTTACGCATCGCTTCCGTTCTCGACCTGGCCGTCGGTCGGGTGAGCGGGCGGATCGTCAGCGGCTATTGGCCGTTCCGCGGTGAGCCCGACCTCCGCAACTGGGCGATAAAGGTGATCGAGCGCGGCGGGCGGATTGCGCTTCCAGTCGTCATCAAGAAAGGCTGGCCGCTGGAGTTTCGCATCTGGGGGCCGGGAGACCCGCTCGAACGCGGATTCTGGAATATTCTTGTCCCCTCTCATGGACCTGCCGTCCAACCGGATGTGGTCATCGCGCCCGTTGTCGGTTTCGACGAGGCTAACTATCGCCTGGGTTATGGCGGCGGCTTCTTCGACCGGACCCTGGCCGCGGCGCCCAGGCGGCCTCTCGTCGTCGGCGTCGGTTACGCCCGTAGCAGGATCCGAACCATCTATCCGCAGCCGCACGACATTCCGATGGATGCGATCGTCACGGATGAATGAAAGAGCGCAGGCAAGACCTGGCCCCGTGTGACGGCGGATCGCAGGTGCCGTCCATGGTTGAGGCCGCCTCGCCTGCCGGAAGAGGAGAGCAGGAAGCATATCATGTCCATTCCAGCCACGACCTTGGATGATCACAAGCCCCGGTTTCTCGTCCGATGGCTGTTCTCGACCAACCACAAGGATATCGGGACGCTTTACCTGCTGTTCTCGATCATGGCAGGCATCTTCGGTACGGCGCTTTCCGTGTTGATCCGCATGGAGTTGCAGGAACCGGGTTTGCAGATATTTGGCGATCCGGGCGTCTACAATGTGGTCGTCAGTGCCCATGGGCTGGTCATGATCTTTTTCGTGCTCATGCCGGCGCTGATTGGTGGCTTCGGCAACTGGATGGTGCCGATCATGATTGGCGCACCCGACATGGCTTTCCCCCGCTTGAACAACATCTCGTTCTGGCTGCTGGTGGTGTCATTCATCCTCTTCATCACCTCGATGTTCGTTCCGGGAGCGCCCGGTACGCTCGGCCATGGCGGCGGCTGGACGCTCTATCCGCCTTATTCGACGGATGGCCAGCCAGGTCCCGCCGTCGACCTCGTTATTCTGTCTATCCACCTTTCGGGGGCCTCCTCGATCCTCGGCGCGATCAACTTCATCACCACCATCTTCAACATGCGCGCACCCGGCATGACCATGCACAAGATGCCTCTGTTCGCCTGGTCGATGCTGGTCACCGCCTTCATGCTTCTCATGTCGCTGCCGGTGCTCGCCGGCGCGGTCACCATGCTGTTGACCGATCGCAACTTCGGGACGACCTTCTTTTCGCCGTCCGGCGGCGGTGATCCGATCCTCTACCAGCATCTGTTCTGGTTCTTCGGCCATCCCGAAGTCTACATCATGATCCTGCCTGGCTTCGGCATCATCAGCCACGTCATCTCGACCTTCGCCAAGAAGCCGATCTTCGGCTATCTCGGCATGGCCTATGCAATGGTGGCAATCGGCGCGATCGGTTTTGTCGTCTGGGCGCATCATATGTATACGACCGGCCTGTCGGTCGACACGCAGCGCTACTTCGCCTTCGCATCGATGGTCATCGCCGTTCCAACCGGCGTGAAGGTGTTTTCGTGGTTGGCGACCATGTGGGGAGGATCGATAGAGTTCAAGACACCCATGATGTGGGCTCTCGGTTTCGTCCTGCTGTTCACCATTGGTGGCGTCACTGGCATCATGGTTGCGAACCCCGGTATCGACCGCGTGTACCACGACACTTATTTCGTGATCGCTCACTTCCACTATGTGCTGTCTTTGGGGGCGGTCTTCGCGATCTTTGCCGGCTTCTACTACTGGTTCCCGAAGATGACCGGCTATATGTACAGCGAAACGCTCGGCAAGCTGCATTTCTGGCTGATGTTCATCGGCGTCAACCTCGTCTTTTTCCCGCAGCATTTTCTGGGCATGGCCGGCATGCCGCGACGTTACGCCGACTATCCCGATGCTTTTGCCGGCTGGAATTTCGTCTCGTCGATCGGTTCCTACATCTCAACGGCCGGGCTTGTCGTCTTCTTCATCGCGGTTGCCGAGGCCTTCAGCCGAAGACGCCAGGCAAGCGCCAATCCTTGGGGCGAAGGGGCGACGACGCTGGAATGGCAGCTGCCATCGCCGCCGCCCTTCCATCAATGGGAGAAGCTGCCGCGCATTGCCTAGTGTTCGCTCCGGTTCCGAACCGGCGCCTGTTTCGACATTCTGTCGGGAGAACGTCATGAACGAAACCACAGATCCAAACAACCAGATCCTGCTCGTGGCGATCATAGCGTTTTATTGGGCATTGCTGGGCAGTTGGGGCCAAACTCTGCCGCGCTCGGGCAACGACAAGGCCAAGCAGGACGATGCGCCGACAGAGCAGCGAACCGGCAGTATCGACGATATATCCTATACGGACACACGCTTGGATGCGATCCGAGAGATCGACCCAACTTTCGACCTTGCCGCGTTTCTGACCGGTGCCAATATGGCTTATGAAGCTATCCTGCGCGCGTATGCGGACAGCGACATCCCAACGTTGAAGCGTCTCGTCGGGCCGGAAGTGCTCGATATCTTCGGACGAGCGATTGCCGGCCGCCGGGATCGGGGGGAGATGCTGCAACTCACCTTCATTGGCACGAAGGAAGCAAAGGTCGTCGACGCTCTTGCGGAGAATAGCACCGCTGAGATTGCCGTTCGCTTCGTTTCCGACGTGGTCAGCGTTACACGCTCGGCCAACGATGCGATCGTCGCCGGCGATCCCCAGCAGATCGTTGAGGTGATCGATACGTGGACGTTCGCCTGTGACACCCCGTCAACAAAGCGCAATTGGATGTTGATCGCCACGGAAGGCGAGTAACGAGTGCATGCTCACCCGATGCCTGCCTGACAGCCTTGTCACTATAGATGGGCGGTCAACCCGGAGCGCTCAAGCCGCGCGGAATTTCCAGCTTTTGACAATGTGCATCCACGACTTGTGTATCACGATCAAATCGGCATGACCGGTTCAGTCGATCATTCTCAAGCCGCGAGCGGGTAGCACCGCCAAAGATCCACTCCCTGAACCTGCTGGCCGTAGGCGCCGGATATGGTCAGATCCGCATGCATCGCATCGGCCACATCAGCGATTGATCCACCATCAGATCTTTCCGGAAACACGTCAGCCTTCGCCCTTACGCCGTGGCTCGAAAGGAAGGCGACGATATTGTTCAGGCTGTTCCAGGTTTCATCGGTCGCGGCATCCTCGATCGTGATTATACCAGCCTCCTGAGCCATTTGAAAAAGGGGCACGGCATCGGTAACCGCGCGCTTGGCTTCACGCCTATCCTTCCATCCGACAAGAATCTTGTTGATGCGGAAATTTTCCTGGCTGGTCGAGGCGACGAAGACAGGCCGTCCTGCCTGGAGGATCAGGCTACCAGGTGGGTGGAACGATGAAAATTGCCAGAAGAGGCGCCCTCGGGCGAGGCTGCGACGATGCCGGCTTGGCCAAGGGGAAAACGTCAACAGACACCCTGCCGCGCAACGCGGCTTCACAACGCGACAACCCTCAAAGCCGGAGGTCTACCTGCACAGTTTCAAAAAAGTCGATGATGAACGATGGTTGTGGTGAGAAGTACGCCGGCCGACGTGATCGTGAATGTCCTCCCTACTCGAACATGATCCGAGCGGTGCCTCTTTTGGCAATCAACAGTCTCCGAGCCTCTTGGATCCGCTCAGCCTGTTGTTTGGAATAGGGACCCATTGGCCGAGTCTTCTCATCGCCGCGACGGACCCTGCAGTACCAGCGGCCCCTGTCCGAAAAGATTTCGACCGAGGTCGGCGCCTCATCGGACGCTTCCCTGGCCACACCGGTAGCGAACTTGACGATCTTTGAATGAACCGCGTCCAATCCGTTGGTGGTGCTCGGTTCCTGTTGCACTGTGGACATAAGTCGAACTCCTTTCAGTCACAGCGACGCACCGCTGCGCCATACGGGTTGCGCTCTCTACGGATCGCGGTGCCCAAGAGCGCTTGCTACCTTGCCATTTGGCGCTCCATTTCCATCTCCGCCCCTAGACTTTCGATGTCACGGAAGATCGAAGCGACAGCCAGCGTGCGCCCTTCGCGCTTGAAGCGCAGCAGGCAGTCCCTGGCACCGATGTCTCCATCGACAGCAATCTCGTCCCATTGCCCGGCATGGCCGACATAGTTGATGGGAACGTCGTAGTGCTGGCTCCAGAAGAACGGCACGGCCGCGAATTTCTCGCGATGGCCGAGCATGTTCAGGGCCGCGGTTTGCCCCTGCCTCTCTGCAACCACCCAATGCTCGACCCGAATGTTCTCGCCAGTGTGAGGATCCGGCCACCGCGCAATGTCGCCGGCCGCGAATATGTCCGGTGCGCTCGTCTCCAGAAAGGCATTTACGGCGACGCCGCGGTCAAGAGTGAGCCCCGCCCTTTCGGCAAGCCCGGTCCGCGGACGCACGCCGACGCCGGCGACGACGAAATCCGCCGTCAACATGTTGCCACTGCTTAGTTTCACTTTGTTGCCGTCGATGCTGCTCGCGGTGTCCTCGAGATGGAACACGACTCCATGTTCCTCATGGAGTGCGCGGATGAAGTCACCCATTTGCGGACCGAGGACCCGTTCCATGGGTCGTTTATCCGGCGCCACGACATGAACTTCGATATTGCGCGCGCGCAGCGCTGCGGCAACTTCCAAGCCAATGAAACTGGCGCCAAGCACGATGGCGCGGCGCGCAGTCGTGGCTCGCTCGATGATCACCTTGCAATCTGCAAACGAGCGCAGCGTGTGAACATGTGGCTGATCCGCGCCGGGGATGGAGAGGCGCACCGGTTCGGCCCCCGTGGCAAGTAACAGTCTATCGTAAGGAATCCTGCTTCCGTCAGCCAGAATGACCTCGCGAGAACGCAGGTCGATATCGACGGCCTTCGTATCGAGACGCAGGTCGATGTTGTTTTTTGAATAGAATTTCTGGCCGCGCAGCGGAATCCAATCCTCCGGAGCCTTCCCTGCGAGGTAGTCCTTGGAGAGATTCGGCCGGTCGACGGGCGGCGCATGGTCGTCGCTGATCATGACGATGCTGCCCTGGTACTGCTCTCGCCGCAGCATTTCGGCCGCCGCGAAACCGGCCGCGCCGCCGCCGACAATGACGACTTTCTCGGGGACCCCGCCCGCGCTTCCGCCGCGCGGCTTCGGCGCCGTCCGTTTGAGTTTCTCGCCCACGAATATCCGCCCATCGCGCTGTTCCACCGACCAGCAAGCGAGTGGATTGAAGGCAGGCGCTCGCAAGGCCTCGCCTGTGCGCAGATCGAAGCAAGCGTGGTGCCACGGACATCGAATGGAATCCGACACCACAAGACCGTCACCGAGCGGCCCGCCGTAATGTGTGCATGTCGCGCCGATGGCGAAGATCTCGGCCCCGCGGCGCACCAGCAACACCTGCTCGTCGCCGCAATGGCCGACAAGCTTTCCGCCATCGGGAAGGTCGGACAGCGCGATCCCCTGGACCAGATCCGGTCCGTTTGATTTGGTATCAGCTTCAGCCATATTCTCGTCCTTCGCGATCCGTGTCAAAACCGCTCGTGCGGCGAGGCGGCACACTGCTTCGGGGTACCTTCTGCCTGGCTAGTGCGCCTTCAGATTCTCAGCATTATCCGCGCCGACATTCCGACTGCGTCATGTACTGGGCTGAGTGGCTCAGACCGCAGTCTCCCGCTCTCGCGGACATCATGCAAACGAATTTAATCGATAGTTGAGTGCAGTTTTCATGATGGCTTTCCCTCCGCGATTCCACTGCGCACAACTACAAGATCGCCTGCCCAGTCTTTCCCCAGTCGGCAAGAAACGACTTGAGGCCCTTGTCGGTGAGTGGATGTCTGGCGAGGTTTCTGAGTATCGCTGGTGGTACGGTCGCGACATCCGCGCCTGCGATCGCCGCCTGTTTGACATGGAGTGGAGTGCGAATTGAGGACGCCAGGATTTCCGTCGTGAAGGATTTGCCGTTGTCGTAGATCGCACTTCAGGTTCGGGAGCGACTCCGGCTGGCACGGTCATCTGATGAGGCGTTGGCGACTCTCGAAACTGAGCCACATCGGGAATTCCCCGCCAATTTATATACTTCCGGCCTCGGGCCTGGGGTGATGTCCAGGCAGTTCGGAAATGCCTAGGATTAAGGGCTCGTCATTCGCCGCTTGGTCGGACAGACCCATTTCTGGTGCGGCATCACGGCGTCTTGCCACGCAATAAGATAGATTGATAATATATCTTATATAGAGGATCACATCGAAGAGCGAACCAAGGCTTCAGCCAGCTTGCATCGGAGAAAACAGGAGCTTCGGAATGACCGCGAACGGTCGAAGCAAGAGAACAATCGTGGTCGACGGCGTGCCATTGCCCAACATACTCGACGAGGCAATGATCCGCGGTGTAGTCCACGGGTTTTATGACGAAATTCGCCGTGATGACCTTCTCGGTCCCATTTTCCACGATCGGATCGAGCCAGATAAATGGCCGCAGCATCTGGCGAAGATGTGTGACTTCTGGTCCGCTACTCTACTTCGGACATCCCGATACGACGGCAGGCCACTGCCGCCGCACCTGGTCATAGCTGGCCTCGGCGCGGCGCATTTCCGTCGCTGGCTAATATTGTTTCGGACAACGGTGCGTCGCATTTGCCCGGCCGAGGTGGCGACGCTTTTTATGGATCGCGCGCTGCGAATTGCTCACAGTTTCCGTCTCGCGATCGCCTTCAACCGCGGCGAGACCACGATCGGCATCGAACCTATCGTCGAGAGAGACTTGTGATGCACGACCGGTTTGTGAGTGGTTCCTACAATGCACAGCGATCAACAGGAAGCCGTGATTCATGCGGCTGACCAGCTTTTCGGATTATGCATTGCGGATGCTGATGTACACTGCCGCCGCCGGTAGCCGGCTTATAACGATCGAGGAGGTTGCCCGCACCTTCAACGTGTCGAAGACGCATCTGAACAAGGTCGCCAACACCCTGACCCGTGGCGGCTATATGAAGGCAATCCGCGGCCGTTCCGGTGGTCTCATTCTCGGGCGCCGGCCTGAGATGATCCGGATTGGCGATGTCGTGCGGTTAACCGAGCCGGATTTCGCGCTGGTCGAATGTTTCGCGACCGGAAACCGGTGTGTGCTAACCGCCTCCTGCAAGCTTTCAGGCATGTTTGACGAAGCGACAGCCTCCTTCCTGAACGTCCTTGACCGCTACACGCTCGCCGACATCACACTGATGCCCGAAGACTTCCTCGGCGGTCAGATACCACCCGTTCGCACCGGGGCGACACGCAAGACCGTATAATGTTGCGCGGCTTCGACGCGCGCTGTTTTTGCTCGGATGTGAGATGGGCCATGGCTGAACCAAAGAAGAATGATCAACAGGTCACAAAGGACATTGATTCTGATATCGACCCGGACAACACTCTGCTGCCGATGCTTATCGGTGGGCTTGTCCTGATAGTTATCGGAGCGATCATCGTGATGATGTTTGTGTAGTTTCGCAACGATGGCGTGTGACTTTATCGGCCCGGCTGTTGTCTGGGCGCCTGCAACCCCAATTGCGATTTGGCGGATGGAGAACTGTCGGCCGAGGAGGGGAAGTACAGAGCGCGCGACCGGCGGGCGCTTGGACAGCGCATAGCCGGCGACGATGAGCTGCAGGAGGTATATCGTCGTCTGCGCCAGCCCGGCCCCGATGATCCGGCAGAGCCGATCTCCACGGCCGAGATGCGGCGCAAGCGCCTGCTGCTCACCCCGCGGAGACGTACGTCGTCATTGAGTTCAGAACTTGCATTCCGCTTCGTTAAACTACCATTTCGCACTGCTCTTGTTCCGAGCCCCTCATGACGTCGGCGTACCGTTTTGGGTTGAAGTGCAGATAGAGAAACGCTGTGACGGTCACGCAGCCGAGATGCATGATCCATCCGCTGCTGAAGCTCCCGCTCCAGCCATGCAGGAGCGCGGTGGCGAATGGACCAAGCGCGGCGATCAGAAAACCGCCGCCCTGCATCAGCGCAGCCAGCGCGCCCGCCTGCTCCGGGCGCGGCAGATGATCGAGCGCCGTGACGATTGCAAGCGAGAAGCTTCCGCCAAGACCGGCCCCGCATATCCCCACCCACAGAACGGGCGACAGTGCGGGAAAAACCGCAAGTCCGGCAAAGCCCGCAGCCTGCAACAGCAGGGTCAGCCAGAGCCAGGGACGGCGGTCGATGCCCCGGCGCGCCAGGACAGGCAGCACCAGGGCCGAAGCCGCCTGGCAAATGGCCATCACGGCCACAAGATTGCCGCTGGCGGCACTGCTCCATCCTTGCGCCTGGTAGTAGGGCGCAAGCCAGGCGACCATAGATGAATAACCGGAGTTGACCAGGCCGAAGGCCGCCATCAGGACCCAGGTCCGTGGACGGCGAAGCAGAAAGCCAGTCAAGGCGCGATCGGGTCTTGAAGCCTTGGCGTCGGACAGAACGCGGAATGCGGCGCACAGCGCGATGGCGGCGGGAGCCGCGAGCCAGGCAAGGGCTGCCCGCCAGTCGTATCCGTTGTTGACGAGCAGGGGCGCCAGACGTGCGCCAAGCGCCCCACCGCCCATGATCATGCAGGAATAGAGGCCGGTCACGGCGGGTGTGCTGGTCGGGAACTTTGCCTTGATGATCCCCGGAAACGCGGCCTGGATGAAGGCCACCCCCGCCCCGCAAAGTGCCGCCGTCAGGATCAACGACAGGCCGCCGGGCACGACAAGCCTGAGCAGCGAGCCCGCTGTCAGCACCATTAGCGCCGCGAGCAGGCCCCGGCGCGTTCCGACGGCCGCCTGGATGCCCGGTGCAACGAACGCACCGAGGCCCATCAGCAGCATCGGCAACAGCGTCAGCATGGCCAGGCTGCCATAGCCCATCCCGGTGTCGGCCACGATATCAGCCAATATCGGTCCCGGGGCCGTCAGGAAGGGACGCAGGTTGATCCCGATTAGCACGACGAGGGCAAGCAGGGTCCATTGCCTGTCGGTTGCAGGTTGCGCGGTCATCGACATTTTCGCGCTGTTCATCTGGCGCCCGCTTGCACCAGCAGGGTTATCATCTGCGCATAGCCGTTCCTGCGCGCGTGCCGCAGCGGTGTCGCCCCGTCCTTGTCGGCGAGATTGACGTTGGCGCCGGCCTCGATCAGCCGCCTCACGATCTCGACATGACGCTGCCCGCCATCGCCGAGGATGATGGCCTCCAGCAACGCGGTCCAGCCGAGCTTGTTGACGTGATCGACATCGACACCGGCATCGATCAGCGCGCCGACGGTCTCGACATGTCCGCGTTCGGCGGCCGGAATGAGCGCGGTGCCGCCATAGCGATTGGTGCTCTTGAGGTCGGCGCCGTGCGCAAGCGTCATCTTCAGGATTTCGAGATGCCCGCGTGCGCCGGCGTAGAGATATGGACTATCCTGGATATCGTCCTTGGCGTTGACGTCCGCGCCAGCCTCGATGAGAGTCCTGGCAGCGCTGACCTTGTTGCCGTGGGTCGCGACGAGAAGAGCCGTGCGGCCGTTCTCGTCGCGCGCGTCGATCCGGGCCCCCTCGGAAACAAGCATCTTGATCATGGAGACATCGTCATTTGCCGCAGCCGAGTGAAGCCTTGTCTCATTCATGTTCTGCCCCAACGCTATCAATGGAATGCAGGCGACGATGACGCCCAGCAAAAGTCTGCGCTTGACCATCGGCATCAGCCCCCCGACACGCTGTGCGTGGAAGCCGAGCGGGTTGCTGCGGCGAGCGAAGCCGTCATGCTCCGCCGAGAGGTGGCGAAAGCATCCTGCCTGGGATGAAGTTCCAGGCCGACGAGCAATTCCGCGAGCCTGACAGCCGCCGACACTCCTTCGACGACCGGGACACCGTGAAGGCTGGCCAGTCGCCGCGCCATATCCGACATGCCGGCGCAGCCAAGCACGATGGCGTCGGCGCGATCGACCCGCAGCGCCTCCTGGATTTCTTCGCTGATGATCGACAAGGCCGCCTCGCCATTAGCTTCCAGCGCCAGGACGGGAATGCCGCTCGCCCGCACGGTGGCGAATGGCGAAAGGCCGTAGCGAACCAGATTGTCCTCGAGAATGGGAACGGAAACCGGCAAGGTGGTAATCACCGTGAAGCGCCTCGCCACGATGCTGGCGACACGGGCGGCAGCCTCGCCTATGCCGATGACCGGCTTGCGCGTCAGCATCCGCGCGGCGTCGAGTCCGGTATCGTCGAAGCAGGCGATGATATAGGCGTCCACGGCGTCACTGCGCTCGGCCCCTTCGATACGGTCGAGAAGACCTGGGACCGCCTTCGCGCCATCGATCGCGCCTTCGATAGAAGCCGGGCCGCTGTCGTTCTGCATGGCGATGATTTCGGTGCCCGCCTGCGCGGTTCGCCGCGCCGCGACGGCGATGGATCCCGTCATCGACGCGGACGAATTGGGATTGATGATGCCGATGCGTACCATGGGAAAAATTCCTGAAGCCGCCGCCCGGCCGAACGTGCATCGCTGCCGTTCCGCATCACCGGTGGCCTGTCTCGATATTGAAGCCTATTCGATCAGATCCGTGTCGCGGCTGTGCCGCCAGAACCGGTCCGGGGTCCTGAGCAGATCGCGCAAGCCCAGCCGCTCAATCATCAGTTCCGTCTCCCGTTGCGCAGCATCGAGCACGGCATCCTGATCGACATGAACCGGCTTGCGGTCGCGCAACAGCACGCGTCCGCCGACCAGCACGGTGTGGACGTCGTTGCCGTTGGCAAAATAGGTGACACGGAATTCCGGCATGTTGGCCGGGTAGAGATGCGGGCGCCGCAGGTCGACAAGAATGACGTCGGCCTTCTTGCCGGGCTCCAGCGATCCGACCTGATGGTCGAGGCCCAGGACACGCGCGCCGTCGATGGTGCACATCTCCAGGGCCTTGCCCGGCGGAAGCCAGCTCGGATCGTGGAAATGAGTGCGATGATAGTGCATGCATTGCTGCATGTGACGGAACATGTCCGCGGAGCGGTCCGGCGCGGTCGCATCGGAGCCGATGGCCACCACGACGCCAGCGTCGAGAAGTTCCGTGACCGGGCAGCGCGCGAGAATGGCGGCCACGGCGCTCGGATTGTGCACGATGCTCGTGCCGGTTTCGGCGCAGATCGCTATTTCTTCGTCAGTCAGGGCGGTCGCATGCGACAGCAGTGTGCGCGGCCCCAGAATGCCGATCTCCCCGGCGATCTTCACGCTGCCCTTGGTATGACCATCCTGGGTGAAGATCAGGCCGCGCTGTTCGGCGATCTGCCTGACCTTGCGCGATTGCGCGATGGCGTCCCCTGCCCCGGGACCATCAAGATGTTCCTGATGCATGGTCGGCGTCAGCAGGGCGAGATGCAGACGATCCTCGTGGGTGCCGTGCCAGCGGTCGGCCAGCTTTTGCGAGGTGGCAAGCTGCTGGTCGAACGACACCGGATAATCGGTACGGCTGGCGCCCTTCCAACGTGCATAAGTCAGGGGGTGCGGCGGGCGCGTGGTGCCGACGGCGACCACTGAGCGCGTGCCGATGCCAAGCACGCCTTCCATATGGGCGTTGCCATAGGCCGGATCGTCGGTGCGCATGACCGAATCGCCGCCGCCCAGCAAGGACACGCCGGTCGTCACGCCGAAACGCAGGCGTTCCAGCGCGGCAAGCTGCGCCTCCGCATGCCAGAATTCCGGCGTCGAACCCACCGTATAGGCACCTTGGCATGCCCTGTACCAGAGGTCGCTGCGGCCGCCGCCCATCGTCTTGATCAGCCCGTGCCCGGCATGGGCGTGGCTGTCGACGAAGCCTGGCATGACGGCCATGCCGCGGGCGTCGATCGTCTCGCGCGCCGGATGGTCCCGCGCCACGTCTTGCGAAGCGCCGACGGCCACGATGCGGTCTCCCTCGATGGCTACGGCGCCATCGGGAATGATCCGCCGATCGGGATCGACAGCAATGACGGTGCCGTTTCTGATCAGAATGTCTGCCATCACAGGCTCGCTTCTCTTTTTTCGCTGCAAAGGATGCGGTCGAGCGAAGGCGCGAGGCGCAGGAGTTCGCGCGTGTATTCGTGAGTGGGCGCGGAGAACAATGTTTCGGTATCCGCGAGTTCGACGATCTCGCCGCCTTTCATCACGGCGACCCGGTCGCACATCTGCCGTATCACCGCGAGGTCGTGGCTGATGAACAGCATCGACAGCCCGGCAAGATCTCGTAGGTCCTTCAACAGGTTGAGAATTTGCGCCTGCACCGACACGTCGAGCGCCGAGGTCGGCTCGTCGCAGATCAGCAGCGATGGCCGGGGGCCGAGCGCCCTCGCAATCGCGATGCGCTGGCGCTGGCCGCCTGAAAAGGCATGGGCGAACCGAGAGCCGGCCTGCGCCGGCAGGCCCACCGCCTCGAGCAATGTCTCGGCGTCCAGCCGCGCTTCCGCCGCGCTGGAGGCAAGCTTGTAGAACAGGATTGGCTCCGCGATCGCCGAATTGATCCGCAGCCTTGGATTGAGGGCCGAATACGGGTCCTGGAACACCATCTGGAGTGACTGGCGCACGGTCTTGTCGCGACGGGCGGCCAATGCCGTGCCCTGAAACTCTATGGTTCCCGAACTCTGCGTCACGAGACCGGCAATGGTGTTGGCGACCGTGGTCTTGCCGCAACCGGACTCGCCGACAAGCCCGAAGATTTCGCCGCGGCGCACCTCGAAGGAGACGTCCTTCACGGCCTTGAAGACCGATGCCTTGCGGCCCGGGATGAACGAGCGCTGGCCGTATTCCACGCAAAGATTGCGTACAGTCAGCGCGGCTTCGCCGTTGCTCCCCGCAGCGGTGCCGGTGTTCTTGGAGCGCACGGCTTCGCGCGCCTCCAGTGTCGTCTTCGTTTCCTCGCTTGGGACCGGCAGACGGTCAAGGCGAATGTCGATCGGCGGAACGGCGGCGATCAGCGTGCGCGCGTAAGGCGCCTTGGGCGCCGTCAGCACATCGCGTGTCAATCCACTCTCGACCACGCAACCGTTCTGCATGATCGTGACCCGGTCGGCAATTTCCGCAACCACGCCCATATTGTGGGTAACCAGCAGGACGCCGACGCGGCGATCATCGGCAAGTTCGCGGATCAACTTGAGGATTTGCGCTTGCACCGACACGTCGAGCGCCGTCGTCGGCTCGTCGGCGACGATCAGCCTTGGGTCGCAGGCAAGTGCGGTGGCGATGACGACACGCTGGCGTTGGCCGCCCGACAATTGATGCGGATAGTTGCCCAGCCGGCGTTCCGGCTCGGGAATGCCGACGGCTCTCATCAATTCGAGCGCGCGGGCCCTGGCTTCGCGGCGCCCGATCTTCAGATGCGCCAGCATGCCTTCGCACAACTGGCTTTCCACGGTGAAAAGCGGGTTCAGGCTTGTCATGGGATCCTGAAAGATCGCGCCGACGTCACGGCCTGGAATGATCCCCTTGGTGCGACCGGTTCGGATGTCGATCGGCTTGCCCGCTATGGTGATGGTGCCGGAAGCAATCCTGCCGGGAGCCTGCAACAAGCCCATCAGCGCATTGCCGACGGTGGTTTTTCCCGCACCGGATTCTCCCACCAGTGCATGTATCTCGCCGGGCCGGATCGTCAGGTCGATGTTGTCGACGGCAGCGAGAATGCTGCCGTTGGCAAGCGGATATTCGACCCGCAGGTTCCTGATATCGAGTGCGTGTGGCGTTGTGTTTTCCATCAGTTCGCCATCAGTTTGGGGTTGAAGCGATCGCGCAGGTAATCGCCGATTATGTTGACTGCCAGAACCAGGACGACCAGCACGACGGCGGGCATAACGGCGATCCACCACAGGCCAGAGAACAGGAACTCGTTGCCGATGCGGATCAGCGTGCCGAGCGAGGGATAGGTGGCCGGCATGCCGGCGCCGAGGAACGAGAGGGTCGCCTCGGTCAGGATCGCGCCCGCCAGATTGATGGTGGCGATCACCATGACGGAGCTCATCACGTTGGGCAGGATGTGCCGCATCATGATGCGGCGGGACGGAAGACCGATGACCTTGGCGGCCCGTACATAGTCGCGGGAGATTTCCACCATGCTGGAGGCCCGCACGGTGCGGGCATATTGCACCCATTCGTTGACGGCGATCGCGAAGATCAGGATGACCGGGGCCCAGCTCGAGACCGTATCGGCGCTCAATTGCGCGCGGGCTATGCCGCTGATCAGAAGCGCGACGAGGATCGTCGGAAAGCTCACCAGAACATCGGCGATCCGCATCACGATGCTGTCGATGATACCGCCGAAATAGCCGGCTATCGATCCCAGCGTGACGCCTATGGCAGCGGCCAACAATACCGCCCCGGCGCCGATCAGCATCGATATGCGCAGGCCGAAGAGGATGACCGAGACCAGATCGCGTCCCTGATTGTCGGTGCCCAGCAGGAAGCGCGGATCGCCACCGTCCATGAACACGGGCGGGATTTCCATGTCGATCAGCGAATATGAGGAGACATCGCGCGGATCGATGGGTGCAATCAACGGAGCGAAGATCACCAGCACCAGCATGGTCACCAGGATCAAGCCAGCGATCATGACCGAGATGGGAGGAAGCCTGCGCGACAGAGATACCTGCGTTGCCATCATTTTGTCCTCAGCCGCGGATCGATCAATGCGTAGAGCATGTCGACGACCATGTTGATCACGACGAACAGGAAGCCGACGAACAGCAGATAGGCCGCGAGGACGGGGATGTCCGGATAGCCGACGGCGTTGGTGAAAAGCAGCCCCATGCCCGGCCACTGAAAGACGGTTTCGGTGACAATGGCGAAGGCGATGAGTTGTCCGATCTGCAGCCCGGTGACGGTCACGACCGGCATCAAGGCATTGCGCAGCGCCAGACGGCCGTAGATGTAGCGGCGGGGCAGACCGCGCGCGAAGGCGAAGCGGACATAGTCCGAAGAGAGCACGTCGATCATCTCGGAGCGCACGAGGCGCATGATCAGCGTCAACTGGAACAGCGCCAGTGTGATCGAAGGCAGGATCAGCGATTTGAGGCCGGAGGCCGTCAGGAAGCCTGTCTTCCAGAAGCCGAGATCGACAAGCTCGCCACGCCCCGAGGACGGCAGCCAGCGCAGACTGACGGCGAAGATCAGGATGAGCAGCAGGCCGGTGACGAATGTCGGCATGGATATCCCGACGAGGGTCAGCGACTGGATCAGCCGCGACAGAAAGCCGTTCGGCTTCAGGGCGCAGAGAACCCCCGTCGGGATGCCGATGAACAGCGACAGGAGGGTCGCGACCACGACCAGTTCCAGCGTTGCGGGAAGCCTGGTCAACAGCAGGCTGACGACAGGCTCCTGGTAGCGAAAGCTGGTGCCGAGGTCGCCATGAAGCGCGCGCCCGACGAATTCGAGGAACTGTACGAAAAGTGGCCTGTCGAGTCCGAGAGCGACGCGCAAGGCATCCTTCTCAGCCTGGCTCGCGCCTTCGCGCACCATCGTGGCGACCGGATCGCCGACGAAACGGAACATGATGAAGGCGATGGCGGTTACGGCAACCATCACGAGGATGGCCTGCAACAGCCGCACCGATAGAATCCGGATCATCAGGAAAAACCTTTCAAGAAGCGCGGATCGAGACAGGCGGGGCTTGCGCCACCGCTGGAGCAGCTCGCGATCCACCACGGATAGCAGGCGCTCCAACCGAGTCAGGCGTGTCCGCGAAAGCTCCCTCGCAAGCGCGGGCACGCCTTACCGGCGTATTTTCCTAGTTCATATGCGCGAACCAGGGACGCACATACTCGTCGGGGAATTGCGGCATGTCGACCTTGTCGCTCATCGCCCAGGCGACCGGCTGCTGGTGCAGCGGCAGATAGAGGGCCTCATCATGCGTGATCTTGAAGGCCGCCTTCAGCATATCCACCCGCTTGGCCTCGTCGAGTTCGGTCGATGCCGAACGGGCCAATTCGTCGATCTTGGCGTTGGAAAGCCCGTTGGGGTTGCTGCCGCCATAATTGCCGTCATTGGTCGCCAGCAAGGCTTGCAGCACGCTGTAGCCATCCATCGGCGGTAGCGAGGCCCATCCGAGCATATAGATATCGAGATCGCCCTTATCCATTCGAGGGAAATAGGTCGTCTTGCTTTCGACGTGCACGTCGGCCTCGACGCCGATCTTGGCCCACATCGACGCGATTGCCAGGCAGATCTGTTCGTCGGCGATGTAGCGGTCGTTGGAACAGGCCAGTCCAACCTTGAAGCCGTCGGGATAGCCGGCTTCCGCCAGCATGGATTTCGCCTTCGCGACATCATAGTCCAGCGCTACGTCGATCGACTGATCGTAGCCGGTGACCTGTGGCGCGACCAGTGTGCCGGAGGTGCGCGACTTTCCGCGCATCAAACGCTTCTGGATCGTGTTCAGGTCGACCGCGTGCCAAAGCGCCTGGCGCACTTTCACGTTCAGCAGCGGATTGGGCTTGCCGGGCGCTGCATGAAGCTCCGGCCGGAAGCTGAAGCCGAGAAAGATCTCGCGCAGCGACGGGTTCTCGACAACCTTCAGGCCGGCGGTGTTGGCGACCCGGTCGATGTCCTGCAACGGGACCGGCGCGATCATGTCGAGTTCGCCCGAAAGCAGCGCCGCGACGCGCGTGGCGTTCGAAGCGATCGGGCGGAATTCCACCCCCGTCAGATTGTGCTGCGGCTTGTCCCACCATTCCTTGTTGATGGCGAAGACCGAGCGCGAGTCCGGCTCGTAGCTGACCAGCTTGAACGCGCCGGTGCCATTGGCATGATTGCTGGCGTAGGTGACGACCCCCGTTGAGGCATTGCCGGGCTTGAGGGCATTGTGCTCCTCCATCCATGGCTTGCTCATCATGTAGATGGCGACGAGATCGTTCAGGAGCAGCGGATAGGGTCCGCGCAGGATCAGGTCGACCGTGTAGTCGTCGACCTTCTCGACGCCGGTTACGGCGGAGAGGTTTTCTCGGTTGCGCGCGCCGGGATCGATCTGACGTTGGATGGTGGCGACGACATCGTCGGCATTGAAGGGTTGACCTTCGTGGAACTTGACGCCCTGCCGCAGCTTGAAGCGCCAGCGCGTCGGCGAGACGATCTCCCAGGAGGTCGCAAGCGCAGGCTCGATAGCCATTTCCTTGTTGCGGCGCACCAGCCCGTCGAACACCATGTTCTGGACGCTCTGGGTAAAACTGTCGACCTGGGCATTCGGATCGTACGAAATGACGTCGCCGGCCGATGACCAGCGCAGTGTCTGTGCAAGCGAAGGCGCTGTCACCGACATCACCATCGCAAGTCCGGCGAGCAGGACCCTAACGCATTTTCTCATTTTCTTCTCCCACTTGTATACGAAATTTCAGATCCATTGGATACCATTTATCCCCATTGATATCGTACACACATTGTGCACAATATCAAGGCAGGCATGTTCGATTTCGTTTCTGATGTGCAAAACCGCTCAAGTGACCGTTCCGAAAAGGGATTCCGAATGACCCAGGCCTTGCTGATAGAAAACGGTGTCATCGTCACCATGGATGCGGGGCGCCGGATTTTCTCGAGGGGTTATGTCCTGGTGGAGGATGGCCGGATCGTCACCGCCGGCGACGGCGCGGCCCCCGCCACAGATCAGAAGGTGGCGCGCATCGATGCTTCGGGAATGGTTGTCATGCCGGGTCTCGTCGACACGCACGCGCATGCGGGTCACATGCTGACCAAAGGCCTGGGAGACGATTCCGAAGCCTGGATGACTATCGCGGGGCGTATCTATGCAGAGGCGTCGGATACGGAATTCTGGGCAGCCGAGGCCACATTGTCGGCCCTTGAGCGCATAAAATGCGGAACGACCACCGCTGCCCTGCTGTTTGGCGGCGGGCCGGACATCATGCGCACCGAGGCGCCGGGGGCAGCACGGGCACATCTTGCCGCCATCGCCGAAATGGGAGTGCGCGAGATACTCGCCGTCGGGCCGAACCGGCCGACCTCGTCCCATGTCTATCGGGACCACGCATACGTTCCGTCTGTCGAAATCACCATTTCGCCGGAAACCCAGTTGGCAGTGTGCGCGGAAATCATCGATGATTGGGCTGGTCGCGATGGCCGCGTGCGGATTGCGGTCTCTCTCCCGGTGTTCACTCGGCGCGAACTTGACGAACAAACGGTATACAATCTGTCCCGCAATGCTCGCGACCTTGCTCGCGCAAAAAACGTGCTGTTCATCCAGGATGGCCATCGCGACGGTTCCATCGCCGCCAATGCGGAACGGCTGGATCTGTTCGACGAGCATTCGCTGCTGGCGCACTGCATCGAACTGACCGAGGCAGACATCGCCGCGCTGAAACGCAGCCACGCCAAGGTGGCGCATAATCCAAGTGCTCTGATGTCGGTCTCGGGCCGTTGTCCGGCGACGGAACTGATGGAAAGGGGTGTCACCGTGTCGCTCGGCACCGACGCGGCGGCGCCCGATCGCTCTTTCGACATGTTCCGCAACATGTTCCAGGCGCACCGCTATCATGCCCGGCACTTCAGGAACGATGCGGTCCTGCCGCCGATGCAATTGCTGGAGATGGCGACCATCGAGGGCGCGCGTGCCCTGTCGATGGAGAACGAAATCGGCTCGCTGGAACCGGGCAAGCGCGCCGACATCATCCTGGTCAACATGCGCCAGCCGCATCTGTGGCCGCCGGCGCACCCCGCGCAGCGGCTGGCACGCTTCGCCAACGGCGCGGATGTTGACACGACGATCGTCGACGGGCGTGTCCTCATGCGCGGACGCCGCCTCGTCGATCACGATGAAGACGCCATTCTGGATCGCGCCGAAGGAGCCTTCCATCTGATGATGAAACGCGCCGGGCTGGCATAGGCCGAGTTCCGGGGCGCAAACAGGGAGACCCAGATGACCGAAGACCTTCTCATTCGCGATGTCAGGCCCTTGGGCGGCGCTGTCACGGACCTCTACATTCGCGACGGTCGGTTCGCGCACGCAACCAGCGGGAAAGCGGCGCATGAAATCGACGGGCTTGGACAGGTTGCCCTGCCCGGCCTGGTCGAGGCGCACACGCATCTCGATAAGACGCTTGTCGGCATGGACTGGTTTCAGAACCGTGTGGGACCCACGCGCAACGACAGGATCCTGGCCGACAGGAAGGCCAAGCGGGAACTCGGCATCGATGCGCGCAGGCAATCGGCGCGTCAGATCGTGCAGACGCTGGCTTTCGGCGTGACGCATATCCGCAGCCATGTCGATGTGGATACGGAAATCGGCATTACCAACATCGAGGGTGTCGTTGCAACGCGCGAAGCCTTCAAGGGATTGGTCGACGTGCAGGTCGTCGCCTTCCCGCAAAGCGGCATGCTGGGACGCGAAGGCACGCAGGCGCTGATGGAGGACGCATTGAAGGCGGGGGCCGATATTGTCGGCGGCATCGACCCGGCAACGATCGAGCGGGATCCGGTTCGCCACCTGGATGCAATCTTCGCGCTCGCGGATCGATACGGCAAGCCGGTCGACATTCATCTGCACGAACCGGGAGAATTGGGCGCCTTCTGCCTTGAGCTGATCGTCGAACGGACCAAGGCGCTCTCCCTTCAGGGCCGCGTCATGGTGAGCCATGCCTATTGTCTCGGCATGCTGGACACGCATAGGCAGCACACGTTGATCGACGCGCTGGCGGCTGAAGACATCGCCGTCATGACGGTCGGCAGCCCATCCGCGCCGGCGGTTCCGCTGCGCATGATGCGCCAGTCCGGCCTCGTCGTGGCATCCGGTTCCGACGGCATCCAGGGCACCTGGGAGCCATGGGGCAATGGCGACATGCTGGAGCGGGCCAAATATCTTGCGCAGCGCAACGGCATGACCAACGATGCCGATCTGGAAGAGACGGCGCGCGTTTGCACCTTTGGCGGCGCGCAAGGTATCGGCCTGACGGATTATGGGCTTTCGCCCGGTTGCCACGGCGATGTCGTGCTGGTTTGCGCGCGGACCCTGGCGGAAGCCGTGGCCCTGACCCCACGGAAGCGCACGGTCATCCGCGGCGGCCGCGTGCTCGTGCGTGACGGTGCGCTGGCCGGAGATCTGCCCGATGTCGCATAGTCGTCGGACGAACCAGCGTGACGACGGACCCGTCCTGCTCACCGCACGATGGGTTGTCGGCCACCGGGACGGGCGCCATATCCTTCTGGAGAATGGCGAGGTCGTCCATGAGAACGGCAGGATCGTCTTCGTCGGCCATCGCTACGGCGGGCCTGTAAAGCGGCGGATCGATCATGGCAGGGCGCTGATCGGCCCGGGTTTCATCGATCTGGATGCGCTTTCGGACCTGGATACGGGCGTGCTCGGCCTCGATCATCAACCCGGCTGGAAGAAGGGCCGCGTCTGGCCGCGCGACTATGTGGAAGCCGGGCCGGTAGAAATGCTGGCGCGCGAGGAGCTGGCGTTTCAAAAACACTATGCCTTCGCGCAACTCATCCGCAACGGCATCACTACTGCATTGCCGATCGCATCGCTGTTTTATCGTGCATGGAACGAGACATCGGACGAATTCGCATCCGCCGCCGAAAGCGCCGCAGAGTTGGGCCTTCGCGTCTATCTCGGGCCTGCCTTTCGCGCCGGCCATTCCGTCATCGAAGCGGATGGCGGCATCGTCGTCGAGGTGGACGAAGAGCGCGGCGCGGAGGGTCTGGACGATGCCGTTGCCTTTTGCCTGGAGCACGAAGGACGCTTCGGCGGATTGGTGCGAACCATGCTTGCACCGGACCGTGTCGAGTTCTGGACCGCCGACCTGTTGCGCAGGACCGCCAATGCCGCGCGAGACCTCGGCGTGCCGGTCCGTCTGCATTGCTGCCAGTCTTCATTCGAGATCGAGACAGTGCGTCGCCGGTTCGGCACGACATCCGCCCGCTGGCTCCAGGACATCGGCTTTCTCAGCGAAAGAGCGTTGTTGCCGCATGGCACCCACGCCGACGGCGATGATCTCGAAATCATCGCCGGTTCGGGTGCCACATTGGTGCATTGCCCGCTGGTGATGGCGCGGCATGGCGCGGCGCTCGACAATTTCGCCCGCCTTCGCGGCCAGGGTCTGCGCATCGGCATGGGCACGGACACCTGGCCACCCGACATGGTGCAGAACATGCAGGTCGGCCTGATGCTCGGCCGCGTCATGGCGGGCAATCTGGAGACGCCGAAATCAGCCGATCTCTATGACGCGGCCACGATTGGCGGCGCCGACGCGCTCGGCCGGTCGGACCTGGGACGTCTGCAGGCGGGAGCAGCCGCCGACATCGTCGTGTTCGACCTGTCCGGCAACCATCTGGGACAGGTCCTCGATCCGATCGCCTGCCTGACGACGTCCGCAAGCGGACGCGATGTGCACACGGTCATCATTGACGGGCGCACCGTGATGAGCGCCCGAACCATTCCGGGTTTCGATCTCGATGCAGCCCACCAGCGCGCACAGGCCCAGTTCGAACGGCTTGTCCAGCGTTATCCGCAACGCACCTGGCGACATCCGACGGTCGCCGAGATTTTCCCTCCCAGCTATCGGATGTTCATGGCATGAGGGCTCCAGAAACGACACACAACGATTGGAATAAACCTTGATGGCACGCGAGCCGACGGCATTGGCCCTCGACGCCGGGCCGTTTGCATCTCTAAACTCCGGCTTTGCGGATGCTTTTCTTCTTGTGTGCTTGGATATGAATTTTCAGGATCGGTCATGACAATCAACATTCGCAATAAAAATCCGAAATCCGCCGTATCCAAGTCCGACGCGGTCTATCGCACGTTGAAGCGCGTCATACTCGACCAGGCGCTGACCGCGGGAACAAAGCTGCCTGAGGATTCGATCGGCGAGCGGCTGGGCGTCAGCCGCACCATTGTCAGGCAGGCGCTGGCAAGACTGAACGGCGAAGGCCTGGTCGAATTGCGCCCGCACAAGGGCGCCTGCGTCGCGCAGCCGAGCCTGGAGGAAGGCCACAATATATTCGAGGTGCGGCGGGCGCTTGAAGCGCTGGTGGTCGACACGCTAATCGGCAAGCTGACGCCGCAAAAGATTAAACAGCTCGAAGCTCATGTCGACGCGGAAGAGATGGCCAAAGCCAACAATGCCGCGTCGTCGATTCAGTTGGCCGGCGAATTTCATGTGCTGCTTGCCTCGCTGACCGGAAACGAACTGTTGCTGCGCTATGTCACGGAACTCGTTTCGCGTTCATCGCTCATCCTGTCGCTCTACGGACGGCCGCATTCGTCCGACTGCGCCGTATCCGAGCATCACGAGATCATTGCCGCCCTGGCCGCGGCCGACCGGAACAAGGCGGCTGCCTTGATGGACCATCATATTGATGCAATCACCACACGTGCACTGCTGAAAGCGAAACCCGAAAATGACTTTCCGGACCTTCTTGCTGCCTATGCGCGGGAGGAAGGGCTCTGATTTATTGGATGAATGCCGAAGAGACGAGGAGCGACCCGAAAATAATCAGGACGAAGGTGATGTCAGGTTAAATCCGCCTCCTCATGTGGTCGTGGCGACCAGCACTTCGGTCGGCTGGAACTTCAACACATCGATCAGTCCGATGTCGGAGATGCGCAATTCCGGGATGACGACAAGCGCCAGCAGAGAGTGCTGCATATAGGCATTATTGAGGGCGCATCCGCAGGCAAGCATCGCCGCGATCAGGCCATTGGCTTCTTCTGCCACGATCTCGGCGCGCTGGTCAGACATCAGTCCGGCGATCGGCAGCCTGACAAGCGCAAGTTCGCGTCCTTCGCTGAACAGCACGACGCCGCCGCCGACCTGTCCCAGCCGATTCGCCGCCAGCGTCATGTCGTCCTTGTTGGTACCCACCACGATCATGTGATGACTGTCATGGGCGACGGTGCTGGCGATGGCGCATGGTTTGTCGTAACCGAAGCCGGAAACAAACGCGTTGATGACCTTTCCCGTGCCGTGATGCCGTTCCACCAGCGCGATCTGGCAGACGTCACCGGTCCGATCCATCTGAACGATACCATTCAAGACGCCGAGCGAAGCCTCCAGGGCACGGGTCGGTGCCTGGTTCTCGAGCACGCCGATGACCCGCGCCATGACCTGGTTCGCACCCTCGGGCGCCACGATGTCGAAGTCCGCCGCTGAGAGCTTCTTGCCCAAGCGAACCGTGTTCTTGGTCGAGGCGGGATAGTCGTAGGGCGTGATGTCGGCGACGAGCTTGCCGTCGTTCGACACCACACAGCCGCGTGCGATGACGGTTTCGACCGGGAGTTCGGTGAGATCGGAGGTCAAAACCAGGTCGGCGCGCCGCCCGGGCGTTATCGAGCCAAGCTCACGCTCCATGCCGAAATGCTGAGCAGTATTCAGGGTGGCCATCTGAATCGCGGTGATCGGCTTTAATCCCTGGGCGATGGCATGGCGCACAACGCGGTTCATATGGCCGTCATTGACTAGTGTGCCGGAATGGCTGTCGTCGGTACACAGCACGAAATTGCGCGAGTCCAGGCTGAGCTCGGTCAGCGCCTTGATCTGCGCGGCGACGTCGTACCAGGCGGAGCCAAGCCGTAACATGGCGCGCATGCCCTGGCGCACCCGCGCAACGCAGTCGGCCAGGCTGGTGCCTTCGTGATCGTCGGACGGACCGGCGGCGACATAGGCATGGAAGGGCAGACCGAGATCCTTCGAGGCATAGTGGCCGCCCACCGTCTTGCCTGCCGCCTGAGTGGCAGCGATCTCGGCCAGCATGTCGCCATTTCCGGCGACCACCCCAGGAAAGTTCATCATCTCGCCGAGGCCGACGATGTTCGGCCACGACATCGCCTCACGCACGTCGGCGGGACCGAGGCTGGCACCCGCGTTCTCGAGGCCCGGAGCGCTCGGCACGCAGCTCGGCATTTGCACGAACACATTGATCGGCAGTCCGGCAGCCTCGTCGTGCATCAGCTTGACGCCCGGCATGCCTAGGACGTTGGCGATCTCGTGCGGGTCGATGAACATCGAGGTGGTGCCATGCGGGATGACCGCACGCGCGAACTCGGTAACGGTAACCATGCCGCTCTCGACATGCATATGCGCATCGCACAGCCCCGGCAGCGCGTAGCGGCCCTCTCCGTCGATAATCTGCGTCTCGGGGCCCACGGCATGGTCGGCATTCGGGCCGACGAAGGCGAAGCGGCCGACCGCGATGGCAATGTCCGTCGCGGGGATGATCTCGCCCGAATGGACATTCACCCAGCGCACGTTCCGGACCACCATGTCGGCCGGCGTGCGTCCCATGGCGACATCAACCAACTGCGGCGCGCATTCGAACCAGCTCTGGATCATCTGTTGTTTTCTCCCCCGGCGCGCGCGCCCGCAAAGGGCCGCACGACCTCGACGCAATATCTTGGCGAACTGTAAGCGGCGCGCTGGCGGTAATAGTCCAGGCAGAAATCAAGGAAAGCGGCGAACTTACGCGACACATACCGGCGTCGCATGTAGAGCAGATTGATTGGAACCAGTGGCGAGCGCCATTGCGGGAGCACCGGCACCAGATCGCCGTTCTTGCACTCGATCTCGGTGAAGAAGGCTGGCAGATAGACGATACCCTCGCCGGCTACGGCGAAGTATTTCAGCATCCAGTAGTCGTTCGCCATGCACTGCGCGGTCGGCATGAAGTCGACCGTTTCCGCGCCGCGCTCGAGGTGCCAGGATTGCACGCCGCTCGGGCGGCGGAAGGCGACGGCCCCATGGCCCGCCAAGTCTGCGGGCGTCGACGGTTCCCCGAATTGCTCAATGTAGCGCGGGCTGGCGTAGAGACAGAAGGAAGCCTCCCCGAGCTTGCGAGCGATGTAGTCTGAGTTCGCCGGCTCGCCCCAATGGAATATGCCGTCGAAAGGCTGGTGCTTTTCGGGCGCCAGGAAATAGCCGAGCGAAAGGAAGATCACGTCGACATTCACCTGCGGATACTGTTGACGGAAGGCGAACAGCAGTTCCGAGGTGAAGGAAGTGCCGAACTCGCCGGTCGAGCCGATCGTCAGCGTGCCGGCGATATCGTGGCCCGCCTCGGCGATCGCCGCCTTGGCTCCTTCGCAACTTTCCTTGATGCGTTGCGCATGGTCGAGGAACTCGGCCCCGGCATCGCTCAAATGCAATTCCCGACCGTCGCGCACAAACAGTGCGACACCGAGCGAATCCTCTAACGCGCGCACTTTGTGACTGAGGCTGGACTTGGGCAGTCCATACAGTTTCGCGGCGTGCGAGAGCGACTGCGCCTCCGCCACTTTGATAAAATAATCGATCGCTTCAAAATCCATCGATCGTCCAAGAATTTGAACGGTGCGTCCAGAACTAGCCAGAAACTGCCATTTGCATGGACGACCCTAATACGACAGGATCAGAGCGCGCAAGGTGGGATTTTTGGCGCAGACAAGCTTGGTCCCAAGCCCGAGCGAGGCCACACGAGCGGAGATGAATTTGTCCGACATACGCGAATTCATCCGTGCTGGTCGCGCCGAGCATAAATCGACTCTCATCGTCACCGGCGGCACACTAGTCAACGTCGCTTCGGGTGAGATCTATCCGGCCGACGTCGCCGTCTACAAGGATCGCATCGTCGCTGTCGGAGACGTCTCGGAGTACCGCGGCCCCGAGACCGAGATGATCGATGCTACTGGTTATTTCCTCTGCCCTGGCCTGATAGACGGCCACCTCCACGTTGAATGTTCCAAGATGTCGGTAACTAGCTTCGCCAAGGCGGTGGTGCCGCTCGGCACCACTTCGATTGTGTCGGGCCTGGACCAGATCCTCGTGGTGTCCGGCCTGGAAGGCGCCCGCGAATTCCTCGACGAGGCCAAGGCAACCCCTCTCAAGATCTTCTGGGGCGCACCATGCAAGACGCCCTACACACTGCCTCGCTCCAACGTCGGCTATTATTTCGGACCGGACGATCACCGCGCCACCCATTCCTGGCCGGAATGCGTCGGCATATGGGAGACGGTGCGCGAGTTCGTCGACACGATGGATGAGCACGTTCTGCAGGCGGTCGAGATCGCCGAAAAGAGCCGTCTGCCGATCCTCGGCTGCTCGCCGATGTGTCGCGGCAATCGATTGAACAGCTACCTGCAGGCCGGAGTGCGCTCCGACCACGAGAGCTACACGGCGGACGAGATGCTGGAGAAGCTGCGCAAAGGCATGCATGTCGTCATTCGCGAATCTTCGATCTCCCATTTTCTCGAAGAGAACCTGCGGATGGTCACCGAGATGGGAATAGCCGCGACGAGCCGGGTCAGCTTCTGCACCGATGACGTGGTCGCCTCGGATATCCTGGCCCGCGGCCACCTCGACAACATGATCCGCATGGCGGTCGCGATGGGAGTTCCGCCGCTCACCGCCATCCAGATGGCGACCATCAACGGCGCCGAGGCGCTGCGCATCGGCCAGAAGGTCGGCTCGATCTCGCCCGGGCTCGCCGCCGATATCCTGCTGGTCAAGGATATCGCGGACTTCCATGTCTCAGGTGTCATCGCGAAAGGCAAGCTGGCCGCTCGCGACGGCAAGCTCGTGGACGATCTTGCGCCGCCTGCCCGCAGCGCCGTTGTCACCAACACATTCAAGGTAGCGCCGGTTTCACAGAAAGACCTATTGGTGCGCGCGCCCGGAGCGGGCGACAAGGCGGCCGTGCTGGCGATCGCCGTTACGCCCGAGAGAATATTCGTACGCACGCGACGTGATGTCGTGCTCCCGGTCCGCGACGGCTATATAGACGCGGATCCATCACAGGACGTGCAGTATCTCACCGTCGTCGAACGCTACGGCCGCACTTCCCATCGGCCGGTCGCGTTCGCTTCAGGCTTCGGACTGCGCTCCGGCGCACTCGCCACTTCGACGGCGCCTGATGATAACAACATCGTTTGTGTGGGCACCAATCCCCACGACATGTCGTTGGCAATCAACCACATTATCGAGAACAATGGCGGCCAGGCGGTGGCGGACGGCGGTCGGATCGTGTCATTCCTGCCCCTGCCGATCGGCGGAATCGTATCGGACATTGATCCTCCAGAGATGGCGAAGAAAGAGCAGGAGCTCGACGCGGCCGCGCGCGCGCTCGGCTGTAGGCTGCCATGGCCTTTCATGTACATGTTCGTGCTGCAGATCACCGCGATTCCCGATTTCGCGATAACCGATCTCGGCCTGATCGATTGCATAAACCTGACGGTGGTCGATCCGTTAAGCCGGCTTCATGACTGGGAACGCTAGAAAAGGGAGGGAACCATGCTGAAAAACCTTGTTGTCGCTGTTTCGCTCGTGGCCGCGACGTGGCTGTGGGGCGGCCGCGTACAAGCCGAAGAGCCGACCAAGCTCAGGATCGCCGGCATTCTTTCGGCGGGCAAGGAAGCACCGTGGGAATCATCCTTCGTGAGTTCCATGGACCGGATCATCGCCGCCAAGCCCCACGGCCTCGACATCGAGGTCAATTATACCGAGAACGTTTACGACAATGCCGAGCAGGTGTTCCGCACCTATGCTGAGACCGGCGACTACGACATCTTGTTCGGCGACACCGCCTATGCAGATGCGATCGAGAAGCTGAAGGACGAATTCCCCGATACGATGTTCGTCATGAGCGGTTCGGGCAATCGCGGACTCGGCGGCAATGCCTATTGGATATTCGTCCACGCGCACGAGCCTGCCTACGTGATGGGGCAACTGGCCGGCAAACTCACGAAGTCGAATGTCATCGGCGCCATCTCCACCTTCCCGGCCGAAGATACCAACGATCAGATCAATGCCTTCTTCACCGGCGCCAAGGAAGCGAACCCAAAGGTGAAACAGAAGATCACCTTCATCCAGTCCTGGTTCGATCCGGCTAAATCGAACGAGGCGACCTCGGCGCAGATCGCCGCCGGCGCGGACATGATCTACCAGATGTCGGGCGCCTTCGAGGTTTGTGAGGAGCGCGGCATAGGCTGCTTCGGCAATTATGTGGACATGTCGAAAGTGGCGCCGAAGTCGATCGTCGCCTCCACCATCGTCAAATGGGATCCGCACATTAATTGGATCATCGATGAATGGTGGAAGGCAAAGACCATGAACGCCAAATTCGACGCGCCGAAGGAACCAAGGTGGTTCAGCTGGCAGCAGGGTTCGGGCGACCTCATCCTCAATCCTGCTTGGGAAGCCAAAATGCCCGATGACGTAAAGGCGCTTGCGGCTGAAACGGCCAAGGCCATCCAGAGCGGCGAGAAGAAAATCGAGCTCAATGTGAACGAGCCGAAATCGGACTGACGCCGGAGGTGGTGCCAAGCCGGGCCGATCCGAGATGAGCAAGATACCGCGCCTGTCGGTTCGGCACCTGACGAAGCGTTTCGCTGCGCTTGCCGCCAATGACGACGTCTCGCTCGACGTCATGCCCGGAGAATTGCATTGCTTGTTGGGGGAGAATGGCGCAGGCAAGTCGACACTGTCGTCCTGCCTTTATGGGCTCTACCAGCCAGACGCCGGCGAAATTCGGGTGGACGGCAAGACCGTCCAGCTAGGCTCGCCGGGCGAAGCCATCCGCGCCGGCATCGGCATGGTGCACCAGCATTTCGTCTTAGTGCCCAGCTTCACTGTGCTGGAGAATGTGGCGGTAGGCACGGGCTCCGGCTGGCGGCTCGGCCGGGCTGAGGCTCTGTCCAGGATCGAGACGATCTGCTCCACCTACGGCATCTCGCTCAACCCACACCGGCACGTCGGCGACCTTTCCGTCGGCGAACAGCAATGGGTCGAGATTGTCAAGGCGCTCTACACTGGCGCCAGACTGCTTATCCTCGACGAACCGACGGCGGTGCTGACGCCCGAGGAATCGCGCCGCCTGTTTGCGATCGTGCGGCGGCTCACCAGTGAAGATCTGTCGGTCGTGCTGATCAGCCATAAGATGTCGGAAGTGATGCAATCCGACCGGGTCAGCGTGCTTCGCAAGGGCAGACTGGTCGGAACGGTCGTAACCTCGAACGTCAGCCGCGACCAACTCACCACCATGATGGTCGGCCGCTCCGTTGCGGCGCCGGCGCGCGCCGCAGATGCGAAAGCGACCGGCGAGACGGTGCTTTCGGTGCGTGGGCTCACGCACCTGCGCGATGGAAGGCCCGTGCTGGACAACGCATCGCTCGACATCGCAGCCGGCGAGATCGTCGGCATCGCCGGCGTTTCCGGGAATGGCCAAGATGAGCTGTTCGAGTGCCTCGCAGGCCTCGCCGCGCCCGACGGCGGCACGGTCTTGCTCGATGGCGAAACTCTGCAGGCGTACTCACCGGCGACGATTGCTGCGAAAGGCATTGGCTACGTGCCCAGCGACCGCTTCCGCGACGGGCTCGTTGCCGATCTCGATATCGGCGAGAATCTTGTACTCGGCCAACAATGGCAAACGCGCTGGCGCAATGGGCCATTTATCGACACCGCGGCGCTCGACGCAAATGCACGCATGGTCATCGCTGCCTATTCGATTGCCGCAACCGGGCCGTCGTCACCCTCTCGCAAATTGTCTGGCGGCAACGCGCAGAAGGTCATCCTCGCCCGCGAGTTCGCCAAAGCGAAGCGGCTTCTGCTGTGCAACCAGCCGACGCGCGGCCTCGATGTCGGCGCCATCGAATTCGTCTACCGACAACTCCTGCACAAGCGCGACGAAGGCTGCGCCATCCTGCTTGCGAGCGAGGAACTGGAGGATCTTTTCGCTCTCAGCAGTCGTATATGTGTGATGTTTCGCGGCCGCGTCCTTGCGGTGCTCGATACGGAAAAAACCACCTATGACGAAATCGGCAGCCTGATGGCCGGCCATGGGAGCGAGGCTGCGGCGTGACCGGTTTCAACCTCGTGGAGTGGCGCCTCGAGCGCCGGCTGGAACCGCGGCCGACCGCGCGCATCGTTGCACTTGCTTTGGCGGCGATCGCGGCGGTTTTGGTTTGCAGTCTGCTTTTCGCCGCCGCGGGCGCCAGCCCGGGTGCCGCCTTCACGGCTCTCCTGAAAGGCAGCTTTGGCTCGTTGCGCGCCGCCGGCGAAACGCTGGTCAAGGCAACGCCCCTGATCTTCACCGGTCTTGCTGCCTGTGTCGCCTTCCGCGCGCGTATCTGGAACATTGGCGCCGAAGGCCAGGTTTTTGCCGGCGCCATGTTCGCTTATTGGGCGCAGCACAATCTCACCGGCTTTTCGCCTTTCATCCAAATTCCTGTGGTTATAGTCGGTGGCATTGTCGGCGGCGCACTCTATGCCGGCCTTGCGGGCGTGCTGAAGACCCGCTTCTCGGTCGATGAGGTGATCTCGACCGTCATGCTCAACTACATCATCGTCTATGTCCTTTCGCTGCTGCTGCTGCGCGGCCCATGGAGCGAGGCGGGCGCCTTCTTCGAACAGACGCCGAAGGTCGATCCGGGCTCGGTGCTTCCGTTGCTGTTTTCCGGTTCACGCCTGCATTCCGGCTTCCTGCTGGCGATTGTGGCGGCTGGCTTGGTTCACATGCTGTTGACGCGCACACCGCTGGGCTATGAGATCAAGGCTGCCGGGTCCAACATGCGCGCGCTCGATGTACAGGGCACCAATACTCGAAGGCTGGTCATAGTTGTGCTTCTGGTTTCCGGCGCGCTTGCGGGGCTCGCGGGGATCACGGAAGTCTACGGCGTCCATTACCGCCTGAAGGCAGGCGTAATAGCAGGTTACGGCTACAGCGGCATCATCGTGGCCATCCTCGGCCAATTGCATCCGCTTGGCGTCGTCGTTTCCTCGGTGCTGTTCGGAGCGTTGCTCAACGGCGCTACGCTCATGCAGATCAAGACCGGCGTGCCCTCGGCGCTGATATACGCCATCCAGGCGATCCTGCTTTTGTTCTTCCTAGCTGGCTGGGCAGCGTGCAATTTCCGCCTGCGGAGGGTCGGCCGTGCTTGACGCACTCTTTCAAACCTCAATCCTGGTCAGTGTGGCGGCGGCCACCATCCGCATCAGCACCCCGCTCCTGCTCGCCGCACTTGGAGAACTTATCGCCGAGCGCAGCGGCGTCTACAATATGGGTCTTGAGGGCATGATGCTGATGGGAGCCTTCACCGGCTATCTCGCCGCCTATGAAAGCGGGGCGTTATGGCTGGGCGTCCTCGCTGCCGGATTTACCGGCGCGCTGATGGCTCTCGTCTTTGCCGTGCTGGTGATCACGCTGAAAGTAGAGCAGATCGTCACCGGTCTTGCCGTCAACCTGCTCGGCGCCGGCCTTTCCACATACTGGTTGCGTTCCGCTTTCGCTGGCGACGGCAAGACGCCGACCATCCCCTTCTTCGCCGATGTGCCGGTGCCGGGGCTGAGCGATATTCCCGTGCTGGGCCCCATCCTGTTTGACCAGCGGGTGCTGACCTACATAGCCTTTCTGATGGTGCCGGCGGTATGGCTCTTCCTGTTCCGGACGCGTTATGGACTGATCGTGCGCTGCGCCGGCGACAATCCCAAGGCCCTCGATGTTAAGGGGGTAAAGGTCGCGCCGGTGCAATATGCCGCCGTGCTCTTCGGTGGCCTGATGGCGGGCGTTGCCGGCGCGTTTCTCTCCGTCGGCCAGGCGGCGCGTTTCGTGCCGGACATGACCAACGGGCGCGGCTGGCTGGCCATCATCATCGTCATCGCCGGCCTATGGCGCCCCTACCCGATTTGCGTGGCGGCTCTGGTGTTCTCCTTCCTCGACGCGCTGCAATTGCAAATCCAGGGCGTCGGTATCGCCATTCCCTACCAATATATGTTGATGATGCCTTATGTTGCGGCGATCGTTGCGTTGATGATCCGTCGCTCGCGGACCAGCGCACCGGCTATGCTGGGCGTGCCGTACAGGCGGGAATAGGACGGTCGGTTTTCATTCTGCTGCTGTAAGGCTGCCTGTACGTAGCTGCCATGCGGCATGGCCCAACCCGTGACCGCGGCAGCAAGCTTCCAGCAAGATCGACCGCTTTGGCGAAGCCGGTATTGTAGCCAACCCGCCCAGGCAGGGAGACCTGACCGTCAGTCACGGGACGTCACAGGGCAAGCAATTTGCCGCCCTGGAAATCTGGATCGTTGGAACTCGACTATCCCGCTGGTGGTTAGCCAGAAGGCTGCACAAGCCTCGCTCAGGAACGCCAGCCACCACTGCCGAAGTGACCTGAACTACGGAGCGTCGCCAGCAGGATGTTGGCTGCTCCGCGTTGATCAATCTTCGCTTGCTCACCAAGCGGAGACGCATTCCAGGCAGCCAATTCTGCCACCAAAAGAGCGATATCCCCGTCTACCGATGCGCATCTAAGTTGTCCGTTCTTCCCCATCACGATTATGGCTGTACCTATCACGCCATACCCAATCGCAGCTATCCGCTGAACCCAGGTATCGCCGTCAACGCGGACATCGAACAGAACCGACCCTTCGGTTTTTTCCGCAGCGTCCGCCACACGATCACAGAACGGTCGATTGAGGCCTTCGATGTTGCCGAGTGACTGCTCAAACAAGGCCAATTCGACATGCTCTGCCACCATAGCTGTGAGAGTGCGCGCTAGCTGGCCCAATCAGCAAGACACCAGGACCCATTATCCACAGCAGCCACAGCCGGTCCCCTTTTTGCCTACTTAATGCCCCCCGTCGGACCGCGAGCCGGGCAACGGCCTCTATGGCTTGGTCGACCTCGTCCGTCGTGGTGTAGTGTGACAGACCCAGCCGGGCGACGCCGCCTTTTTTCGCGCGGTCCAAGCCTGCCGGAGGCTTCATGGCATAGAGTCGCCGGCCCAGCCGAAGATGTTTTTCCTCAGCCAGCGCGGCCGCGTTTTCCAGCGGCGAGCGATTGGCCAGCGGCGAGGTGCCTGTTGAGCGGCAGATTCAGGGCCCTGATATCTGCGCACGCGGCACATCTTGCCCACCCCGGTTGATCGCCTAAATGTTTGGTCCCGGCATTTGCTGGAGCGGATTGAGTCTGAAGCGTTCCGGCTGTGACGCCCACGCCTTGCAGATGAACTCGTAGCGATCCTTCCGCAGTCAGCCTCCGGTTCAGCGGCCAGCTTCACTCCAATTTCTTCAAGCGATTGCGGGCCTCATCTATTCTCGGCACTACAATTGTCAGCCTACTGAATCCAGCATTCTCTTTATCACGGAAAATTTGAAGGTTCGCGCCTGCGACGCCACGCCATATGGATCAACCCCGGCATGGGACGGTCATCAGGCCCCGGGTCGAACAGGTGAGTATAGAACTTCTCTCCACCGCTCATGCTTGGATGTTGCGAGTGCGTCGAAAATTCCTTGGATTTCCGTTGTGCGCGTCCTTCCAAGTCACCAGCATCTGCAATTAGAGAACGTTTGGCTTCGTTCCAAGATGGTTCTCGGGCGGCAGCGCAAAGTCCGCTCGGCGCGCACACCATATGTGTCTCAGCTCGGCCCTTTTTTACTTTGCGTTGGATTCAAGGTGAAATTAGTGGACGCAAGCGAGAGGTCGGCTTTCGGCATCAAGCGGACTAAGCAGTCATTCAACTCCTGGCCTCAAGCAGCTCATGCACGCTCCACTTGACGGTGCGTGCCGCCCCAGCCGATGTCGGATTTATCTATGTCGACGGCGAGACATGCCTTTGACCACGCTTATTGGGGGCGCCGACTGGCGAGCCGCTTTGCCATCATTAGCGATGGAACGGAAAAGAAACCATTCTGCATAAGACTGCTGCTTTTCGACGCACCTTTTCGAAACGTCGGAACGAGCGCTTTTCGCGCAGGCCTCGATGCCCCCATAGGTGAACCGGTTCCATGACGAGTCTGACAATACGCCACCGCATCCTCGTCAGTTTCGCTGCCGTTCTGGTGGTTATGTCCGTGATCGCCGTTATCGCGTACGCCTGGTTTCTTCAGGCGGAGCGGGAGGCAACTGAGGTCGAGAAGGGCATCCTTCCAGACCTCTATCACAGCACCGAGATCATGATGGGGCAGATGAAGGCACATAGCCTGCTTCAGGAATATGCCCTCCAGGACAACCCGTCGGATAAAAGCACGCTTGAAAGCACGATCGCGACCAATCGCGACCAAGTGCGGCGGTTGATGGACGAGTATGAAGCAACGATCGTCTCCGACATCGACAAGCAGAATTACGCAGTCGTCAAAGAACTCGCCAACCAATTTCGGCTGGCGGAAACTGCTGTGCTGGACACGAGCCGAGCTGCCTTGTCGAAAGGTGAAACTCCCAATGAAAGTCCGGTCATCAAGAACACGGTAGAGCCGATCTTTGTGAAATTGCAGTCCGCTCTGCAAGCCATGCTCGAGGATCACAGAGGCGAGGCAAACAGCGCGACGCAGCGAATCAGCTCAATCGTTAGCACGGCGGAAGTCGGTTTGAGCGTGGGCTTGTTGATAGCCCTCGGACTAGCCCTTCTTTTGGGTTACCAGCTGTTTCGCGCTGTCACAGCTCCGCTCACACGTTTGGTCGACGCGGTTCAAATGATACGGCAAGGCGACTTCAGCGAACGCCTCGATCTGAGGCGCCGGGACGAATTCAGCGTGCTTGCCGACGGCTTCAACGCAATGGCAGACGATCTCACAACTCTCATTGGTCAGGTACAAAGGTCCAGCATACAGGTCGGCACGTCGATAACTGAGATTGCTGCAACCTCCAAGCAGCAGCAGGCAACAGCGACTGAAATCGCCGCGACCACGACTGAGATCCGCGCGACAGCCAAGGAAATTTCCGCCACTTCAAACGAGCTGGTTCGCACGATGAACGAGGTCTCGACAGTTGCCGAGCAAACGGCTGCCGTCGCGGGCGGAGGGCAAGAGGGGCTGACCCGCATGGAAGGAACCATGCAGCAGGTCATGGACGCGGCGGGTGCGATCAATTCCAAACTCGCAATCCTCAGCGAGAAAGCTGGCAGCATCAATCAGGTGGTGACCACCATCACCAAAGTGGCCGATCAGACGAACCTGTTGTCGCTCAACGCTTCCATCGAGGCTGAGAAGGCCGGCCAATATGGCCGGGGCTTTGCAGTGGTGGCGACAGAGATCCGAAGGCTTGCGGACCAGACGGCCGTCTCCACTTACGATATCGAGCAGATGGTCAAAGACATCCAGTCGGCAGTTGCTGCCGGTGTGATGGGCATGGACAAGTTTTCCGAGCAGGTCCGCCGGGGCATGCACGAAATCCAGCAGGTCGGCGGGCAACTCTTCGACATCATCCAGCAGGTCCAGGGGTTGGTGCCACGTTTCGAAGTCGCCAATGAAGGCATGCAAGCACAGGCGATCGGCGCGGGACAGATAAGCGACACGCTAACCCAGCTAAGCGAGGCAGCTCAGCAAACAGTCGAGTCCCTTCAGCAATCGACGCTCGCGATCGACGAGCTCAATCAAGTCTCAGGTAGCATGCGAAGCAGCATTTCAAGGTTCAAGCTGAGAGCATAGCGGGCCGGCAGTAGGAGGTGATAATGCTATTCCTCGCCTTCAGTATGGGTTCGGATCGCTACTTGATCGATGTCCACCAAATTGAAGAGGTGCTGCCCTATATCGATGTGAAAGTTCTGCCGGGTGCGCCAACCGGTGTGGTCGGTCTGGTCAGTTATAACGGAATACCCATCCCTCTCATCGATGTTACTCTTCTTGCGCTTGGCCGGCCATCGGAGCGCCTATTGAGCACCCGGATCGTTGTTACGCGCTACCCGGCGCGAGATGGCGAGCAACGCCTGCTTGGGTTGGTCGCGGAACGGGTGACGGATACGGTCGAGCGAGACCCTGCCGACTTCGCGCCGTTCGGCCTCGAGCCAGAAACGCCGTCTTATCTTGGTCCGGTGGCTTCGGATGGCACGGAGATCATTCAGTGGGTCAAAGCGGAAGCGCTGCTTTCGGAAGAGATTCGTACCGCATTGCTCCGCCAGGCCGCGATGAGTGTTTAATGACCGGCGCAATAGAAAAGCTCCTGATGGAAACCATTGGACTGGACAGTGCCAGCGTTGGCCCGACAGTGGTCCGTCAGGCGGTCAGAGACCGGATGGCAGCGTGCCGGATTGCCAATCCTCAGGCCTATAGGGAACACTTGACCGGTTCCCCGCAGGAGCTGCAGGAGCTGATCAATGCGGTGGTGATCCCGGAGACTTGGTTCTTTCGCGACCGAGAAGCGTTCACGATGTTGGCGCGGCATGCGCGCGTGCACAAGCGTGCTCAGCCGACAAAAGTCTTGAGCCTGCCATGTTCAACCGGTGAAGAGGCCTATTCGGTCGCAATGGCCATGTTCGATGCCGGCTTTGAAGCGCACGAGTTCAACATCGATGCGGTGGACGTCAGTACCCGCAATATCGCGTTGGCTGAACGTGCCGTCTACGGGCGCAATTCCTTTCGCGGCAGCTATCTCGAATTCAGGGACCGCTATTTCGAAGCGGTCGAGGGTGGGTTGCGGCCCAGTGCTGCGGTGCTGAAACAGGTTCGCTTCAGGGTCGGCAACCTATTCGGTACTCGCGCAATTTTTGGGCAAGAGGTCTATGACATCCTACTCTGTCGGAATTTGCTGATCTATTTCAATCGCGAACTGCAGGATCGCGCATTGACCCGCCTGAAAGATCTCTTGGCCACGGACGGACTTCTTCTGGTCGGTCCCGCGGAAGCAGCACTTCCAAGGCTGCATGGCTTTATTTCCGCTGAATGGCCCTTGGCCTTTGCCTTCCTGGAATCGGAGCCCATCAAGGCCGCGGCGCCGACAACTGCTATCCCGGTGCGGACATCAACCCCGAAGCTCAACAAGAGCAAGCCCGTTCTTCCGCCACGACTGACCGTCGGCAAGGAAAACAGTGCGCCGGCCCTGGCCAAGCCCGTTGATCAGGTCTCGGAAAGCCTAGTCGCGGTTGAACGGATCGCCAATGCGGGTCGGGTAAAGGAGGCACAGGAGGTCGCCCTCGCCCATCTCGAGAAATTCGGTCCTTCCGCGCAAATCTTCTATCTGCTGGGCCTCGTTCAGGATGCGGATGGCGCTGCATCCAAGGCCGCGCAAAGCTATCGCAAGGCACTCTATCTCGCGCCAAATCATCGAGAGGCTCTGGTCCACCTGGCTTTGCTGCTTCGCAAGCAAGGCGACCACAGCGGCGCCGAGGCGCTGGCCGGAAGGCTGGTCCGGGTCCAGAAAAGGAGCGGCACCTGATGCCGGCTTCGACAAGGATCGCTCTGCCAGTGGAGCAGATTGAAATCGACGACTGCTGGCGGCGGATAGGCGTTCGGGGTGACAAGTCCTGTCCCCAACTGGAGCAGCATCTCCACTGCCGGAATTGCCCGACCTATAGGAAGATTGCACGGCGCCTCCTTGATCGTGCGGCGCCCTCGGCATATCGCGGCGAATGGCCTGATGACGCTGGTCGTGCAGCGGTCGTTTCGGCGGACGATGAAGCGCCGCAGACGGCCGTTCTCTTCCGGTTGGGGCACGAATGGCTGGCGCTTCCAGCTGGCATTTTTCATGAAGTGGCTGAATCCCGTCCCGTTCATTCCCTTCCACACCGCAGGAATAGTGCAGTGCTCGGCATCGCCAATGTCCGGGGCGAATTGCTGATTTGCCTGTCGCTCGCTGAATTGCTCGGGATCGACGAACCCAAGGAGGAGGAACAAGGCAGACGAGCCAAGATATTTCGCCGCCTCGTCGTGGTGGGCGAGCGGGACAAGCGGGTTGCTTTCACGGTTGATGAGGTCCACGGCTTACATCGCTACCGGGCACGCGACACTCTCGCTGTGCCAGCTACGATCGGCAAGACGCTGTCGGCGGCTACTGTTGCCGTTTTGCCCTGGCGGGAACGGGCTGTTGGCTGTCTCGACCCGGGACAACTGCTCACGATGATGGATCGGAGCATGGCATGACAGATGAGGACTTCAGCCAGGTTTCGATGTTGAGCCTTTTCCAGGCCGAACTGGAGACGCAATCACAGGCTTTGACCTCCGGCCTTCTGGCGCTCGAACGCGATCCTGTCGCCACCGACGCACTGGAAGAATGCATGCGGGCCGCGCATTCGCTGAAAGGAGCAGCCCGCATCATCGATCTGACGCCCGCCGTCAAAGTTGCAAATGCAATGGAAGATTGCTTGGTCGCCGCGCAACGTGGGCATCTGAGGGTACGCAAGGAGCATATAGATGCGCTTCTGCAAGGCTCTGACCTTCTGAAATTGATCGCATCGGGATCATCGAACGAGAGCGTCAACCCGGAAGTCGAAAGCTTTCTGGCGAAGTTCGAGGAACTGTCCCTCCCCGAGCCCGCACCCCAAGATTCGGCAGCTGATTTCGCAACGCCAGAGCATAGCCGAAAGGAGCCGGCGGCAACCTCGTCAGCGAACCCCCTTGTCGAGCCGAAAGCTCAAGCCCGAGGGAGCATCGGCTCAGATAGAATGGTTCGGGTGACGGCAGAAAGCCTGAACCGATTGCTCGGTTTGGCCGGCGAGTCGCTGATGGAAGCTCGGCGGCTCAGGCCATTCGCTGACGGGCTGCTGCGGCTGAAGCACCTTCAATCAGACATCGCAAGTGCGTTCGACAATCTTGATGCAGTGCTGCTGCCGGTCGCAAAAGATGCGGCTGTGGTGGAAGCGCTGGTTGAAACGCAGCGAAAGCTTCGGTTGAGCCAAGCCTTCTTGGCGGAGCGTCTCGATGAGTTGGATTCAGTCGATCGGAAAGCCACCGATCTTGCCAACCGATTGTACGAGGAGACGTTGGCGAGCCGGATGCGACCTTTTGAAGACGGGGTGAGACACTACGCAAGAACGGTCCGCGACCTCGGTCGTACACTTGGGAAGCGGGTGCGACTGGAGATCGTAGGCGGCTCGACCGGCATCGACCGCGATATCCTCGAGCAGCTGGATGCCCCCTTGGGGCATCTTCTGCGCAACGCGGTAGACCATGGGCTTGAACCGCCTGATGAGCGCCTCGCAACCGGCAAACCCGAAGAGGGACTCATCAGGCTCGAAGCGAGGCACAATGCCGGACTGCTGCAAATAGCCGTGGTGGACGACGGCAGAGGGATCGAGCTCTCGAAGCTGCGCGAGACTGTCGTCGCCCGGCAGTTTGCAACCAGGGAAAGCGCCGACGCGCTCAGCGAAACGGAATTGCTGGCATTCCTTTTTCTGCCCGGCTTTTCGATGAAAGTTGGCCTGTCCGACGTCTCCGGCCGTGGCGTGGGACTCGACGCAGTGCAGGCGATGACGAAGGAGGTCCGCGGAATCACGAGCGTCTCCTCGGAATTTGGTCGAGGAACCCGGTTTCAACTGCAACTGCCGCTGACGTTGTCAGTCCTGCGCACCTTACTCGTCGAAGTCGATGGGGAGCCCTATGCGTTTCCACTCGCTGCCATCTCCAAGACAATGAAATTGCAGCGGGTGGAGATCAACCTCCTGCAGGGCCGCCCGCATTTTCGCTTGAACGATCGACAGATCGGGTTGGTGACAGCGCGCGAGGTGCTGGATCGAGGAGAGTCTGCGTCCGAACCAGAGGAACTCTCGGTCGTCGTGGTGGAAACGGGTCGGGGGGACGCCTACGGCGTAATCGTCGACCGTTTTCTCGGGGAACGCGAACTGGTGATCAGACCTCTCGATTCCCGGTTTGCCAAGATCAAGGACATCAGCGCAGCGGCCCTGATGGAGGACGGTTCGCCTGTTCTGATCTTCGACGTCGATGATCTGGTTCGATCGGTGGAAAAGCTTGCGTCGTCCAGCGGATTTCGAGCCCTTCGGCGAGCCGCGGGCGGTCCCGGACCGAGCAGACGCAAGCGCGTGCTGGTGATTGACGATTCACTCACGGTTCGCGAACTCCAGCGCAAGATGCTGGGCAATCACGGTTATGACGTCGAAGTGGCAGTCGACGGTATGGACGGGTGGAATGCCGTCCGATCTGGTCCTTTTGATCTCGTCGTCACTGACATAGACATGCCGCGCATGGATGGTATCGAACTGGTGAGCCTGATCAGAAAGGACGTCCATCTCAGGAACACACCCATCATGATCGTTTCATACAAGGATCGGGAAGAAGACCGCTCGCGCGGGCTTGACGCCGGTGCCGACTATTATCTGACCAAGAGTACCTTTCAGGACGAGGCGCTGATCCATGCCGTCGTGGACATGATCGGCGAGGCGACTGAATGAGATCGAAATTGGCGACCAACGAATGAGAATTGGCGTAGTCAACGACATGCCGATGGCGGTTGAACTTCTGCGCCGGCTGGTCATGTCGACCGGCGAACACCAAGTCGCATGGATTGCGACCAATGGGCGTGAGGCGGTCGAGGTCTGCAGACGTGATCTGCCGGATCTGATACTCATGGATCTAGCGATGCCAGAGATGGACGGGGTGGAAGCGACCCGCAGAATCATGGCGGAAACCCCATGTTCAATCTTGCTGGTGACCGCCAGTATCGAAGCCAACGTCGCCGGCGTCTACGAAGCGATGGGGCATGGCGCGCTCGACGCCGTCGATATTCCCTCAGTAGGCATCGAAGGTGATGCGTCCTCGCAATCCGCACGGCTGTTGACCAACAAGATAGCAACGATCGGCAAGCTGATCGGCGATGCGCCGGGCAAGGCAAGAAGGAGGATGTCCCGTGCGGCTGAGCCGACAACTCGACGGCTAATTGCAATCGGTGCCTCTGCTGGCGGGCCGGCCGCCGTTGCCGCAGTCCTGAGCGCGTTTCCCGTTGATTTCGCCGCCGCCATCGTGCTCGTACAGCATCTCGATGCCCAATTCGTTCCAGGCCTTGCTGATTGGCTCGGCCAGCATACGCCTCTCCCGATCCGTCCAGCGCGGGAAAACGATAGTCCTCAAGCGGGCACCGTTCTCATTGCCAGTTCCGCGGATCATCTGGTTTTCAAGTCAGCTCAGCAACTTGGCTATACGCCTAGCCCCGAGGACAGCGTTTATCGGCCGTCCGTAGATGTGTTCTTCGAAAGTGCCGCGCAATGGTGGCCTGGCTCGGTGATTGGAGTCCTGCTCACAGGCATGGGCAGGGATGGTGCGCACGGGTTGAGACAGCTCCGCGACAAGGGGCATCTCACAATCGCGCAGGATAGAGCAACCAGCGCCGTCTACGGCATGCCGAAGGCCGCCGCCGACGTCGGCGCGGCTGTTGATATTCTTCCTTTGAGTGCGATCGGCTCACGCATAATCGAAGCCCTTTCAGCGCTCCAGGTGAAAGGGTTCGTCCGATGACGCTAGAACCACAGCTGGTCCCACCACTTGCAGATAACTATTCATCCATGGTTCTGCTCATCGATGACCAGATCATGGTTTGCGAGGCGGTCAGGCGCGCTCTAGCCAGCGAGCCTGATATCTCCTTACACTTCTGCACCGACCCATTGAGAGCGATCACGGTCGCCGACGAGGTAAAGCCAACCGTCATCCTGCAGGATCTCGTCATGCCCGGGGTCGATGGGCTGCATCTGGTGCGAGAATTCCGGAAGCATGCTTCGACACGCGCGGTACCAGTCATTGTGCTGTCGAGCAAGGAAGACCCAGCCACCAAGGGCGAAGCGTTCGCTGCGGGAGCGAACGATTATCTCGTAAAGCTTCCGGATCGTATCGAGCTGATTGCACGCGTTCGATATCACACGCGGGCCTATCTGGATCACGTCCAGCGAGAAGCTGCATACCGAGCGCTAAGGGAAAGCCAGCGACAGCTGATCAGTGCTAATCTCGAGCTTGAACGTCTGACGCGGATCGATGGCCTGACGGGCCTCGGCAACAGGCGCTATTTTGACGAATATCTGGCGTCTGAATGGAAGCGTGCTTTTCGCGCACAATCCCCATTGTCGCTGTTGATGATCGATGCCGACAACTTCAAACGATACAATGATACCTATGGCCATATGGCCGGCGACGAGGTGCTCAAGCAAATCGCCCGCGTAATCCAGAGCGGTTCCGGCCGTTCCACCGATCTCGCTGCGCGGTACGGAGGCGAAGAGTTCGTCATCGTGCTGGTCGACACTTTACTGGAACAATCCAGTGCGATCGCAGAGCAGCTCGTCCAGAGCGTGCGGGAGCTGAACATACCCCACGGCTCGGATCGCGTGACCATCAGCGTTGGCGTCGCAACAGCGGTGCCCACCGAGAACGAAACGCCGAAGGATTTCGTCAATGCCGCCGATCTGGCTCTTTTTCGTGCCAAATCGGAAGGACGAAATCGTGTTGCGCTTCAGATGTCCCGCGCTTGACGAGTGGCTAGGCAAACTGTTGGGCCATGCAAGCCGTATTGCCGGTCGTGAGCTCATGGCGGCAGGATGGTACACTTTCACCAATTGCATGATAGCGGACGTGCTGCGGCCGCCGACCTGTCGGCCTATCCGAATACCGCAGCAGGCTCCAAACATTTGAAAATACGTTGAATGCACCCCGCTCGCCGGCCTTCAAGAAGGTCTATGCCGACCAGCTCGCTCATTCCGCGGTTGGACATCAAAAACTCATCGCCATTGCATTTGGCTGAAGCGGGCGCCGCAGTTCTGCTCTGACAGGAGCGTGGACCGCAAGCAGTTCGTTCCACTCCACCGAGTTTTCTGCTTGAATACCTTTAAAGCCATCCATGGAGGCCCCTTCCATTCTGAATGATCCCTTCGCCCCCTTACGACAGCGTTTCCTGGCTCGGTGCGCCACTCAACTCGCGGAGTTGAGGGCGGCGCGTCAGAGAGGCCCGTCAGTGGGCTCCAACGACACCCTGATTCCCACCGCGCACTCGCTCGCCGGGGCCGCGGGGACATTCGGGTTTGCGGAGATCAGCGCGCGGGCATCGGCGTTGGAGACATTGCTGATCGAGCAGGCGGACGATGGGGCCTCGCACGTCGCACTCGATGCGCTTATCACGGAGATCGAGCGGACGCTGAAGTGACTCAGCAGACGGGGCTCACTTCTTCGCGCCGCCCAGGCCGGTCCTGGTCATCTCACCCCAGCTCTGGTCGGCCCGAAGAAATTGCCACCAGCCCTTCACGCGCCAGAAATTGTTGAGCTGGCGGTAGCCGAAATTCTCGATCACGGCGACCGCCGTCAATACCGCGAGGTCCCTGGCGCGGGGAAAACGCTGCAACTCGGCCTCTTCGAGAACGAGAGAGCATACGCTCACGCAGACGCCATAGGTGAAGATGAGCGAGGTGAAGGCCAGAAGATATTCGGCCGAAAGGACACCGAGCAGCCAGAAGGCGGGGATGAGGATATAGCCCAGCACCTCCGCCACCGGTCCCAGAACGTCGACAATGAAGATGTGGCCGAAGCCGAGAAAGCCGACGCGGCCATAGCGCGGGTTGAAGAGCATGGAGCGGTAGCGGAAGAAGCATTCGAGCGAGCCGCGCTGCCAGCGCGTGCGCTGCCGGGCAAGGACGCTCAGCGATTCCGGCGCCTCGGTCCAGCACACCGGCTCCGGAATGAACTGGATGCGGTATTTGCGCTTTTTATCCCGCATATAGCGGTGCAGCTTGATGACGAGGTCGAGGTCCTCGCCCATCGAACCCTTGGTGAAGCCGCCGACCGCCACCACTTCGGCCCGGCGAAACATGCCAAAAGCGCCGGAGACCAGCATCAGTGTGTTGATGCGGCTCCAGGCAAGCCGCGCCATCAGGAAGGCGCGCAGGTATTCGACCACCTGGAGCAGTGGCAACAGACGGCGTGGCAGACGGACTTCGCGCACCCTGCCTGCCTCGATCCTGGAGCCGTTGGCGATGCGGATCGTGCCGCCGACGGCAATGGTGCGCTCGGGGTCGTCGATGAATGGCTGGGCGGCACGCATCAGCGCGTCGGGCTCAAGGATAGAGTCGCCGTCGATGACACAAAAGAGCGGCGCGCGACAGACATTGATGCCGGCGTTCTGGGCGTCGGCCTTGCCGCCGTTCTCCTTGTCGACGACGAACAGCCGCTCGGTCGTCGGTGACGAATAGAGGCCGCGGATTGGATTGTGCGCGAGCGCCTCCTCATAGGGCCGATGGAACTTTACCAGCTTGAACGCCTCGATGAGGCGCAGCAAGGTCTCGTCTTTCGAGCCGTCGTTGATGACGATGACCTCGAAATTGGGATATTCGAGCGCCAGCATGGAATGGACGCTCTCGACCACGTTCAAGGCCTCGTTGTAGGCGGGCACCAATAGCGCGATCGGCGGCGCGACATCGCCATAGCGGTGCCAAAGCAGCGCCGAGCGCGCGACCGGTGGGCGCTTGGACAATGCATAGCCGGCGACGATGAGCTGCAGGAGGTATATCGTCGTCTGCGCCAGCCCGGCCCCGATGATGAACCAAGACAAGATGGTGGCGGCAAGAACGATCTCGTCGCTCCAGTCGGCGATCATACGGCCGGTCCCTCGGCAAGAATGAGCGAGGCGGTGCGCTGGCTGCGCGAGACCTCACTGTCGGCAATCTGGCGCAGCAACCGCTCTCCCGGCTGGCCGAAGGAGCGCAGCGCGTTGGCGGCGGCATAGCGCACGTTCCACACCTCGTCGCCCATCAGCTTGGATAGCGGCCGGCCAAGTTCGGCGAGGCCCAGGCGGCCGGCGGCATCGGCGGCCGCGCTGCGCACCTCCCAGTCGCCTTTTGTCATCGCGGTCGAGAGGATCGCCGGCGCGTCGGCATTTCCGGTGAGGCCGAGCGCCCGCAGTGCCGCCGCGGCAACCTCGGACGAGGCGTCGTCGGCCAAGCGGGCGAAGAGATCGGCGAAGCGGAAGCCGCCGGCGCGGGCCAATGCGTCGATCGCGGCCGCCCTTATGAAGGGCACGGCGTCGGCGCGCGCGGCATGGTCCGCCAGTTCCTCCAGGCGCGCGTGCGGAAAGCGCCTGAACAGCTCGATCAGGCGTCGCGAGCGCTGCCCGGCCACGCCGATCTTGCGCAGCGCAATGCCGAGCGGCGGCAGGCTGTTCAGATCGCAGAGCGCTATGGCGACGGCGATCCTGACCTCGCGCGAGCGGTCGTGGTTGAGCGCGGAAAGCAGGCTTGCCACCGCACCTTCCGAGCGCAGCGCCGCCAGCATCTCGGCCGCATGGATGCGTTCGGCGCCGTTGCCCTTTTCCAGTTGCCTGCCGACAAGGGCCGGCAGGCCACATTCCTTGAAAGCAGCAAGGACATCGTCGTGCTCCTCGCCGCGCAAAAGCGAAATGAACTCGAAGCCGGTATTGATCGCCACGCCTGCCGATACCGAAAGAATGGTCGTTTTCAACACCTCGCGGTCTCGGTTCTCGGTGAAGGCGATCAGCGCAGTCAGAAGCTGACGCCGCTGGTCGGCCGCAGCCTTGCTCCGGCGCTCCTGCAGGACGCGTCTCGCGATCAGGAACAGCATGATCACCAGCGAAAGAGCGCTGAGCAGTATGGAGAGATCCCAGATGTACCACATGGTCAGAACCGCGCGGTCAGGCCGAGACCGAATGTATTCCGGTCGAATCTCGGTCGTTCTTCATGCGCGATGCTGGCGCGCAACGTCAGCGGATCGCTGATGTCCCAGGAAACACCACCAAAGACCGTGCGCGTCGGCACCAGCGTGCCGTCGGAGATTTCGGGAGCGTCGGCATAACCGCCGAACACGTTGAAGTGCGGTGTCGCAGCAAGGTCGACGCGAAGCACATAACCGTCTGCGCCCGTGCCGATATCATCCTGCGCATGAACCCAGCGGGCGGAAAGCCCCAGGCGGCCGTCTAGGATAGAGGTCTGCACCCATGGCGAGATGCTGGTGACATTTGTGTCGGCGAAATTGTCGTAGCGGGCGTCGATGTTGAGCGAAAGCGGGCCGAACGCCTTTGCCGGCGCCATGACCTGCCACGAAGCCCCGGCGCCGATCGAATAGCGCGCGAGGAAATCAGCGTCCGGCGTTGCCGCCGCCAGAGCATAGGCAGAGAACGCCGGCGAGAAGGCCTGGTCGATACGACCTTCGATCTGGACGTCGGTGCGGCCGAAGCGTGTGGCCAGCCGGGTGCGACCGGAAATCGTGGTGCGCGGCGACAGCCGATAGGAAAGGCCAGCCGAACTGTCGGTCCAGTCGCCGAGCCCGCTGGTGAGATCGCTCACCTCGCTGCCGAGGTCGAGCCGCCATTTGCGCGGCGGCGGCACGGCCAGCCTTTGCTCGATATCGAAAGAGCCAGGCTCGACGGCGAGCGCTTGGCTGTAGGCATCCCGCGCGTCCTCCTCTTTACCCTCGGCGCGGCGCACATCGCCGAGCCCGACCAGCGCCTCGGCATTGCGCGGATCGGCCGCAAGCACGCGCTGGAACGACTGCCCGGCCCGCGTGTAATCGGCCTCGAGCAAAGCCACTCTCGCATCCAGCTCGAGCGCCTCGACATTGCCTGGCACTGAGGCCAGCACGCCATCGACCAAGTGGCGGGCGCTCGGCGCGTCGCCCCGCCAGATCGCCAGGCGCACCTTGCCGAGCCGCGCGTCGAGAAGGCCCGGCTTGATCGCAAGCGCGCGGTCGAAGAAAAGCCCCGCCTCGTCGAAGCTTTGGCTGGAGCCGACGACCAGGCCAAGGGCGACGAGGATGTCGGTGTTCTTCGGCGCTAGTCCCAGTGCCCGGCGATAGACTTTCTCCGCCTCGGGCAGCTTTCCCGCCGCTCGCAGGCGTCTGCCCTGCTCCATCAGACCGGCGACGGGATCGCGCCGCCGGCTAGTCGGTTTCTTTGTCGGCGCCGGAACCGCGGGAGACCGTCTCACCTCACTGCCGGCGGCTTGCTTCGCCTTCTGGATATTCGCGATAAGCGTGGCGGCGTCAGCGTTGCTGGGCTCGGCCCGCAGGGCCGTTTCGGCTAGCGGAAGCGCGGCATCCAGATTGCCCGAGCGGAACTCGACCTCAGCCATGCCAAAGCTGGCGTCCCGATAGGTTGGGGCCAAGGACAGGGCATTGGAAAAAGCGTCGCGCGCCGCCGACAGATTGTCGCGGCCGAGTTCGGCAAAACCGAGTTGCACCAAGGCGTCGGCGTTATCGGGTTTAAGCGCAAGGGCGCGCCGTAAAAACTCCACCGCCTCGTCAAAATGCTGCGCTTGCCTGGCCTTGACGCCGAACTCGTAAAGCTCATCCACCGTCTGCGCCAGCACCGCGCCCTGGGGCGCAGCGATCGCCAGGATCAGACATGCGCCAAGGGCTACGCACCGGCAGCGCCGCATCAGCGTTTCCCGCTCTTTCGCGCGAGCAGACGCGCCAACCGAGCCAGAAGCTCCTCGGGGATGAATGGCTTCACAAGGTAGTCGTCGGCTCCTTTTTCGAGGGCCGAGACGATGTCCCTTTCGCCCTTGCGGGCGGTCAGCATGACGACCGGGGTTTCGGACAAAGCCGGATCGCCCTTGATGCGGGCAAGGACCTCCAGGCCGTCGGCCTTGGGCATCATCGCGTCGAGCACGATGATGTCCGGCGCCTCATGCTCTGCCTTCGAGAGCGCTTCCGCCCCGTCTACTGCTTTGATGACCTCATATCCCTTTGCCCTGAGCCTGAATTCCATCAGCTCGATCAACAAGGGATCGTCATCGCAAATCAGAACTCTTGCCTTCGCTCCGTTCACCAGCCTTGCTCCGGTTCCGTCGCCCCCCGGAGTGATCCCATGAACCGACATCCGCCAATGCGGTCCATGCAGACAGAAATATTCGTCTCGACTCTCTCATCGACGTCCGCCGATGCCACGCGATTATAGACAACCTGATTCGCTGCGCCTGCACCTCGGCACAATCAGTAGATGAATAAGGCGACATGGTATAGGAGCCCTGAACGGCATCGCACAGTGTGCAGACAAACTGCGCTCGGTGGCCAAGCCATACGTCGGCTCAGGTGCGCGATAGAAGCAATCTTTTGACTTCACCGGCAAGCGCAAGCGGGTCGAAAGGTTTGGCGATCACCCCCACCGCCCCCATAGCCAGATAGCGTTCGACCTCATGCGTCTGGGTGCGCGCGGTGATGAACACCACGGGTATCGACGCCGTCGGCCGGGACTCGGCCAGGCGCCTCAGCGTCTCCGGTCCGTCCAAGTCCGGCATCATCACATCGAGCAGGATGAGGTCGGGCCGCCATTCGGCGGCATCGGCCAGCGCCTGCATGCCCGAAGAACAGGATCGCACCTCGAATTCCGGCTCGAGCTCCAGCGACATCTGGGCGATTTCGCGGATATCGTCCTCGTCGTCTACATAGAGGATCCTTGCGGGCATTAGCATCACTCCTTGGCGTGCGCGGCAGGCCGAGTGCCATTGCGGGACGAAACCAACATGTTCCGTACCAACTTTGCCACATCGATTTCCGACGCTCTGGTCTTGGTCATGATCGCCTGCACCCGATCGCCGAGCTTCTGGTCGAGTTCCGCCGCCGAGAACACGATGACCGCAGTCTCGAGCGGCAGATCGGTCAGGAGGTCGAGGCCCGATCCGTCGGGAAGCGCGATATCCAGGATGACTAGGTCGAAGCGATAGCGGGCGATCGCCTCCTGGGCCTGCTTTAGTGTCTTCGCCGAGGTGATCGAGACGCCCGAACCCAGCCCTTCTGACATCACCGCAAGCACGCCCTCATCGTCTTCGACATGCAGGATTTGTGGCTTCGGCTCGACCCTACGGCCGACGATCTTGGCAAGAGCGGCGTGAAGCCGTTTCGAATCCACCGGCTTCTCCAGCCAGTCGACGATGCCGACGGCGCTGCCGTTCAGCGAGCGCCTGGCCTCGTCGGCGACGGCGGAGATGACGATGACCGCAATGTCGGAATTCACCGGTGATGCCCGTATGTCGTGGAAGAGCTTGATTCCGGATTCCCCCGCCAGCTTGATGTCGAGCGTCAGCGCCACGTAGTCGCGCGAGCTCAGCAGCGCTTTGGCGGTGTCGATATCGGGCGCGACGTCGCTGGCAAAGCCTTCTGCATCGAGAAGTGCTGCGATCACCACAGCAATGTCAGGCTCGTCCTCGCAGATGAGGACACGCAGGCGGCCATCGCGCTTGCGCGCCCGGCGCTCGACCGAAACCGGCTTCTCGGTCTGCCTGTGCGCTTCGGGGAGGTCAATGTGAAACGAGGTTCCCTTGCCTTCCTCGGTTTCGAAGGAGATGCCGCCGCCCAGCTTTTCAGTGATGGCCTTGACGATGCTCAAGCCCAGGCCAGTACCGCCTATCTTGCGAGTGCTGGAGGCGTCCGCCTGCTCGAACTTCCCGAATATGCGACTGCGGAACGCCTCGGGGATGCCAGCGCCCTGGTCCACGACCGAGATGCGCAGCATATCGGGGGCACGACGATGGAGTTTCACCGTGACGATGCCATCAGTGTGCGAGAACTTGATCGCATTCGACAGCAGGTTGGCCATCACCTGATGCAGGCGATCCGGATCTATGTTGGCTTCGGCGCGCGGGGCATCGTCGACCAAGACGATCCTGATTCGGCTGTCGGCCATGTAGTTGGTGCTGGCGGCAATCGCCTGTTCCAGGACCGGGCGGACAGCCATCTGCCTGATCTTGAAGGTGATCACGCCAGATTCGATCTTCTCCATATCAAGGATGTCGTTGATGAGAAGAACCAGCCTTTCACTGTTGGTGTGGGCGATGTTGACGAGATTGGCGGCCTTGGGCGGCAGTTCGCCGGCGACGCCGGCCGCGATCAAACCAAGTGAGCCGCGGATGGAGGTCAGTGGGGTGCGCAATTCGTGGCTGACCGTCGAGATGAAATCGTTCTTCAGCTGGGCATTTCGCTTTTGCTCGGTGATGTCGCGATTGTAGGTGATGACGCCGCTGATCTTGCCGGTCTCGTCGCGGAACGGTGCCTTCAGCGTGTAGAGCCAGCCTTGTCTGCCGTCCGGGAAAACCGCCGGCTGGTCGATGCGCAGCGTCTGCCCGGCTTCCAGAGCGCCCATCTCATCCTGCCGGAAGCGCTCGGCCACGTCCTTAGAGTAGAAATCGAAATCCGTCTTGCCGATAAGCTGTTCGACCGAAGCGGCGCGCATCATTTCGGCAGTGGCGGGATTGGCGGCGATGAACCGGCCGTCGACATCCTTAATGTTCAGGCAATCCGGGAGTTCGCGGACCATGGCCCGGTAGATCATGTTGGACATCGCAAGATCGCGCCGCCGCTGCTGCCGGTCCAGCAGAACGCTTATGAGGACGGTGCTGAGGAAGCGGAACACGAGTGATGGGAGTGTGCTCTGCTGCACCAGGTCGGCAACGACTTGCGAGGGGATGATCAGGAGCGTGATCAGCCCGGCGAAAGCTACCGACACGCCGAGTCCGAATATGTCGAACATGGTGCGAGACCGGGCAGTAACGATGTGGTGCCACGCAATACCGACTATAGCGGTGATGAGGATCCCCACGACACCGACGCTCGCGCCCTGTCCACCGAGATAGATGCGATAGGCAATGGAGCCGGCAGTAGCGATGAACATCGCCGGCCATCCACCGAAGAACGCGGCAGCCGCAATGAAGGCGGCGCGGAGATCGACGACGAAGCCGGAGACGGATAAGCCCGTCGCCATGGAAATGATCGCGCCCATGCACATGACCACACCAAGAACCAGCGACTGCATCCGCGTCGACAGACGCCCAGTGAAGTCCGCCACAAGATCCCAGGCGACCACGAGGATGGAGACCAGGGCAAGATTGGCGAGGAGTGACTGCCAGAACTCGGTCATAACTTTCCCGCTCCTTTTCCCGATAGATACCGCCAAAACCTATCCGAGGTCTAAAGAAGCTACAGGCTCCGGCCCTCTGCCAGTTGAGGCTCGCTGCTCGAAGTCGCGTCGGTGGTTAATCCGCGCGTCGACAGCCCTCTGGCCGAGCCTGCCATAGCCCGGGCGGAGCCATCCTCTCCGCTCGCGGTTTGGGCGAGCAACCCAAAGGGAGAGCTTCATGACACAATCGCGCGACTGGTTGATACAGTGGCTGAGAGACGCTCACGCCATGGAGGAGCAGGCCGAGACGATGCTCTCCGGGCAACTGTCACGCCTCGAAAGCTATCCGGAACTCGGCGACCACATCCGTCAGCATCTCGACGAGACGCGGCAGCAGGCCTCGCGCCTCAAAAGCTGTCTTGACCGGATCGGAGAGGGATCCTCCGCGATGAAAGACGCAGGCGGCAAGCTCACCGCCATGGCCCAGTCGATCAGCGGCGTGTTTGCCGGCGACGAGGTGATGAAGGGCTCGCTCGCCAGCTATACTTTCGAGCAATCTGCGCGAAGAGGAAGCGATGGCGGATTGGCTCAAGAGCCACCTCGCCGAGACGACGCAGATGTTCCTGTCTCGCGCCGCGGCCGACAGCGATGCCGCGAAACGGTGACGCCCAAATGGCGCGGGCGGACTTTTTTTCTGGCGATCGGGTCCGCTGGGCGGCTCTTGCGCCGGCCGCTGGGTCTTAGTCGCAGCTAAGACCCCGCTTCTCCTCCCACAAGAGCGGACTCTTGTCTCGAGTTTATGATCGGCCGCGGATTCGTCAGGGCAGGGGTGGGGCAACATGAAGCGACTTCTGTCAGATCTCGCCGCAATGGCTGAGCCCGGCTTCTGGGTCGCCCTGAGGCTTTTGGCGCTGCCTTACGCAAGTGGGCGTATTCGTCCTCATTAAGACATGCCGGTGCCTCTGATCGCTCAGGCTTCCAGCCGCCCATGCGCGGACCTTAATACACCATCGTTGAGAGCACTTTCGGGTCTCACTGTCATGATCGCAAAGGGCCCACGTGACCGACGAGGTGGGGATGCATCGACCGATGAAGTTGCAGGACGCGTGTTGAGCAATCCGCTCGGTGTTATTGCGGGGTTGCTCCCATTCTTGCGCGTGGCGCACCATATTAGCCATTTGACGGGCGCAGATGCCGGTTTGCGAGGACTCGCCCACCAAGAGGCTCTAGAGTTGCGAGTGTAGTCTGCTGGCCAGCCAGTCCGATATTTTTTCGGTCAGGGGGCGCGCTTCCCATTCGCCCAAACTGATCTGCCTTGATCGCGCAAGATCCTGGCTGAACAGGTCGATCTGCGTTTTGGCAAAATCTCGGCCGTAGACATTCAGCGTGGCTTCGTCGTTCAGTCGCAAAGAGCGCTCGTCCAGGTTGGCAGAGCCAAAGCTCGTCCAGACGTCGTCGACGATCAGGAGTTTGGGATGATACATCGTTGGCTGGAACTCGAAGATCCGGACCCCAGCTTTGAGCAAGTCGCCCCAGAAGTACCGCGAGCCCTTTCGGACCAGGGGCACGTCTGTGAGCCAGTTGGGCACGATCACGTCGACTGCTACCCCTCGTTTCCTGGCGTCCAAGATCTGCTGCAGGGCAATATCGTCAGGCACGAAATAGGCCATTCCGATGCGAAGATGATCCCTGGCGGCAGCGATCGCCGCCAGCATCATCAGTTCCATGTTCTCCGAGCCATTTGGCTGCGATGACAGGATCAGCTGAGCGCTAAGCGACCCCGCAGGTTCGGAGGGTGGGTAGAACTTCTCACCTTGCAATGTCTCGCCGGCCGTCTCCAACCAGTTTTCCGCGAATGCCGCCTGGAAGGCAGACACTGCGGGTCCTTTGACTTGATAGTGCGTGTCGCGCCACTCATCTGGATTGCGGGCGTTTCCGAGCCAGTTGTCGGCAATACCGACGCCGCCGGTGAACGCGACCAGCCCGTCAACGATGAGCAGCTTGCGATGGGTCCGGTTGTTTACACGATCCAACGTATACCAATGAATAGGTCTATAGCGCTGGAACCGCACACCGGCGCTTGTCATGATCTCGATCAGGTCTTCATCGAACGGCAGGCTGCCGACCCAGTCAACGAGCACACGGACCTCGACACCCTCCCGGGCTTTGGTTGCCAACGCGGTCGCGAACTCATAACCGACGACCCCCGACCAATAGATATAGGTCTCGAAATCAATTGTAGACCGAGCCGCATGGATTGCCTGCAGCATTGAAGGGAAGATCTCATCTCCGTTGACAAGGGTTTGTACCGAGTTTGAATCGAACAGCTGTCCTTGTGAATAACTGCTCATGCTCCTTGCAAATTCGGGATCCGACGCGTCGAATCGGTGCGGGACAAGCGTTCGCAAAATGCGTGGCTCTGGTGCCAAGTTTATGCTCAGCAAAGTGATCAGGCTGGCGATGACGGCAAGGGCCACGTATTTGAGGCTCTTAAGCAGCCTTCCCCGGTTTACGCCAAACCTCACTGGGTCCGCACCCGCCCGTAGCGCCGCGAGTCCGCATGGCACATCTCAATCGCCCTGCTGTTTACGAGTGCGATGCTTTTCGATTTCCTCTGGTTCCTCATCATCGATTCTGGTGATGTTCGATGCCGAGCTATTCGTTCGCAACATCTCATCCAGCTTGGCATGGATCGCCTGCGTGTCGCGATGTTCTGCGCGTTGAATGAACAGTGTCATGGCCCAGGTGAACAGGGTCGCCGCGCCGTGCCAGTTCAAACTCGCCCTGTCGAGAAATAGCCAAAGGGCCGCGTAAGCCAGCAGCACCAGGAATGCTGCCGGCCGAGAGGTCAACGTGCCAATTGAGGTGAGCACGCTCGTGATCGGGCGAGTTGCCAGCATCAAGAACTTTCGACTGCAACGCAGGTTCCCGTTGTGCCAAGCTCTACAATGCATGCCGGCGGAGCGCCAAGCAGTGGTGGGAGCGCATGTTCCATTCCAAGCGGCGTTCGATCATCTTTTTAGGAGCAGCCTGCGAGCATTCTCTATCTCACCATTTCGGCAGCAACGATCACCGTGGTTTGTGTTCCTCGATTGCGCGTTCGATAGCCTTTACGCGTCTCACCCAAGCGAAGGTCGGCAGTCTGGAAATCGTCTGATGGCCGCGCCACTGACAGTCTCCGAAGCCGACAGTTCCTCAACACGGGTTCGGGCGTCCAGCCGTGTGAAGATGCAATCGCTTCCAGTTCGGCGGCGGTTTGCGTCGTCGGCGCCCGCCAAACGGTGAGTACCCCGCAGCCGTGAGCGAGGCGGCCATCAAATGACCGAAGATGTTGTCGCTCGACATCGCTGCATCGTACTTCAGCTGCCGAACCTCACGATTTGAGCTTCTATTGTGCAGCTTGCATCCGGAACCAAAGTCTGAGGAGCAAGTTTGGCCGTGAATGCCGAAGTTTGGCATGGCCATTCAAGGAAGGAGAATCCGATGAAAGTACAATGTGGGACGACGGCAGCTGCCGCTGCTTTGGTCATGTTAAGCTTGCCGGCGCTGGCCCAGACGAGTGGGACACCGGAGCTTAAGCCGCCGCCGCAGCAGTCTGGATCCACACCACTGCCAGGCCCTAACAAACAGACAGAAGACCAGACGCGTGAGATGATGCGGCAGATGATGGACGAGATGTTACAGGACAAGCTGCAGGGAGATCGCGGCCCCGAAGAAAGGCCTCCGCATCGGCAAGATTGGCACCGGGACATAGGGCAAGGGCCGCACGATGGGGACAGGATAGCTCGAAAGCCTGATCGCATGGGGCCTCGCATGATGCACGCGGCCAGGATGAAAATAATGTTTGCGATAATGGACGCCGACGGCGATGGAGCACTTTCGCAGAGCGAGATCCAGGATGTGATCGGGAGGATATTTGACGTCGTCGACGAGAACGGCGATGGCAGGATTGACTTGGAGGAGATTGAATCCTTCTCACATAGTCGCGGAAGTGGAGAGATGCAGTAGCACTTCGAACTTAGGCGCTTTTTTGGACGCTATCCCTAGCATCGGTTGGTAGTATGCCCGGCTGGTCGATCGGACCTCCACACCGATGCGAGCATGCTCGTGCAGTGACCCGAAGCAGGCAAGCGTCTCTTCAATTCGTGGAACGTGCCAGAGGCCGAAGTGCCTCGGCGCTTCCAGCAAGGTTTCATGAATTGGCTCAGTTCCGCACCCTGATGGGCGGCTGGTGCAGGCAAAGCACGTCTATTCAAATGCAGGACTGCACAAAACCCGGCGCAAGCCGAACATCCGCCTCACACACCCGACCTTGCGCGTCTCCGATGCCGCGGCGGCGCGGACTCGCCACGACTGATCAGATAATTCGCGACGATTCTCCTGTGGCAGCGCCACCAAAGCGTTTCCGAGCACATGATGGCGCACCGCTGCTGCCTGCCGACGGACAAACGAACCTTAACGGAGACTTTCATGGGCAAAAATCAGCATGTCGTACCTCGCGACGGTCAGTGGGCGGTGCTCGGCGCCGGCAATAACCGCGCCACTTCGCTTCATCCGACCCAAGCCGGTGCGTTCGCCTCGGCAAGAGACATCGCCATCAACCAGCACAGCGAGGTGGTGTTCCATCGCCCCAACGGGCAGATCCGCGACTCGAACTCTTACGGCAACGATCCCTTCCCGCCGCGCGGTTAGCGGCTTCAACACAAGGATATCCTGCGCACGTAAAAATAGGCGCTCTTCTTTCTTATCAGACCAGCGACTTTTGCCACCCAAAACCACCCAAATGTTGGAGCCAATGTTGGAACCATACAGGGCGGAAAGCGCTTGGAAACAGCAGTTTGTAGGATTTACAAGGGGTCTAGAGGACGATGGTGGGCCCGGAGGGACTCGAACCCCCAACCAAGCGGTTATGAGCCGCCGGCTCTAACCATTGAGCTACAGGCCCCACGCGGGCTGGATTAATGTTTTTCGCATCGCGGCACAAGGCTTTCCGGGACCGCTGGTCACAATCGTCCAAATCAGCCCATAATCGCGCCATAAGGAGCCGCGTGCGCCCGCTGGGCGCGGATATGCTTACCCGAGGAGATTTCATGACCAGACCTCTTTTGCCCCTCGCACTCGCCGCCGCCATCGCCTTTCCGACGCTGGCCGCGGCCGCTGAGTCGCCGACACCGCCCCGTATCGTGGTTTCGGGCGAAGGGGCGGCGACTGTAGCGCCCGACCTGGCGGTCCTGACGCTCAGCGTCATGCGCGAAGCCAAGACGGCGCGCGCCGCACTGGATGCCAACAACGACGCCATGGCGGCCGTGATCGCCGCGATGAAGTCGGCCGGCATCAAGGACCGCGACCTCCAGACCGCGGGCATCCAGATCAATCCGCGCTATAACTACACAAACAAGCCCGACGGCGGCCAGGAGGCCGAATTGATTGCTTACCAGGTAACCAACACACTGTCGGTGCGCGTGCGCGACGTCGACAAGACCGGTGAGATCCTCGACAAGGCGGTGTCGCTGGGCGTCAACCAGGGCGGCGGCATCGTCTTCACCAACGACAATCCGGCTGCCACCGTCACCGAAGCGCGCAAAAAGGCGGTGGCCGATGCCATGGCCAAGGCCAAGACGCTGGCGGAAGCAGCCGGCGTCAGTATAGGCCGGGTGATCGAAATCACTGACCAGAACATCGCGCCGCCACCGATGCCGATCAACGCCAAGGCCTTCGACGCGGCCGTCGGTGCTGCTCCGGTGCAGGCCGGCGAGAACGCCTACAATGTCCAGGTCACCGTTACCTTCGAACTGAAATAAGCGTCTTCGATGGTCCATGGCCGAGCCCGACCCTGAACCGTCCGCCGTGGTGCATGAAAAACCCGCGGGATCGCTCCCGCGGGTTTTTTGAGCCGCATTCTTCCCGAAGGAAAGCGGCTCCACTACTCCAGACCGACCTTCGCAGAAGGTCGTGTCTCCAGACTGATCCTGAAAGGATCATGTCTCCAGACGGATCTTCGCAGAGGGTGGTGTCTGCGACTGATCCCGCAGAGGATCATGTCGCTACCAACCCTCGCAGAAGGTCGCGCCTTAAGAGGCTCAGCGGTTGATGATAGGGCAACCACGCTCGTTGGCGAACACGATGACGACGCGGTCGCCATACTGGCGGCCCATCACCTTGACCGTGCGGCGGCTGACGTCGACGATGCGGGCACGGTGCAGCCCCATGCGTTCGGCCTTGTTCAGGGCCCAGTCGGGCGAACAGCCGCGGCGCCAGTCGTCGCGGCGTTCATCACGGCGGTGGCGATAGCCGTCATCCCCGGCATAGACGCCGAAGCGCGGATCGTTGTTGTTGCCGAAGCCCAGGTAAAGGCTGTCGGCATGGGCGGGAACGGCCGCCAGCGTACCGAGGCCGACGAGGGCCGAAAGGGCTGCCGTTTTCACCGTGTTGAACATGGTCTTCTCTCCTTGTTGCGGGCTCTCGCCCGTCCTCTTGAAATCGATGATGGGAGAATGCACCCGCCTGTCTGAACTATTTACGAACCCGCCGTTCATCCGCGGTTCATGTGGCGGAAAAAGGAAGCTTCTGCCGGTTTTCCAACAATGTGCCCCAAACGTCTCGCATGGTTCCTGGTTCCTGCGCGCCCTTGCGGACACCGGCCTCAGGGCTCGTCATCCCGATGCGAGCTATGGTTCCTCGTCCCGATGCGAGCTTATGGCTCGTCGTCAAGCATATAGTCGAAATAATCCTCCGGCTCGGCCAGATCCGTCTCGTTGGCCTTGACCCGGCCGCGCATCGACATGCCGGCCTCATGCACCGTCTCGGCACTGCCCGACACCAGACGGTGCCACCAGTAGAGATCGTGCCCCTCCGCGACCAGCCGGTAGGCGCAGGTGCTGGGCAGCCAACTGATGGTGCGTACATTTTGCGGCGTCAGCCCGACGCAATCGGGAACGCGCGCCAGCCGGTTGTGATAGTCCGAACAGCGGCATGTCTGCGCGTCGAACAGGCGGCAGCCGACGCTGGTCCAGTAGATGTCGCCAGTATCCTCGTCCTCGAGCTTCGACAGGCAGCATTTGCCGCAGCCGTCGCAGAGCGATTCCCACTCGGCCGGGCTCATTGCTTCCAGCGTCTTTGTTTTCCAGAACGGCGTTTCCATCTCCGGCATGTGGCCCCAGCCGCCGCGAAGGTCAAGCAGGGCAAAGGCTGGAATGGGGCGGCACCCCCGTCGAAAGACATGAAGTTGCCTTCAAAAGGCCGGCCAATCGCCCCGTACGGTCCCTAACCATGAGCCGCCGGAACCAATTTCGTTAAAATCGGTTTCGGCAAGGATGGGACCCCACAAGGAGAATTTCGATGAAACGCCAACCACGGATTCTGGCAGGCACCGCACTCGGCCTGCTGATGGCATCCGCGCCGTTGGGCGCATCCCCGCTTCAGGGAAGTGCCGCGTTCGGCCCCATGCGAGACAGCGCAATGCCGCTGGTCCTGGCCCAGGACACCCAGACTGACGATGCACAGCAGAGCGACCAGGAACTGCTACGCAAGAAGAAGCGCGATCAGCAACAACAGCAGACCGAACAGGCACCCGCACAGCAGCCCGCGCCAGCCGCCGAGGAACAACAGCCACGCAGGAAGAAGCGCGATCAGCAGCAGGTCGAGCAGGCGCCCGCTGGTGAAGCCGCGCCCGCCGTCGAGGAACAACAACCGCGCAGGAAGAAGCGCGATCAGCAACAGCAGACCGAACAGGCCCCCGCGCAGCAGGCCGCACCAGCTGCCGAGGAACAACAGCCACGCAGGAAGAAGCGCGACCAGCAGCAGGTCGAGCAGGCGCCCGCCGGTGAAGCCGCGCCCGCTGTCGAGGAACAGCAGCCGCGCAGGAAGAAGCGCGACCAGCAGCAGCAGACCGAGCAGGCGCCAGCCAGTGAGGCAGCACCCGCCACCGAGGAACAGCAGCCGCGCAGGAAGAAGCGCGACCAACAACAGCAGACCGAACAGGCACCGGCGGGCCAAACGGAACCTGCCAACGACAACCAGCGCAAGAAGCGCAAACAGGAGCAGCAGGCCGAGCCCAGCGCCGTGCCGACACCGAAGGAAGCACCTGCCGCAGAAGCACCCAAGGCAGAACCGGCACCCTCAGGCGAGAGGCCGGCAGCCCAGGGCGAACAACCCCAGGACAAGAGGAAAAAGAACGCCAGACAACCGGCTAGCGAGCAGCCGGCCAATGGCGAACAGCAGCCGGCCAATGGCGAACAACAGCAAACCGGCAGGCAGCCTGCAACGGGCGAGCAGCCGGCCACGGGTGAACAGCCCAGTGCCGGCAAGGCCGCGCCTGTCCAGGGGCAAAACCCCGAGCAGGCCGAGACGCCCGCCGACAAGAACGCTGCCCCCATTCTCGACAGCCAGAAGGATGCCCGACGCCGCGGCCGCGGCGAGAACGGCCAGGCCAGCAGGAACCCCGCCAACCAGAATGGCGAGCAGCAAAATGGCGAGCAGCAGAATGGTGGGCAAAACGCCCGGCAGGGCGGTGCTCAGGGCCGCCAGCCCGCGGTCGCTCCCGTCGACCAGGGTCCGCCTCCGACCGACGATAGAGCTGCTCAGCAGGAGATCAAACCGGAAAAAATCGTCCCGGTTACCGAGGAGAAGGGCAAACGCCTCGAGCGCGCACCGGACGAGAACATCCGCGACCGCCGCCGCCCCAAGGGTGTCGACGTGCTCAAGGAGATCGGCGATCGCGTCATCATCCAGCTCAACGATCAGACATACGTTCAGAGCAGTGACCGCCCGCGCCTGACCCGCGGCGCCAAGGATGTCTACTATGAGGATCTGTCGCAAGGCCGCACGCGCGAGACAGTCGAGCGCGACAACGGCGTGCAGATCGTCACCATCCGCAACCGCTACGGCGACATCATCCAGCGGTCGCGCATCATGCCCGACGGTCATGAGTATGTGTTGAGCTATGTCGACGAACGAAGCTACGACGACGATAATGATTGGCGCGATCCGGGCGACGACCTACCACCGATGCGGCTGACCATTCCGCGCCGGGACTACATCCTTGACTCCGAAGAGGTCGAAAGCCCGGACGACTACTACACCTTCCTCGAGCAACCGCCGGTGGAGAAGGTGCAGCGCCTCTATTCGATCAACGAGGTCAAGCGTTCCGCACGGGTGCGCGACATTGCCCGACGCATCGATCTTGACACGCTGAACTTCGAATTCGGCTCTTCCTCGATCTCCGATGCCGAGGTGCAGAAGCTCGAGGGTGTCGCCACGGCCATGGAGAAGCTGTTGAAGAAGAACCCGGCCGAGACCTTCCTTATCGAAGGCCACACGGACGCTGTCGGCACACCGGAGGCGAACCTCGCTCTGTCGGACCGCCGCGCCGAAGCGGTGGCCGAAGCGCTGACCAACGCCTTCGGCATACCGCCTGAAAACCTGACCACGCAGGGCTATGGCGAGGAATATCTGAAGGTCGACACCTCAGGCCCCAATCGCGAGAACCGGCGTGTCGCCATCCGCCGCATCACCTCGCTGGTGGCGCCGGTGGCGAGCAACAACTGACCACGATCCGGGAGCCGGAAACCGGCTTTCGGAAAAGATCATGGTCCACAAATGTCTGCATTTCCAGGCGCTTGAGCAGGCTTCTGGAATCGGATCGGTAAAAAGCCCATCCCGGTTTCGCCGGGATGGGCGAGATCGCGGCAACGGCCCAAGTTCAACAAGAATTGTCCTGGCGTCGGGTCCCGCTCATTGAATCGCGAGATGGCCTACCCCAGATTCAGGATCGGGCGTTCCCTGCCCCGTCCCGACTCCAGCGGGACGCACTGAGCCCCGCCGGCCCTCTCCGGCGGGGCTTTTTGCTCAGAGCAACTCCAGGAATGTCTGAAACCGAGTTCCATCCGGAATTTGCGCCTCGATACATCTTTAGAAAGCCGTCCTGATCTTCGTGTCGGAATTGGCAAACACCTCGTCCGGGACAAAAAAGTCGCCGGCCAGCGGCCCGGCCGCACCCGGCGCATACACCGAAAAATCGCTGATCCCCTCGGCGCGCAGCACTTCCTCGTCGATGTAGAAATTGCCGGTCGCTTCGCGTGATGGCCGCATGAAGATGGCATGCGCGGCATCGGCCATGATTTCGGGCGAACGGCTCATCGCGGCCACCGTCGCGCCGCCCAGAAGATTGCGCACCGCCGCGGTATCGATGGTCGAGATCGGCCACAGCGAATTGACCGCGATGCCGTCCTTGGCGAACTCCGCGCTCATGCCCAGCGTGCACATGGACATGCCGAACTTGGCCATGGTGTAGGCGACATGGTTCTTGAACCACTTGGCCTTCATGTCGAGCGGCGGCGCCAGATTCAAGATATGAGGATTCCCGGCCAACTTCAGGTGCGGAATGCACATTTTGGAAACGAGAAACGTGCCGCGCGTGTTGATCTGGTGCATCAGGTCGTAACGCTTCATGTCGGTTTCCAGGGTCCCGGTGAGCTGGATAGCGCTGGCATTGTTGACACAGATATCGATGCCGCCGAATTTTTCGACCGTCTTCGACACCGCTTCGGCCACTTGCGCCTCCTCGCGAATGTCGCACAGGACCGGCAGCGCCTTGCCGCCGGCTTGCTCGATCTCTTCAGCGGCGGTGTAGATCGTGCCCGGCAGCTTCGGATGTGGCTCAGCGGTCTTGGCCGCGATCGTCACATTGGCGCCGTCGCGCGCGGCGCGCAAAGCGATCGCCAGCCCGATGCCGCGCGACCCGCCGGAGATGAACAGCGTCTTTCCCTTGAGCGACATTTTTCCTCCGCTTGCTTGTCTCGTAGCGCGATCCTTGCCTGTGGCGGTCCCCGGATACAAGAGCTTGCGGCAGCGGCTGACGGTGACGCTGCGGAGGGTCCGTTCCTTGCCGCTGTAAATGATCTGAAGCTATAGGGGCAGCGCTGACTTTGACGATGATCGTCAAATCCTGGCTGAGACGGCACCCTAGACCAGCACCAGCCCCTGCCGCATCGCAATGGCGATGGCATCCGTGCGGTTGGCAGCGCCCAATTTGATCAGAATCGCGGCGACATGGAACTTCGCCGTATGAACGGAAATGTCGAGCCGCCGCGCGATCACCTTGTTGGGCGCGCCTTCGGCCAGCAGCGCCAGCACTTCCGCTTCTCGCGGCGACAGCGTCGGGCGGGCGGCATGCTCGTCGGGATGCTCCTCGTCGAAAAGGCCGTCGCCGCCAATATCGCCGCCTTGGAAATCATCGCGGCGGCCAGGAACGGATCCGCTGTCGCCAAAGACGCGGTAGCCGGCCGCCGCCAGCCTGGCGGCGGCCGCAATCAGCATTGCATCCGCCGCCGTCGGCAGCACGGCGAACACCTGCCCCTGCGGCCGTGCCAGGCCGGCCTGCGAAGACAACAGCACCCGCGCGGTCGCGGCGGGAACGGCGTCGCCCTTCCCTGTTCCCGCACCCGTGGGGCCGGCGGTCTCGTCGACGATGGCGACATCAACCGCTTCGCTGCTGCCCGGCGTCACCGGCAGCAGATCGTCGGTCGCGGCAAGCGACACGGACAGCCGCTCGGCGCGCGCGGCATCACCGAGCGCCACCAGCACGACCAGCTGCCGCTCGCCGGTGCCGCTTTGCGTCATCTCGCCTGTCGCGATCGCGTCCATCAATCCTCTCAGTTAAGCGGCTTTTCGCCGATCGTCAGCGCCACGTCTCGCTGTTCTCCGCCGCGCACGACACCGAGCGTAACCGAAGCTCCGGCGCTGTCGGGCCCGAGCCTGCGGATCAGCTCGCGCGGGCCGCTCACCGCCTCGCCGTTCCAGGCGACGATGATGTCGCCGAGGGAAAGGCCGGCGGCCTTGGCCGGACCGTTGTCATCAAGGCTCATGACGATGGCGCCGCGGGCCTCGCCGTCGCGGATCGGATGCAAGCCGGCGCCGAGATAGCCGCGGGCGACATGGCCTTTCTCTCGCAGCGTCGCGACCGCCCGCTCGATCGTCTCGTAAGGCATGACCAGCGCGCGGCCGCGCGGCCCGAACAACAGCATGCCGATCAGCGCGCCCTTGGCATCGAGCACCGGGCCGCCCTCGAAACGGCCGCCGGCGCCCACCGCCAGGTTGATGCGCCGGTCGATGGTGCCGCCGCGCATTGAGCGCCAGGCCGGGCCGACTTCGCCGACCGAGCCTGAAACTGCCAACGCCGAACCCCGGCTGTTGCCGATGGCGACGGCAATGTTGCCGGGCCGCACCGCATCCGCCCTGGCCAACGGCTCGGCATTGGTAGCACCGGCCGGCTTGAGCAGGGCGACGCCGGTCGAGGGATCGCGGCCGACAAGATCGGCCTTCACCGTCTCGCCCGAAGCCAGCGTCAGCTCGATCTCCTCGCCGGCCTCGACGGCTTCCTCGGCGGCAACGAAGTAGCCGTCGCGCCAATGGAAAGCGCTCGCTGTGCGATGATTGTGGGTGGTGAAGCTCGCGGTCGCCGGCGCCGCCTTGGCTGCCAGATCGGCAATGGCTTCCGAAAAGGCACTTAGATTGAATTCGCTCATAGCAGTCTCCTGGGTTCATCCATGCCCCAGATATCGCGCGGCAGCGCGCTTGGAGATACTCGCCTGACGGCTAGTCGGCCGGGCGACTGGCCATCTGGTCAGGTCGCGGCGGATGAAGCCGCTCCGCACATATAGTCATCGTTGCGCCTGAAAACATGGAGCCTGCCAATGGCCGTTGCTGCCGCCAAATTCCAATCCGACGACGCGCTGCTCGACGCCTACTCGACGACGGTGGCCGATGCTGTCGACCGCATCGGCCCGGCTGTCTGCCGCATCGAGCGCATCGGTGGCCAGGGCGGGCATGGGTCGGGCTTCGTCATTGCGCATGATGGGCTCGTCGTCACCAACTTCCACGTCGTCGGCGATGCCAGAACGGTGCGCGTGTCGATGCCCGACGGCGCCTCCAGCGAAGGCCGCGTGCTCGGCCGCGACGCCGACACCGACATCGCGCTGGTGCGCGCCGACGGCAGCTTTGCCGATGTCGCGCCGCTGGGCGATTCCAAGCGCCTGCGGCGCGGCCAGATCGCCATAGCCATCGGCAACCCGCTCGGCTTCGAATGGACCGTCACCTCGGGCGTCGTCTCGGCGCTCGGCCGCTCGATGCGCGCTTCCACCGGGCGGCTGATCGACGACGTCATCCAGACCGACGCCGCGCTCAACCCCGGCAATTCCGGCGGACCGTTGGTATCCTCGGCGGGCGAGGTGATCGGCGTCAACACCGCCATGATCCATGGTGCGCAAGGCATTGCCTTTGCCGTCGCCTCCAACACCGCCAATTTCGTCATTTCGGAGATCATCCGTTTCGGCCGCGTCCGTCGCGCCTTCATCGGGGTGTCGGCCGACACCGTCAACCTGCCCCGTCGCGCAGCCCTTCTGTCACAAGTATCGAGCAAGACCGCGGTTCGGCTGCGCGGCGTCGAGAAGGAGGGCCCTGCGGCCAAGGCCGGCCTCAGGGAAGGCGATATCGTCGCCGCGATAGACGGCCGACCGGTCACCGGCGTCGACGACCTGGTGCGTTTGCTCGACGCCGAGCGGATCGGCCGCGAGACGCGGTGCACGGTGGTGCGCCGCACCGGTGTCAGCCAGGTGACAGTGACGCCAGTGGCAAGGGCTGGTTGAGGGTTTCCACTCAGGCGCTCACTGCACCCTGCGCATACTGTGCCAGGAATTCCTCGCTTGGCGGGATCGGCTTTGATGACATCGATCAGGACGCCGTTGGGATCCCTGGTGATGAAATGGCGCTGGCCAAAAGGCTCGTCGCGCAGGGACCGAAGGATGGGCAGGCCGGCGGCTGTGATCCGCTCATAGACCGCATCGGGATCACGGACTTCGAAGTTGATCAGCAGGCCCGAGCTCCGACCCCGTCCCTCTTCCGGGATCGTCTCATGGTCGCCTTGCACGATACCGAGATTGACGCGCTTGCTCTCCACCGATTGCAGATGCACGTACCAGTCGCTCGTAAACAGCGGCCGGAAGGCGAAATGTTCGACATAGAACGCCGCTGTGCCGGCAACGTCCCCGGTCATCAGCACCGGATAATAGCTGGTCGTCTTCAACTTTCCTTCTCCCGTCAAGCAACATACAGTCTGCATGTAAATTGAATTAACATACAGGCTGCATGTATGCAACAGAGATCAGCGCGCCGTTCCAACCGTGACCGCACCGAGGCGACACGCGCCGATCTGATCGCCGCGGCGCGAAAACTGTTCATCGAAAAATCCTACGCCGAGACCGGCACACCAGAGATCGTCGCCGCGGCCGGCGTGACGCGCGGCGCGCTCTACCACCACTTCTCCGACAAGCAGGCGCTGTTCGGCGCCGTCGTCGAGCAGGAGGCAGAGGCCGTGGCGCGGGAGATCGAGGGCGCAGCGCCGCCTTCGCTCAATGCCCGCGACGCGCTCATTGCCGGCTCCGACGCCTATCTTGCCGCCATGCGCGCGCCCGGCCGCACGCGGCTCCTGCTGCTCGACGGCCCGGCCGTGCTCGGCCGCGCCGAAATGGACGCCATCGACAACCGCCATGGCAATCGCTCGCTGCGCGAAGGGCTGGTCGCGGCGATGCGGGCGCGGACCATAAAGAAGCTTCCGGCCGAAGCGACGACCGCCCTGCTCGCCGCCGCCTTCGACCGCGCGGCACTTGCCATTGAGGCGGGCGGTTCGGCCGAAGACTACCGCACCGTTCTCACGGCACTGATCGATGGGTTGTCCCGCGCGTGATCCGAGGCTTCCCGCCGATGAGATCCAGGGCAAAGGTTGGAATCAAATCTGTGCGCTGGAAATTTCCGGCTCTTCGTCGGGCACCTCGCCCGGCTCGAACTCGTTGAAGCAGCCAAGTTGGCGCTTGAACTGGTCGATCAGCCAGGCCGCCGCCGGCTTCGGGCTGCGGTCGGCGCGGTGCATGGCATAGAGCGGCGAACGCACCTCCCTGAAAGGCTCGAGGTCGAGTTCCACGAGACGGCCGGTAGCCAGATCGTCAGCGATCAGCCAACGCGGCAGCCCGCCCCAGCCCAGCCCCTCACGCATCAACATATGTTTGGTGCGCAGGTCCGTCAGTCGCCAGGTTCGGTAGGCGAAGACGCCAAAATCGCGCCCCTTGGTACGCTCGGACTGGTCGGTGACGACGAGTTGTGTGTGTTCGCGCGCGTCCTCGATCGCTACCGGTTTGGGCAGCAGCGCCAGCGGGTGGCTGGGCGCGGCTGCCAGCACTATCGACATGAAGCCTATACCCACCAGGTGGACGTCGACATCGCCCAGCAGGCCGCCAATACCGAGATCGGCCTGGCCACCGACAACGTGGTCGGGGATTAGGCCGAGTGTGCCGATGTGCAGGCGCAGCATCACGGTCGGAAATTGCGCCTCAAACGCCTTGAGCACCCGCACCAGCACTGGCGAAGGCAGCGCCGCATCTACCGACAGCGCGACTTCCGCCTCCAGCCCCCGATGGTGACCATCGACGCGTGAGCGTATGCGGTGCAGCACGCCGATCATCCGCCGCGCGTCTTCCAGCATCGCCCGACCGATCTCCGTCAGCTGCGGCTCTCGCGTGCCCTCGCGCTCGAACAGCTTCAGCCCAAGCTGCGCCTCGAGATTGGCGATGCCGTAGCTGATGACGGATTGCGCCCGGTTAAGCTTGCGGCCGGCAGCGGAAAAACTTCCGGTGTCGGCAACGGCCACGAGGATCTGAAGCTGGTCGAGTGTCGGGTTGGGTTGCATTATTGTATCTAATTAATGGATGGATCATATAGAAAATATACCAGTTTATCTGATGGATCGAAAGCCCATATGTAGCGGGACAATCCAATTCCACTGGAGAGACCCACCATGTCCATTCTTCTCGTCACGTCGAGCCCGCGCGGCGCGGCCTCGCACTCGACCCGTATCGCCACCGAATTCGCTCAGAAGCTGCTCGCCGCCGACCCGTCGAACACGCTTGTCGTGCGCGACCTCGTCGCCAACCCGCTGCCGCATATCGATACCGACTATGCGACCGGCATATACACCCCTGCCGAAGCCCGCACGCCGCGTCAGGCCGAAGTGGTCGGGGTCTCGGATGCCGTGCTCGACGAACTGTTTGCCGCCGACACGGTGATCCTGGCCACCGGCTTCATCAACTTCAACATCTCCTCGACGCTGAAGTCCTGGGTCGACCATGTCGCCCGATCCGGCAAAACCTTTGCTTACGGCGAAAATGGCCCCAAAGGCCTCGTCACCGGCAAGAAGGTCTATATCGTGCTGGCATCCGGCGGCATCTACTCGGAAGGCGCGGCTGTGCAGTTCGATCACGCCGTTCCTTATTTGCGCTCGGTGCTCGGCTTCATCGGCATGACCGACGTCGACGTCATCCGCATCGAAGGCGTCGCCAAGGGTCCTGACGCAGTCAGCGAAGCGCTCGCCAAGGCAACCGCCAAGGTCGACGCCGTGGTGGCTGCCAGCCGGGATGTCGCGGCAGCCGCGTAAAAGCTCTGATTGCCAACCAGATCGAAGGCAGGCGCCCGCGCCTGCCTTTTTTGGCCTATCCAATGATGTGCCGCAGCAGTCCCGCCGAAGCGACCCCGATCAGCACGGTCGGCAGCATCGAAAATCGCGTGGCGGCAATCAGCGTGACGGCCAGAGCCAGAAGATCGGCCGGGTTTTTCGAGACGAAGGCAGGCGCGATCACCGAGATCAGCACGCAGCCGGGCGCCGCCTCCATCACGGCCGTTGCCCGCGCGCTGAGCACCCGATTGCGCAGCACGACATAGCCGCCGACGCGGCTGAGGTACGTGACACCGGCCATCAGCACGATGGTGAGAAGCGTCTGCGCGTCGATCATGCCTCATCCCTCCACAACAGCCAGGCCGAGACCAGCCCCGCCAGCGCGCCCGCCGCTACATACCAGGCGCCGGGAACGAAAAGGTAGGTCAGCGCCGCGATGATCAGACTGACCAGCCACGGCCGCGCAGCGGCAACATCCTTCCACATGCCGCGCAGCAGTACCAGGAAGACGGCCGCGAACGCCATGTCGAAGCCGTAGGTCTCGGCTTCGCCCAGCACCGGCCCGAGCAAGGCGCCAATTGTGGTGAAGGCCACCCAGGTCAGGTACATCGCCACTGCCGCGCCCATATAGTAGCGCGGGCTGAAGGCTGGCGCGACGCCGTCGGCGGCGCGCCGTCTGGCGTCGGCCAGGCCGAGCGCCCAGCTTTCGTCGCACATGAAGAACAGCGCGGAAAACACCTTGCGCCGCGGCAGGTCGCGCAGGAACGGCGCCAGTGCCGCCCCCATCAGGAGATGGCGGCTGTTGACCAGGAAGGTGATGGCGATGATGAGCAGGACATGCGGCGGCGACGTCCACAGCTGGATCGCCGCGAATTCCGAGCCGCCGGCGAAGTTCAGTCCCGTTAGCAGCGACAGTTCTGCGGTGCTGAGCCCTCTCTGTGTGGCCTGTGCACCAAGCACCAGCGCATAAGGGATGGTGCCGAACAGCACGGGCGCGCAGGAGGCCACGCCGCGCCGGAACTCGGAGTTCAGTCCGCCGCCCGCCGCCGATCTCGTCTCTGCAATGCTCATGATCTTCCTCCGGCCGCGCCGCGCGGCCGCCTCTGCCGGTTCCGTTGGATGCCGCTGATGTCAGGGCAACCATAGCCGCCAGGCCTCGCAATTTGGTTGCGAAGATTGTTGTCTTTTACCAGATTTTGGCATCTTATGCCATGAATCAACAGATAAACGGAATTTAGAGCCATGAAACTTGACGAGATCGACAGGCGCATCCTGCGGGCGCTGCAGCGCGATGGGCGCATGGCCAACAATGAGCTCGCCGCTGAAGTCGGCCTGTCGCCGTCGCCGTGCCTGCGCCGCGTCAAGCTCCTGGAGGAGGCCGGCGTCATCGACCGCTACGTCGCAGTGCTCAATCCGGCCCGCATCGGCAAGGGCCTGACCTTCTTCACCCGCATCTGGCTGAAAGCGCAGGACGAAGACACGATCGAGCATTTCGCCACCGAAGTGGCCAAGCTGCCGCAGGTGATGGAATGTTATCTGATGCTCGGCGACTGCGACGCCATGGTGCGCGTGGTGGCGGCCGGCATCGACGACTACCGCCGCTTCCAGTCGGAACATCTCAGCCGCATCAGGGGCGTGCAGAACGTCAAGACCGACGTTCCCAGCCAGACCATCAAATACACATCGGAACTGCCGATCTAGGCGCCGGGAAATGGCCCCATCCCGGACTGGATAAAAAATGCAACCGGATTGTAGGATTGGTGCCGGCGCCGGCGTCCTTCGGACGCAAGCGGCAGGCCAAGTCAGGCCGTGCCGCACAACAAATGCCTTACGGCATGGGAGAAAACCATGAACCTTTCCTATCGTTGGGTCATTGTCGCGGCCGGCGCGCTGATGTCCTGTGTCGCCATCGGCACGATGTTTTCGCTGGCAATCTTCCTCGAACCGATGGCGCTCGATACCGGTTGGTCACGCGCCGGCATATCGAGCGCGATGACCCTCAATTTCCTGGTCATGGGCCTTGGCGGCTTCGCCTGGGGCGCGCTGTCGGACCGCTTCGGCGCCCGCATCGTCGTCACGATCGCGGTGCTTCTCGGCCTGGCGTTGGTGCTGGCCAGCCGCGCGGGCTCGCTTGTCACCTTCCAGATCACCTTTGGCGTGCTCGTCGGGCTCACGGCCAGCGCCTTCTTCGCGCCGATGATCGCGCTTACAACAGGCTGGTTCGACACCAATCGCGGCCTTGCCGTGTCGCTGGTCTCGGCCGGCATGGGCGTCGCGCCGATGACGATCTCGCCCTTCGCCCGCTGGCTGATCTCGGCCTATGAATGGCGCACCGCCATGTTCGACATCGGCATCATGGCTTGGGTGCTGCTCCTGCCGGCGGTGCTTCTGGTGCGCCAGCCACCGAAGCCTGTCGTGACCGACACTGGCTCCTCGCCGGTTGCCGAGGGCGCCGGCCTGAGCGTCGGCCAAGCGCTGCGCTCGCCGCAATTCATCGTGCTGGGGCTGACCTTCTTCGCCTGCTGCGCGGCGCATTCGGGGCCGATTTTCCACATGGTCAGCTATGCCATGCTGTGCGGCGTGGCGCCCATGGCCGCCGTCTCGATCTACAGCGTCGAGGGCCTTGCCGGGCTTGGCGGGCGTCTGCTCTATGGCGTGCTCGCCGACAGGCTTGGCGTCAAGCCGGTGCTGATCGCCGGCTTGTTGATCCAGGCCGTGGTGATCGCCGCCTATCTCTCGATCAGCCAGCTCGACCAGTTCTACATGCTGGCCGTCATCTTCGGCGCTACCTATGGCGGCGTCATGCCGCTCTACGCAGTGCTGGCGCGCGAATATTTCGGCCAGCGCATCCTGGGCACCGTGTTCGGCGCCGCCACCATGCTGTCCAGCCTCGGCATGGCGCTTGGCCCGCTCGCCGGCGGCATGGTGTTCGACGCCTACGCCAACTACCATTGGCTGTTCATCGGTTCGGCCCTCATCGGGCTGGGTGCGGCGGGCATCGCCATTGCCTTCCCGCCACTGCCGCGCAGAGCGTTGCAGCCGGCATAGCGGAGCAAACGAAAGGGCCGGCCCATATCTGGACCGGCCCTCGGATCTCTGGAATTCTTGAGCCGTTCGTCGGCGGTCTACCCGAACATCCGCTCGCCCTGCTCGTCGACGAGTTGGATGCCCTTCTTGATCGAGATGTCGACGGCGTCGTCCAACCCGGCGAAGCGATCGGCGCGGATGAATCTGTGTTCCTTCAGGACGCCGTCGACGTCCTTGGAGACGACGCCGCAGGTCTGGTACTGGCCATCGGCCTTGTAGGGCGTGGCGCTGATCGTGAAACCCTTGTGCTCGACCTGCTTGGCCGGTGCGGCGCTCTTTGGCTCGGCCGCTTCATCACCGCCACCGCCGAAAAGACGCTTCAGAAAAGACATCGGACTTCCTCCAACAGCATTCATCCCGCACCACATAATGTGGCGCGGGATGAATTTCACTATCGCTCCTTGCCTGAACGGGCAAGGGCCGTGCCGGTTGGACCGAAGCCGGGTTATTTGCGCGACAGCGCTTCGAGCGCCGCGGCGGCGTCTTCGAGGATGCTCATCGCCTCGGCCTGCTTGTCCGCCGGCGCATCGACGATGTCGCTCAGCGCGGCGCGCAGCCGGTGGCGCAGCGCACGGAATTCGTCGCGCTTTTCCGAACGGCCGCCTCGGCCGTCGCGCCGATCCTCGCTATCGTCGTTCCAGCCGAACCAGTCGCGCGCCTTGGCCATCTTGCGGCCGAAGCGCTCGAGATGGTCTAGCACGCCGTCGATCATCTCACGGTTGTCGGCAAGATGCGCCTGCCCGGCCTCGGTGATCGAAAACACCTTCTTGTTGCCTTCGCTCGAGGACACGGCATAGCCTGCCTCTTCCAGGAAGGTCAGCGTCGGGTAGACCACGCCCGGGCTCGGGCTGTAGATGCCGCTGGTGCGCTCCTCCAAGGCCTTGATGATGTCATAGCCATGGCGTGGCGCCTCGGCCAGCAGCGACAGCGTGATCAGCTTGAGGTCGCCGTCGGCCAGCATGCGCCCGGCGCGGAACATGTCGCCCGGGCCGCCGCGTCCGCCGCCCCTGCCATGGCCGAACGGGCCAAAGCCGCCGCCCCCGCCTCTGCCGCCAAATTTGCCGGCCATGTGCATGAAGACGCGCTCGGCGCGATCGCCAAAATGATTGTGGCTGTGCATTGATTGCTCCTTGAGTTCTATCTTACGATATATCTCAACTAGGCGCACGCCAGCATGGAGTCAAGATATATCTTACGATGTATCGGGCCGGAAGCGAACAGCATCTGTCGGACGCCGACCCGTCGGTCGCGCGCGAACATGCGTTCATCATGATTGGAGTAGCCGGCGCTACCAGCGGCCGTTGCGCCGGTTCCAGGCATAGAGCAGGTCGGCGAAGCGGTCGTAGCCGAAGCGAGCGAGCGGTAGCGTAAGGGCGTTGCCGAGCAGCTTTGCCAGCCAGCCCTCGCCCGGCGTCAGCGCCCACACGGCGATGGCGACATCGGCGCCGACCAGCAGCCTGCCCTGAGCATCGGTCGCGTGCAGCCGGCGGCGGATGTCTTCCAGCGAAGCGCCAAATCCGGCCAAGGCTTCCGGTTCATGATTGATGTCGCGAAATTCGATCCGCCCGGCCTTGATCGCCTCGATCAGCTGCCGCTTCTGCCTGGCAATTCCGGCATCACAGACCGGGCAGCGCGTGTTGTACCAGACGGTCAGCAAGGGCCTGGTTCTGCTGTCGATCACTTCAGGCCCATCACCGTCTTCGGCCCGACGCATTTGTTGTCGCGAAACAGCTCCCACTCTTCGCACAGCCGCCGATTGGGCAAGCGGCAAAATCCATATTCATTGCCAGCCTTGTCCTTCTTGATCACCAGGCGCCCGCCGATCTCTCCGCAATGGACCGATGCGGGATTGGACATGCCGACCGGTTTTTGCGGGGCAGTGTGGGCATCGATCGGCATCGACGACCACGCGGCAAGGCTGATAGCCAATATCGAAACTTTCTTCATCGCGATCTCCGCTGGCTGCACTCTATCACGATGGAGCGCACCGTCTTGCCGCAAGGCGCCGTCGAGCCGGCACCTGCTCATCGGCTCCGGAACGTCCCGATTTGCATCATCCAAGCGACGAGATGATCTCGCGGTAAGCAAGCTCCGGGAAAGCCTTCAGGGTCCGTGACTTGACGTTGCCGCCCGCGGCCAGCATCAGCGCGAAACGCGCCAGCACCGCATCGTCGGGCGCTTCGACCACCGCCACCATGTCGAATTCGCCCATGGTCAGGTAGAACGACTTGAACGATCCCCCCATCTCGCCCAGCTGCGTCTTGGCGGCATCGAGGCGCTTGGGGGATTCGCGCACGTTCTTCGCGCCCTGCTCGGTCCAGTTCATCAGCATGATGTAAGTCGTCATGGCACGCCTCCTCCGGGGCCACGGAGCACGGTGCTCAGGCCATGGCGATGTCGACACGGCCTCGACCGGGGCGGGCTTCCCGGGCTGTCGCCCAGAAAAATGCATCCGACACGAAATTATCCTCCCTAAGGGCGCGTGCCGCAATGGCGAGCGCCAAAGAAAAAGGGCGCCACGATGGGCGCCCTTGATCTCTTCGCAATCGGTAGGCCTCAGCTATCCAGGAAGCTTCTCAGCTTGCGCGAGCGGCTCGGGTGCTTGAGCTTGCGCAACGCCTTGGCTTCGATCTGGCGGATACGCTCGCGGGTGACCGAGAACTGCTGGCCGACTTCCTCGAGCGTATGGTCGGTGTTCATGCCGATGCCGAAGCGCATGCGCAGCACGCGCTCCTCGCGCGGCGTCAGCGAGGCCAGAACGCGCGTGGTGGTCTCGCGCAGATTGGCCTGGATCGCCGCGTCGATCGGCAGGATCGCCATCTTGTCCTCGATGAAGTCGCCCAGATGCGAATCCTCCTCGTCGCCAACCGGGGTTTCGAGCGAGATCGGCTCCTTGGCGATCTTCAGCACCTTGCGCACTTTTTCGAGCGGCATTGCGAGCTTCTCGGCCAGTTCCTCCGGCGTCGGCTCGCGGCCGATCTCGTGCAGCATCTGGCGCGAGGTGCGCACGATCTTGTTGATCGTCTCGATCATATGCACCGGAATGCGGATGGTGCGCGCCTGGTCGGCGATCGAACGCGTGATCGCCTGCCTGATCCACCATGTCGCGTAGGTCGAGAACTTGTAGCCGCGGCGATACTCGAATTTGTCGACGGCCTTCATCAGGCCGATATTGCCTTCCTGGATCAGGTCGAGGAACTGCAGGCCGCGATTGGTGTATTTCTTGGCGATGGAGATGACGAGGCGCAGATTGGCCTCGACCATTTCCTTCTTGGCGATAGCCGCTTCGCGCTCGCCCTTCTGCACCTGGTTGACGATCTTGCGGAATTCCAGGATCGAGATGGCCGTTTCCGTGGCCAGATTCTGGATCTCGGCGCGCAGGTCCCTGATCGCGTCCTTCTCGTTCTTGGTGAACTCCTTCCAGCCGCGCGAGGTCAGATTGGCAATTGAGCGCGTCCAGTTCGGGTCGAGCTCGGAGCCCTGATATTCCTTCAGGAACTCCTCGCGGCGCACGCCATAGCTTTCGGCGAGACGCAGAAGCTTGCCCTCGTTCTGCACCAGGCGCTTGTTGATGTCGTAGAGCTGCTCGACCAGCGCCTCGATGCGCGCCGTGTTGAGCGACAGCGACTTCACCGCCTTGATGAGCTGATCCTTCAGCTCCTTCAAGCGGCGGTCCTGGCTGGGCGACAGCGTGCCGGCCGCGGCCAGCCGGTTCTCGACCTGCTGATCCTGCAGCTTGCGCAGCTTCTTGTAGGTGTCGGCGATGACGTCGAGCGTTTCCATGACCTGCGGGCGCAGCTCGGCTTCCATTGCCGCCAGCGACAGGCTGGCCTCGTCCTCGTCCTCCTCGTCGTCATCTCCGATGCCGCGCGTGTCGGCGCCGACATTGGTGATGTCGTCTTCATCGTCGCGTCCGCGGCGCGGCTTTTCCTCGACCTTGGGCGCTTCCTCGACGCGCTCCACCACCGGCGCCTGCTTGGCCTCGGGGCCGGCATAGGTGGCTTCGAGGTCGATGATCTCACGCAGCAGGATCTTGGATTCGTTGAGCTCGTCGCGCCAGATGATGATGGCCTGGAAGGTCAGCGGGCTTTCGCACAGGCCCGCGATCATCGTCTCGCGGCCGGCCTCGATGCGCTTGGCGATGGCGATTTCGCCCTCGCGCGACAACAACTCGACCGAACCCATTTCGCGCAGGTACATGCGCACCGGATCGTCGGTGCGGTCGGTCGGCTCTTTCTTCGTGGTTGTGGCGGCGACGGCGGTGCCGGTCTGCTCGGCCAGCTCGTTGGCGTCTTCCTCGGCATCCGCCGCGGTGTCGCCGGCCTCGGCCTCTTCGCCCTGCTCGTCGTCCTCGACGACGTTGATGCCCATGTCGGACAGCATCGCCATCGTGTCCTCGATCTGCTCGGAGGTCACTTCCTCGGAGGGCAGCACCGAATTCAGCTCGTCCATGGTGACATAGCCGCGCTTCTTGGCGGCCTTGATCATCTTCTTGACAGCATCATCGGAAAGGTCGAGCAGAGGGCCATCGGTGGCGCCTTCGCGTTCGGTCTCGACCTCTTCCTTTTCCTTTGTCGCCATAGTCTTTATCTTCTCCTAGCGGCCCGACATCGAGGCCGCGCAAGCTGTCGGACCGGTCAAATCGGCTGGGCTCGCTTTTGCAACGCGCTTCACCGGGCCAATAACTGCATCATCTCTTTGTTGGTGCCCTGTCGTCGCCCAAAACCGGTTTCCATTTTTGGGCGACATGCATTAAGTCCAGATTAACCCTGATATCTGTGGCAGGCTGGCTGCCTGTCCAGTGACCAAGACCTCACATCGCTGCTTTTCCCGTCGACGCGGGTGCGGGTTAACGTTTCGAATCGTCCTGATTCCGCCATTCTGCCGGAAGGTCAAGCGCCTCTCGCATGATTCGCATGAAAAAAGCGAATCAATTACCCGACTTAGCGCGGTCCGGCTCTAGAAGATCCATGACAACGCCGTCATTCCTGCACTTGCTGGCATGAGCCCGTCCCAACCCTCGGGCCGAAATGAGCTCCGCCTTTCTTCTGCTGGAGTATGATCGTTCCCGAAAACCGGGTCCCGCTTTTCGGAACCATGCTTCAGGCCCGACCAGCCCTGCCCGACGAAACACCGAAACCTTCGATCAGCGCTTCCGTCGCTTGTACATCCCGAAATTGCGCTTGAATTTCGATCAGATGGCGGAAATTCTCGTCCGACGGATCCGCATCCATCGCCGCTTCCGCCTGTTTCAGCTCCTTATGTAAGGTGCGCGCGCTACGCTGCAAGTGCAGCGCCTGGTTCAGAGCGTCGCGGGCGTCCTCGAGCGCTGCCGTCTCCAGCGCCGGCCACTGCCGCGCTCGCCTGATCAGGCCGACGGCACGCTCCCAGATCTCGGCGCAGCCGGCGCGTTCGATCGTCGCCACCACGGCGTGGCGGTCATTGGCCATGTCATGTGCCATCGCGTCGAGGATGGCGCCGTGCAGCCGCTTCAGCTCGGAATTGGCGAGATCGAGGAACTCGACATGGGCGAAATTCTCGTCGATCAGCGCCGGGTGGTTGACCAGTGCGACGATGATCGTCGCCTCGCGCACCGACATGCCTTCGCTGCCGCGCTTGACCAGTGCCGACTGGCCGAGGCTTTCCGTGATGGCGATGCGACCACCGCCGGCCTTGGCGAATTGTCCGCCGGGAGCGGGCGCCTTGCCCTGCCCCGGTTTCCAGTCCGGACGACCTTGCCGCGTTCCGCGCTGAGAACCGAAGAAGCTCAGCACGCGCTCGCGCATCTCCTGCTGGTAGTGATATCGCAGGCTTTCATCACGGATGCGGCTGGTCAGTTCGCGCAGCCGCTTCTCCAGTTCGGCCCGGCGCTCCGGCGTGTCGAAGACGCCGCCCGCCGTCTCGCGCATCCATAACAGATCGGCAAGAGGACGCGCTTCCGCCAGCACGGCGCGGAAGGCATCCGGCCCCTCCGCCTTGACCAGGTCGTCGGGATCCTTGCCTTCCGGCAGCAGCGCGAAGCGTGCGGTGCGCCCCGCCTGGACTACGGGCAGCACCATGTCGGCGGCCCGCCATGCCGCCTTCAGCCCGGCCTTGTCGCCGTCGAAGCACAGCACCGGCTCGGCGGCCATACGCCACAACAGTTCGAGTTGGTTTTCGGTAAGCGCCGTGCCGAGTGGCGCCACGACATTCTCGAAGCCGGCCTGCGCCAATGCGATGACATCCATATAGCCTTCGACGGCGATGACCGTGCCGCCCTTGGCCAGCGCTTTTCGCGCGCGGGCGAAATTGTAGAGTACGTTGCCCTTGTGGAAGAGCTCGGTATCGGGCGAGTTCATATATTTGGCGAGCGCATCCGGCGCCAGCGCTCGCCCGCCGAAAGCGATGATCTTGCCGCGCGAATCCGGAATCGGGAACATGATGCGGTCGCGGAACCAGTCATAGGAAACCGGAATGTCGTCGCCATGGCGCACCAGCCCACAGGCCTCGATATCGGCCTTCGGCACGCCCTTTGCGGCCAGATGCTCCTTCAGCGCATTGCGGCTGTCGGGCGCATAGCCCAGCCGGAACGCATGCTGCGTCGCAGGCGTCAGTCCGCGGTCGCGCAGATACGCACGGGCTTTGGCGCCCTCCGCGCCCTGTAGCCGCTCCTGGAAAAAGGCAGTCGCCATTTCCATGACGTCGGTAAGGCTGGCGCGTTCCTTCTCGCGCCGCTCCTCCTGCACGTCGCGAACCGGCATCGGCACGCCGGCCATGTCTGCGATCTTCTCGACCGCCTCGGGAAAGCTCAGTCCGTCAAGTTCGGTCAGGAACTTGAAGTGATCGCCCGAGACCGAGCAGCCGAAACAATGGTAGCGGCCCTTCTTGTCCTCGCAATGGAAGGATGGGCTCTTCTCGCCATGAAACGGGCAGCAGGCCCAATAATCGCCGCGTGACGCATTGGTCTTCTTGCGATCCCAGGCGACGCGCTGGCCGATGACCTGCGAAATCGGCACGCGGTCGCGTATCTCGTCGAGGAAGGCGGGCGGAAAGCGCATCGGGGAACTCGTTTATCCCCCATATAATCATGCCCGCGAAGTCCGGCGACCCCTAATGCTGACGATGCCCGGTTTCCACAGGGCAAAAGGAAAGGCGGCCGTTGCGGGCCGCCCTTCCTCCAGTCTGGCACTATCGGGACTTTACTGCGCGGCGATGGCGCCAAAGATGATGCCGGAGAGGGCGCCGACCAGCACATAGTCATTGCCGACGCGGATCCATTCCTGGCCACGGCCCGGACGATGCAGGCCGTAGCGCCCATAATCGCGGACCGGCTGATGCTGCCGCCAGCCGGAATATTTCTGGCCATTGCGCCAGTTGTTCCGCTTCACGACGACCTTCTTTTGAATGATGCGCTTCTGGATGACCCGCTTCTGGATGACGCGCTTCCTGACATCCCGGTTGGTGGGCTTCTGCCAGTCGACATTGGTATAGTTCGACTGCGGCGCGACCGGCGCATTGAGCGGCGCGGCCTGGCCCGTCAGGGACGTGGCGGCCAGCATCGAGAAAGCAAGACCGGAAAGAACGATGCGTTTCATGAAGGAATCTCCTTGGTTGTCGATGCCGCAGAAATAGCCGTCGAAGAATGAACCGAAACTGAACATGAGCATTACAATTCCGTAATAAATCCGAAGCTTTAGATCGATTGGTTGAACATCTTCGCAAATTCCGGGCGAAGGGCGGGCGGCAACACCGGCCGATCCGCCGCGTCAAGGCGGCGAGGCTCATGCAACCATTTCGGCATCCGTCCATTCTCCGACACGCCCCGTCGCGCGCCGGCAGCCCTTGAAATCGACAAATTTTTATTATCCGGCTAAAATATTCGAGCTATTATCGGCCAACGTCATGATCATGATTCGCACCCCTCCTCTTTCTCCCGACCGCCGCGCTGCCCGTGTCGCCGGCCTTGCCCGTATCGGTGCGCCGCAATGAGCGGCTCCGTGGTTCTCCTGCATCTGGCCGGCGCCGTGGCGCTGATGCTGTTTGCCACGCGCATGGTGAAGACCGGCGTCGAGCGCGCCTATGGCGACGTGCTGCGCCACAAGCTGCGCGCCACCATGCGCAATCCTGTCATGGCGGTGCTGGCCGGCACCGGCCTCGCTATAGCGCTGCAGAGCTCCACCGCCGTCACGCTGCTGGTCGGCTCCTTCGCGGGCTCCGGCATCGTCTCGGGCGCGGCCGGGCAACTGGCCGTGCGCGGCGCCGAGATCGGTTCGGCTCTGGTGGTCAAGCTGCTCACCTTCGATCTCACGCTGCTGGTGCCGCTTTGCCTGATCACCGGCACGGTCATGTTCATGGCCACCGAGCGGCGCGACTGGCGCCAGACCGGTCGCATCCTGGTCGGCATCGGCCTTTTGATCCTGTCGCTGGAAATGATCGGTCAGGCATCCGAGCCGCTGCGCAACAGCCAGTTGATGCCGGTCATCATCAATTACTTCTCCGGCGATTCCATCACCGCCTATCTGCTGGCGGCGCTGATCACCTGGCTGTTCCAATCGAGCATCGCCGCGGTCCTGTTGATGGCGACGCTGGCGGGCCGCGGCCTGATCACGCCCGAACTCGGCGTCGTCCTCATCCTGGGCGTCAATCTCGGTTCGTCGATCATCGCGCCCATGCTGACCCGCTCCTCCGGCCCCGAAGTGCGCGTCGTGCCGATCGGCAACCTCTTGATGCGCGGGCTTGGCTCGCTGGTCATGCTGATCCTGGTCATGATCTTCAGGCCGCATTTCGCGTTCCTTGGCGCGACGGCAGCGGACCAGATCGTCAATGCCCACATCCTGTTCAATGTGCTGATCCTGCTCGCCGGCCTGCCGCTGGCGGGTCTCGTCTACCGAGCCTCGGAGAAGATCGTGGCGCTCGGCACCAAGACGCCAGCCGCCACGCTCGACGTCGTCGAACTCTCGGCGCTCAACGAAAGCGCGCTCGACGTGCCGAGCCAGGCGCTGGCCAATGCCACCCGCGAGGTGGTGCGGGTCTGCGAGACGGTCGAGATCATGCTCAAGCGCATCATCGAGCTCTACGAGAGCGCCGATGCCGACAAGATCAAGGCGCTGGCCGCCCTTGACGACCGCGTCGACCGCAAGCACGCGGCGATCAAGCTCTACCTCGCCAAGGTCACCAAGAACCCGCTGACCGAGGACGAGGCGTTGCGCTGCCAGGAACTGATCGGCGCCTGCGTCAAGCTGGAGCAGGTCGGCGACATCATCGTGCGCAACATGCTGGTACATGTGAAGAAGAAGTTCGACCGTGGACTGGAATTCACCGACGAGGGTTGGAGCGAGCTGTGCGCCTTCCACGCTTCGGTGCTCGCCAATGCGCGGCTTGCCTTCAACGTGCTGGTGTCGCGCGATGCCGAGACGGCTCGCCAATTGGTGCTGGAGAAGGAACGGCTGCGCGACGCCGAAAAAGAGACCAGCGCCAGTCATTTCCTGCGGCTGCGCGAAGGCACTGCCAAAAGCGTCGAGACCAGTTCGATCCACCTCGACACCATCCGCGATCTCAAACAGATCAACTCGCTGCTGGCATCGATGGCCTATCCCGTGCTGGAAGAACGCGGCCTCCTCGGCGGATCCAGGTTGAAGGCGAGCTGATCAACGACATCTCTCCCTTCTTTGAGACACCTCATCCCCACCTCGCTTTGCGACGCCACCTCCCAACAAACAAGGGCAGAAGGAAGAGCGCCGCACTCTGCCGAAAAAATTGTATTGCGGCAGAATTGCATGGCGTCGGTCCTTCGGCGGCAAAATTGCCATTGCCGCGTTTCCATCGCTCGGGCTAGGCATATCAGCCAAAGCTTTCGGAGGAGATCGATGGACACCCATTCGCGCAGTTTCGCCAAGGCGCTTTCGTGGCGCGTGACCGGCACCATCGATACGATGATCATCTCGCTGGTGGTGACCGGAAGCGTCAAGCTGGCGGCCGCCATCGGCGTGACAGAAGTCTTCACCAAGTCGCTGCTCTATTATTTTCATGAGCGGGCATGGCTGAAGGTTCCTTATGGACGCAAGACCCCGTTCTGAACCCGGGGTCAAGATTTTGAACCCGGAGATCAAGAAAAGCTAAAGCGGCGACAAAAATTTCTGGATTGCCGGCAGCGCGCATCCGTGGTTTGAGGCCTGCATTCGAGGATTTAATTCCCGCCATGTCGCTTCCGCTCATCGCCCTGTTCATCGCTGCCTTCGCTTTCGGCACCACCGAATTCGTCATCGCCGGCGTGCTGCCGCAGGTGGCGCAAGGGCTTGGCGTTTCGGTTCCGACATCGGGCTATCTCGTCTCCGGCTATGCCTGCGGCATTGCCATCGGCGGTCCGCTTCTGGCACTTGCCACCAAGTCCTTGCCGCGCAAAACCTTGCTGCTCGGCCTCGCGGTCGCCTTCACCATCGGTCAGGCGGCCTGCGCGCTGGCGCCCGACTTCACCTCGATGCTGCTTCTGCGCATTGCCGTCGCAGTCGCGCATGGCGCTTATTTCGGCGTCGCCATGGTGGTGGCGGTCGGGCTGGTGCGCGAGGACCAGCGCGGCATGGCGGTGGCCGTCATCCTGTCGGGCCTCACCGTCTCCAACGTGATCGGCGTGCCGGCGGGCACTGCCATCGGCAACATCTGGGGCTGGCGCGCGACCTTCTGGGTTATGTGCGCATTGGGCGTGGCGGCCACGCTTGCCATGGCAGCCCTTTTGCCGCGCACCACAGGTTATCAGGCCAAACCCGCCGGCCTCGCCCGCGAGGTCCGCGTGCTTGCCCGCCAGCAGGTCTGGACCTCGCTGATCCTGATGCTGATGCTGATGATCGGCCAGTTCGGCCTGTTCACCTACATCACCCCGACATTGATCGAGATCACCGGCCTCGACGAGAACCTGGTGCCCTGGGTGCTCTTGCTCAACGGCGTCGGCGCCACGCTTGGCGTCTTCCTCGGCGGCAGGCTAGCCGACTGGAAGCTGATGCCCTCGCTGATCACCATGCTGGCCCTGCAGGCGGTGACGCTTGCGGTGATCTATGCCGTCAGCCCCTATCCCGTGCCGATGGTCGTGGCGATCGTCATCTGGGGCGGCCTCAACTTTGCCATCGGTACGCCGATCCAGACCCGCATCCTGTCCTGGACTGCGGATGCCTCGAACCTGGCCTCCTCGCTGATCCCATCCGGCTTCAATGTCGGTATAGCGCTCGCGGCATCGCTCGGTGCCGCCATGCTCAATGGCGGTTACGGTTATCGCAGCCTGCCGCTGCTTGGCGCTGTGGCGATGCTCGTCGCAGTCGCGGTGGCGCTCGCCTCGCACATCTGGGAGTGGCGCAGCAACGCCACGCCACCGCTGACGGCAGCGGCTGAGTAGATTATCCGCGTCAGGACATCCACCACCGATCATGCCTGATCCGGGCGTGCACCGGCGCAAGCACGACGCGATGAACAGTCATGTCTCGCCCGGCAGCTGCGCAGCTCCAACGCATTACAGATCGATGCGGAACCGCAGGCTCTCCGCTCCGCCATAGGCGGCATCTTCGAGGAAACGTTCGACCAGTCTGCCGCCGTTGGCCAGGATCACTTTGTGCGAGGCCGGATTGCCAGGTTTTGCGGTGATGTCGACATGAGCCAGGCCGACCGCCCTCGCCTCATCCAGCATAAGCCGCAGCGCTTCCGTCGCGTAGCCGCGTCGCTGTTTCCACGGCACCACGGCGTAGCCGATATGGCCAAGCACGTGCGGCGGCAGCGCCGACGTGCCCTTCTGCCAGCGCAGGCCGATCGAGCCTGACGTCTCGCCGTCCCACATCCAGCGCCCGAAGCCCGGCAGGCGCGGGACCTGTCTGCCGTCAGGCAAGGTGATCGGCGGCCCCTTGGCCTCGGGATCATCGAGGCTGGCCAGGAACGCCGCCGGATCCTCCTCGATTGCGGCAAGCTGCTCGCGAGCTGCCTCCATGAGCCGTACATTGTCGGGCGACCAGCCGCGCTCGAGCGCAGCCTTGTAGGACGCCAGATGCTTGAGCCCGGGCTTGACGATTTCGATCATGATCCATGCTCCCTCGCAGGCCAAGCAGGCATAGCGATGGCCACTGGAACGCTCAAGCGGGCTGGAAGCGGATCGCGCCCTTGTTGAGGAAACACGCTTTGCTGAACAGCGACAGATCCAGCGGGTTCGGTAGCCGAACGTCGCTGATATCGGGAAACGGCTTCGTTGACGGATCGTAGGAGCGGTCGATCTGCGAGATGAAGACCAGGATCACGCCCCTGTCACGCGCAAAAGCCTTCAATGTCCGGACCTGGTCCATCAGCTCCGGATTTTCCCGCTTCTGGTCGAGCAGTTGCAGATAGTCGATGACCGCGAGCGTCCCGCGCGCCACCGATCCCAACACCTCGACGATGTAGTCGGCGCTGATGGCTTCGGAAGTGTCGGACGCGAACAATCGGTCGAACTGGGCGGGGTCCGCCCCGATGGCGCGAAACCGGTCCAGCACATCGCGATGCGTGTATTCCAACGAGAAGAACACGCTGCGATGGCCACGCTCCATGGCTTCGACCGCGAGCTCGAGGCTCATCAGCGTCTTGCCGTGGCCTGGTCGCGCACCGACCAGAACCAGGTCGCCGGGCATCAGCCGCGAGAACAGCCTGCCGGCGGCCGTCGTCTCGGCTGCCTTGGCCGCAAGCAGACTCCAACTCGCAGAACCTTCGCGGGCTGCAACACGGTCAAGCGCCTGATGGAGCGGAATCTTCTCCTTGCGGGACAACAGCCTGGCTTGACGCTTCAGATGGTAAATGGGCGCAATCATCGCAAACCTCCTGGTGCGAGCAGTCTTCGCAACCCCTCCTTATGCTTGGTGCTCGAACAGTCGGTTCGATGATCGGATTGCCCCGCATGAATGATGCTTTCCCGACGGAGGGAGGAGGCGTGGGCGCGCCGGAATCAGACAATACCCCAATGCTGACCGGTCGAAAACGCGCATACGTGCCGGGAATGCTGAACAAGATGTGTTTCGCCGGCCGGCATAAGCCGATTTATGATCGTGCCGGGGGTGATTCACCGCCAAAACACAAACGCTTCGACAGGAGAACGGGTCTGGTGCGGTTGAGATCTATCCCGCTGGGTGTCGTCGCCAGCCTCTTCCTCGTTGTCGTCGCTTTGACGGCACGGTCCTTTGCCGCGCCCTCGGCCATTCCGGCCTGGCTGCAGGCCCATGTCGGCGAAGGTGATGGCCAGATCTCAGCTGTGGTCCTGGAGCGGGCCCGAGCGCTTTACCTGAAGAAAGTCGGCGCAGGAGCCGTTAACAATCCCTGCTACTTCGCCATGGATGCGACGCGCCCTAGCGATCTGGGCAACAACAAACTGGGTCACCGTTATTACATCATCTGCGAGGCCAGCCAGGCGTTTCGCGCCGTTTCGGCGGGCCACGGCAGCGGCCGGAATCTGAAGGGCGTCGCAGATTTCGCCAATGGCAAGCGCTGCGCGAAGAACTTCGGCAATGCGCTGGATTCGTCACTAACCGCCGGCGGCGCCTATATGACCGGCGAGGCGATAACCTCGTTCAAGGGCTATCATCGCACCGCAGCGAAGCAAGACGTGGCTTTCATGCGTACCTTCGTGCAGTTCGATGGCGAGGGCGAGGCCGCGAACGCCAGGCAGCGCGTGATCGGCGGGCATCCGGCGGAAGTGCTGAAGGGAATGTGTCTTCGCAAAGATCCGGCCAGTTCGCATGCCGACCATGACGGCTACGTGCCGTTCGGCAAGCTGGTGGATTATGCCGGCGGCCGCAGCAATGGCTGCACCAGTTGGTCGGCGGCGGATGCGCAGCAGATCATCCCGATGGTGAAGGACAATCCGACGACGCTCTACATCTACCCTGAATCGCGCGACATCGCCGCCGTTGCGCAAATCGTGGCGGCGGGCCGTTCGCTGTCGGACGCTGGCCCCTATTGGAACGCATCCTGCCTGAAGGAAATCGGCACGCCGAAATTCTGGCCGCGAAAGACGCTCGAGCCGATCATTGCCCAATACAGGAAGGACCACCCGGCACCGCCGCCGCAGCCGGTGCCGATCTGCAAGGAGCCGTGAGGTCCGTCCCGGCTCCGGGGATGCGGGGTCTACGGGATCGCATCCCTCAGCGCAGAAAATCGAACACCGCCTGCATGAAACCGGATGGATATTCGACATTCGACAGGTGAACCGCCGGCAGGACGACCAGTTTCGCGCCGGGCACCGCCGCGGCGATCAGTTCGCTGTGGCTGGCCGCCGTCACCGTGTCGTGCTCGCCGGCGATCACCAGCGTCGGCCGCGAGATCAGCGCCACGGTGCGGCGAAGGTCGGCGTCGCGCACCGCCGCAAAGAGGCCCGCCAGGCCTTGCCGGTCGATGGCGAGCAGCATGGCGCGAAATTCCTCGATGACGGGCTCGTTGGCCGCCACCATTTTTGCCGGGAACCAATTGTTGAGGAACGTTTCGGCGGTTTCGGCCATGTCGGGCGCCTGCCGGACGGCGGCAATGCGCTCGTCGAAATAGCTTGCCGGTCCGAGATGCGACGAGGTGTTGCTCAGGATCAGCCGGTCGATCCGCTCCGGCGCGTGGATGCCGAGCCATTGCCCGACGAAGCCGCCCAGCGACAGGCCGAGGAAATGCACGCGGCCAAGGCCGAGCGCGTCGAGCAGTTCGATCACGTCGCCGCCGAGCCGATCGAGCGAATAGGCGCCGGCCGGCACGCTCGATCCGCCATGGCCGCGAAAATCATAGCGCAGAAGATGGAAATGCCTGGACAACTCGCCGACCTGTCCATCCCACATATGCAGCGTGGTGCCGATGGAGTTCGACAGCATCAGAACCGGCTTTCGCGCATCGCCGTCGAAACGGTAGGCGATGCGCGTGCCGTCGCCAACAGTCACAAAATTCAGCTCACTCATGATGAAAGATCCTTCTGGAAGGGTTGAATGACAGAGCGTAGTCAGATCGTTGGTTTGTTGATATTACAAAGTCAGGACAATCTCTGTAATCAAAGCTGACATGGCTGAATTCACCTTGCACGACCTGCAGTGCTTCGACGCCGTGATCCGCACCGGCGGCTTTCAGCCGGCGGCGGCCCTGTTGCATCGTTCACACCCGGCTGTATTCGCCGCTGTCGCCAAGCTGGAACGGCAGCTCGACCTCGTTCTCCTGGACCGCAGCGGCTATCGCGTGCGCCCGACCGAGGCCGGGCTGTCGTTCCACCGCCGGGCGCAATCGCTGCTGCGCGAACTGGAAGGCCTGCGCGTGCATGCCGCCCAGCTCTCGATGGGCGAAGAAAGCGAAATCCATGTGGTGATCGGCGACCTATGCCCACGACCGCAGGTGCTGGGCCTGCTCGGGCGGTTCTTCGCGCAATGTCCCGGCACGCGTCTGCACCTGCACTTCGAGGCCGTCGGCGGCCCTTGGGAACGCCTTTTCGACGACGAGGCCGATCTGGTCCTGCACTGGATCGACAAGGGCGATGCGCGGGTGGAATGGATCGATTTGTGCAAGGTGCCGTTCATTCCCGTGGTGGCACCGGGCTTTCTGCCGGAGCGCATCGAGCCGCCGATCACACCCGACCAGATGCAGGCGCTCACCCAATGCGTGATGCGCGACACTGCCCGCCATTCACCGCAACAAGACTACTTCATGGTCGAAGGCGCGCCGCAATGCCTGGTCGCCGACCAGGGCATGAAGAAGGAGATCATCCTGCAGGGCCTCGGCTGGGGCCACCTGCCACGCTTCCTGATCGAGGAGGAGCTGCGTGATGGACGCCTGCGGTCCATCGCCGGCCCTCATATGCCGGGCCGCACCGACGAACTGGTGGTTGCGCGTCGCCGCGACCGTCCCCACGGGCCGGTCGCCAACCGTTTGTGGGATCATATCCAGCAGGAGGCGCCAGCATTGCGCCACGCGTTGGAGCCCCAGAAGGTTGTTTTATAGGCAGGCGAGCGCTGGCGCTCGCGCTCGACGCGCCGACTATTGCAAAAGCCCCTTGATGATGCCGCTTGCCTTGCCGAAATCCATCTGGCCGGCATATTTCTGCTTCAGTGCCGCGATCACCTTGCCCATGTCCTTCTGGCTGGCGGCACCGGTCGCCGCGATCGCCTCGCGCGCCGCGGCGGTGATGGCGGCATCGTCGAGCTGCGTCGGCAGGAAATCGCGGATGATCTCCATCTCGCTGCGCTCCTGCGCGGCCAGTTCCGGACGCTTGCCGTCTTCGAAGGCCTTGGCCGATTCTTCGCGCTGCTTCACCATCTTGGCCAGGATCTGCAGGATCGCCTCGTCGCTGGCCGGTTCCTTGCCGGCACCGCGATTGGCGATATCGCGATCGTGGATGGCGGCTTGGATCAGCCGCAATGTCGGCAGCCGGTGCTTGTCCTGCGCCTTCATCGCGCTCTTCAGGGATTCGGCGATTTTTGCGCGCATCGTGCTCTCTCCTTCGGTCGGCGCGGACAATAGCGCCCGGTGCGGACCAACGCAAACCCTGATATGTCGAGGCAAGCCTATGATATTGCTCAATGAAATAAATCGTAGCGGCATTTCCCATCATCATTGACCGACCTGCCCCCTTCCCCTATGTACTGGGCCTTGCATGAACTGAAGCTTGAGTGCGTGGAGGCAGCGAATTCGCCGCTCCGCGCCGTTTGCCGCGCAAATAGCCCGCCGGGCCTGTTTGAAGCGCGCGGCCTGATAGGAGTGCCGCCATGGCCGACACCGCGTCCACCCCCGCTTGGGCCACCGAGAAACCGACGGCATTGCTGGTGCTGGCCGACGGCACCATCATTGAGGGTCGCGGTCTCGGCGCAACGGGTTCGGCGGTCGCCGAGGTCTGCTTCAACACCGCGCTTACCGGCTATCAGGAGATCCTGACCGATCCGTCCTATGCCGGCCAGATCGTCACCTTCACCTTCCCGCATGTCGGTAATATCGGCACCAACGGCGAAGACATCGAGGACCTCAATCCGGCTGCTCGCGCCGGTGCCGTCGGCGCCGTGTTCAAGGCCGATGTCACCAATCCCTCCAACTACCGCGCTGCCGGCCATCTCGATCAATGGCTGAAGAAGCGCGGCATCGTCGCCCTCTCGGGCATCGACACCCGCGCGTTGACCGCGTTGATCCGCGAAAAGGGCATGCCCAACGCCGTTATCGCGCATGCGCCCGACGGCGTCTTCGATCTTGACGACCTGAAACGCCGCGCCGCCGCGTGGTCCGGCCTGATCGGCCTCGACCTCGCCAAGGAGGTCACGTCAGGCCAGTCCTCGGTGTGGCGCGAGACGCCTTGGGTGTGGGACGAGGGCTTTGGCGAACAGGACGAGCCCTCCATGCATGTCGTCGCCATCGACTATGGCGTCAAGCGCAACATCCTGCGCCTGCTTGCGGGGCTTGGTGCCAAGGTGACCGTGGTTCCGGCCAAGACCGGCGCCGAGGAAATCCTCGCCATGCAGCCGGACGGCATCTTCCTGTCCAACGGCCCCGGCGACCCTGAAGCCACCGGCGCCTACGCCGTGCCGGTCATCCAGGACCTGCTCAGGACCGAGATTCCGGTGTTCGGTATCTGCCTCGGCCACCAGATGCTGGCGCTGGCGCTGGGCGGCAAGACCGCCAAGATGCATCAGGGCCATCACGGCGCCAACCATCCGGTCAAGGACCACACTACAGGCAAGGTCGAGATCGTCTCGATGAACCACGGCTTTGCCGTCGACGCCGACTCGCTGCCGTCAGGCGTCGAGGAAACCCATGTCTCGCTGTTCGACGGCTCGAATTGCGGCATCGCGCTGACAGGCCGGCCGGTATTCTCGGTCCAGCACCACCCCGAGGCCTCGCCCGGCCCGCAGGATTCGCATTATCTGTTCCGCCGCTTCGTCAACCTGATCCGCGAAAAGCGCGGCGAGGAACTGCTGGCCGAACGGGCTTAGTTCCGACAGATCCTCATATTCGTGCCCCATCTTCCGCGACGCCTTTGGTGACGGTTCCGAGTGCCGCAGGCCTCGCCACTTTCGTAACGAAGACAACGAGCGCCAGCACTAGGAAAACCGCGCCAACCAGGTAAGGCGCACCGCCGAAGGTCACTGGCGCGCTTGGCCCGGTGAACCAGGAAAAGATCGCGGTATAGAGCAGCGGCGTGACGATCGATGTGATCGAGAAGATCGACGTCATCGCGCCTTGTAGTTCACCCTGCGCCGAACGCGGCACCTTGGCGGCGGCGAGGCTCCTGAGCGGCGGGTCGGCCAGCGCTTCCAGGCAGCCGACGACGATCACCGCATAAATCATCCAACCCTGCGTCGCGAAGGCGTAGCCGAAAGCACTGAGCGCCGTGAACGCCAGACCGATCACCGCCGTCCTCCACTCGCCAAGCCTGGGAATGATGCGTGGCAGCACCGTTGCCATGACGATGGCTCCGCACAGGCCGAAAGCGCCGAGCGAAAAACCGATCTGCTGCTCGTTCCAGCCATAGCGATAGTTGGAGACGAACGACCAGACCGCCGGATACATCATGTGGCCGAGCGTCATCAGGAAGAAGACGAGCCCGATCCAGCCAATGCCTTGATATTGGCGCATCTGCAGAAGCGTGCCGACTGGGTTGGCGCGCTTCCACTCGAAGCGGCGGCGGTGCTTTTCATCGAGCGTTTCGGGCAGCAGGAACAGCGCGATCAGGAAGTTCACCAAGGCAAGTCCGGCGGCGAAATAGAACGGCACGCGCGGCCCGAAGGTGCCGAGCAGTCCGCCAAGGACGGGCCCGATGACGAAGCCGACGCCGAAGGCGATGCCGAGCAGGCCGAAATTCTTGGCCCGGTTCTCATCGTTCGAGATGTCGGCGATGAAGGCTGATGTGGTCGAATAGCTGGCGCCCGAAATGCCGGCCAGCACGCGCCCGATGAACAGCATCGGGTAGGACCAGGCTATGGCGCAGATCAGATTGTCGATGGAAAACGTCAGCACGGAGGCGAGAAGGATCGGCCGCCGGCCGAACCGGTCGCTCAACCCGCCCATGACGGGCGCGAAGAAGAACTGCATGGCCGCATAGACGAAGAACAGCCATCCGCCCTCGATCGCCGCCTCCGAGACGCCGACGCCGGTCAATTCTTGCAGGTAGGCCGGCAGCACCGGCATGATGATGCCGAATCCGATGATGTCGAGGAGCAGCGTCGTGAAGACGAGCGCAAGCCCCCGCTTGGCGGTTTTGGGATCGATCATGGTTTCGTCTGCTCCTTCCCGGCGCCTGGCGCGCAGGCGGAGGCACTTATAGGCGAGCAGGCCGTCAGGAACAATGAGGGAACAAGCAGGACGTTCGCATCCTGACACCCCCTGACGACATCCTTGCCGTCAGGTCACCCGTGAAAGAACCGGATGCTCAGATCGGGTTGTTGAACGTATCGCAGTCGGAAAGCTTGCCGCTCTTGTAGCCGCGCGCCAGCCAGGTCTGCCGCTGCGCCGACGTGCCGTGGTTGAAGCTTTCCGGCACTACGTAGCCCTGCATCTTCTTCTGCAGCGTATCGTCGCCGATCTGCCTGGCGGCATTGAGCGCGCTTTCCATATCGCCTTGCTCCAATATGCCCTTCTGCGCCGTGTAATGCGCCCAGACGCCGGCGAAGCAGTCGGCCTGAAGCTCGACGCGCACCGACATTTGATTGGCTTCGGCCTCGCCCATGCTTTGCCGCATCTGGTTGAATTTGGACATGATGCCGGTCAGATTCTGCACGTGATGGCCGACCTCATGCGCGATCACATAGGCCCGCGCGAACTCGCCCGAGGCGCCGAACTGCTGGTCCAGCTGCTGGAAGAATGTCATGTCGAGATAGACCTTGTGGTCGCCGGGACAATAGAACGGTCCGGCCGCCGACGAGGCGAAGCCGCAGGCCGAGCGGATCTGCCCGCTGAACAGCACCAGCTTGGGGTCCTCATAGGTCAGTCCATTGGCCTTGAAAATGCCGGTCCATGTGTCCTCGGTCTCGGCCAGCACGGTTGCCACGAACTGCTTCATCTCGTCGGAAGCCGGCGCGCCGGCGCCGCCGTCCTGGCTGCCGCTGTTGTCGGTTATCTCGCCGCCGCCAGGCAGCAGGCCTCCACCGCCGCCGCTCAGCACCTGGATCGGATCGATGCCGAAGGCTTTCAGGCCGAAATAGAGCACGACGAGGATGATGATGGTTGAGAGCGACATGCCGCGGCCGCTGCTGCCGCCGATCGGAATGCGGAACTGGCCGGGTCCGCCGCCACCAAATCCGCCGCCGCCGCTGCTGCGCTGGTCCTCGACATTGTCACTCTGACGACGGCCTCTCCAGAGCATGGCAACTCCCCGCGCTGCGAATTTATTGATCGATCCGGCGTGAGGCCGGCTCCACCTCATAAACAATTATCTCAATGGTTGCGCCAAGTCACAGCATTTTTCGCAGCCGTGGCCGTGCTGGCATGTTGGCTCCGCTGCTCTGGCCGCGACTGTGGAATGTCTATGGCATCGCCGGCGAAACGAGCCAACGGCTTGGCAAAGTCCCTAGCCCGCCGTCATCGCCTTGCGGAACGCTTCCAGTGTCTCGGCACTGACATGGTGCTCTATGCCCTCGGCATCGATGCGCGCCGTCTCGGCGCTGACGCCGAGCGAACGCAAAAAAGCCTCCACCGTCTGGTGGCGAATGCGGCTCTCTTCCGCGACCTTGCGACCTGCTTCGGTCAAGAACACGCCGCGATAAGGCTTTCTGGAGACCAGCCCGTCGGCACACAGCCTGGTCAGCATCTTGGCCACTGTCGGTTGGGCGACCCCCAGCCTGGCCGCGATGTCGACCTGGCGAGCCTCGTTGCCGTCCTCGATCAGGTCGGCGATCAACTCGACATAGTCCTCGACCAGCGCGCTGCGGCGCGCTTCGCGCGTCTGCCGGAACCCTTCCGAATGGACATCGGCATCGGGCAGCGGCTCACGCGGGACCGGTCTGTTCTTCAGCGCCAATATGCGCTCCTCCTTGGCTGCCCGAAGATTGAATCGGCCCGCATTCATAGCACGGGCCCCCACAATCCTGGCGTTTATTTGCATTCGGGCCCAGGCGCAACCGCATCGCCGCCGCGTCGGAGCACGATCGATCACATCACAAAAGCATGATCAATGAAATATAGCATATTGCATAATGTTGAGCCGCGACATAGATAGGAGACATCATCCATTGCATCAAGCGGAATTCGCCATGTCCGAGACCGACGCCACCGCCATAGCCAGACCCGCGTGGCGGTTCGACAGGCCAGGCGACGAGCAGCCGAGTCTGCGCGAGGTCAATTCCTCGATCGCCGTGCCGAATTCGGGCGTCTGGTTCCGTCGCCTGTTTGCCTTCATGGGGCCGGGCTACATGGTCTCGGTCGGCTATATGGACCCGGGCAACTGGGCGACAGACCTCGCCGGCGGCGCCCAGTTCGGCTACACGCTGCTGTTCATCATCATGCTGTCCAACCTGATGGCGATCCTGCTGCAGGCGCTGGCCGCGCGTCTCGGCATCGCCACTGACCGCGACCTCGCCCAGGCCTGCCGCGCCTACTACCCGCGTCCGGTGAACTTCGTGCTGTGGATCGCCTGCGAGCTCGCCATCATCGCCTGCGACCTCGCCGAAGTGATCGGCACCGCGATCGCGCTGCAGCTCCTGTTCGGCATTCCGCTGATCGGCGGCGCCATGCTCACCGCGCTCGACGCCTTCCTGGTGCTTTTGTTGATGAACAAGGGCTTCCGCTATCTCGAAGCCTTCGTCATCGCGCTTCTGATCATCATCTTCAGCTGCTTTGCCATCCAGATCTTCGTCGCCGCGCCGCCGGCCGGCACGATCCTGCATTCGATGTTCGTGCCGTCATCCGAAATCGTCACCAATCCGGCGATGCTCTACATCGCCATCGGCATCATCGGCGCCACCGTCATGCCGCACAATCTCTATCTGCACTCCTCAATCGTGCAGACCCGCGCCTATGAACGCACCGACGAGGGCAAGCGCGACGCCATCAAATGGGCAACGACGGACTCGACCATCGCCCTGATGCTGGCCCTGTTCGTCAACGCCTCGATCCTGATCGTGTCGGCGGTCGCCTTCCACAACACCGGCCATCAGGACGTCGCCGAGATCGGCCAGGCTTTCGAACTGCTGTCGCCGCTGCTCGGCCTGAGCATCGCCTCGATCCTGTTTGCCGTGGCGCTGCTCGCCTCCGGCCTGAACTCGACGGTGACCGCCACGCTTGCCGGCCAGATCGTCATGGAAGGCTTCCTGCGCCTGCGCATCCCGCAATGGGCGCGGCGCCTGCTGACGCGCGGCCTCGCCATCATCCCCGTCGTGGTCGTCACCGCGCTCTATGGTGAAAAGGGCACTGGCCAGTTGCTGGTGTTCAGCCAGGTGATCCTGTCGATGCAGCTGCCCTTCGCGGTGATCCCGCTGGTGCAGTTCGTCTCCGACAGGAAGACGATGGGCAATCTCGCCATTCCGCGCGCCGTTGCGGCGCTCGCCTGGGTGGTCGCCGCCATCATCCTGCTGCTCAACTTCAAGCTGCTCTACGACACGCTATTCGGGATCGGCTGAGATCGGCCGCGACAAAGACGCGACCCGCGCTATTTTTCGGTCTGTCATGACGACGATAGCCCAATCCCGAAGCTTCTATGCCAAGCTGATGGCTGCCCAGGCGCATTCCGCCGATCCGCGTCTTGAAGAGGTGTTCGCGGCCGTGCCGCGCGAGGCGTTTCTCGGTCCCGGCCCATGGACGATCGTCGCCGGCAAAGGCGTTATCGAGACGCCGAGCGCCGACCCGCGCTTCATCTACCAGAACGTGCTGGTGGTGCTCGATGCCGACAAGGGCATCAACAATGGCGAGCCGTTCCTGCACGCCATGTGGATCGGGAAACTCGCGCCCAGGCCCGGCGAGGCTGTCACTCACATCGGCGCCGGCACCGGCTACTACACCGCTTTGCTGGCCAAGTTGGTTTCACCTGGTGGCACCGTTGCCGCCTTCGAACTGGACGCCGATCTTGCCTCGCGGGCAAAGGCAAACCTTGCGGCCTACGAGAATGTCACTGTCATTCCTGGCGATGCCGTCACATCGGACTTGCCGCCATCGGAGGCCATCTATGTCAATGCCGGCGTCGCGGCACCTCCGCCCGGCTGGCTCAAGGCGCTGAAGCCGGACGGCCGCATGATCTTCCCGTGGCGCCCGGCCGAGCGCGTTCCCCTGGCCGTTCTGGTGACCCGCACCGAAAAAGGTTTTGCCTGCGACCCTTTCATGCGCTCCTGGTTCATCCCTTGCTCCGGCGCGTCGATTGCAAGCCCCGCGGCAAAAATCCCGACGCGCGACCAGGCCGCGCGCAGCCGCTCGATCTGGCTGACGGCGGACAAGTTGCCGGACCGCACCGCCACCGCGATCTTTGAGCATGTCTGGTTTTCGTCACGCAGCCTCGATGCGCGGCCTCGGGGCTGACGAACCGAAATTCGGCAGGGCCTGTCGGACGGCCAGCCAGTCATCCGTCCTTGGACTGAAGTCCGGCCCTGACGGCATGGATCGAAACAGGAGGAGCATCCCATGAGAAAGATCATAGCGGCGACATTCGTCAGCCTCGACGGCGTCATGCAGGCGCCGGGCGGCCCGGAGGAGGATCCCGTCGGCGGCTTCAAGTTCGGCGGCTGGACGTTCCACTATTTTGACGAAGTGGCGGGCGCGGCGATGGATGAACTATTCTCCAAGCCCTTCGCCCTCTTGCTCGGCCGCAGAACCTACGACATATTCGCCGCGTACTGGCCGTATCAGAAAGATCCGATCGCGGATGCCTTCAACCCTGCGAACAAATATGTGGCGACGCATCGTCCGGATTCGCTCACCTGGCAGAACACGCAATCGCTTGGGCCTGATATCGTCCCGGCGTTGCGCCGCCTCAAACAGGAAGATGGACCTGACCTGCTCATCCAGGGATCGGCCAATCTGATCCAGACCTTGCTCGCCAACGGGCTGATCGACGAGATTCGGCTGATGATCTTCCCGCTGTTGCTGGGCAAGGGCAAGCGGCTGTTCGGCGATGACGCGATGCCGGCTGCCTTCAAGCTGACCCGCTCGCAGACTTCCAGCACCGGCGTCATCATGGCGATCTACGAGCGCGCCGGCGAAATCAGGACCGGTTCCTTTGTCACGGGGGAGCCATCCGACGCCGAGCTCGAGCGGCGCAGGACCTGGAAGTAAACGCTTCTTTTCCTCTCCTCCACGAACGTGGAGGAGAGAAACCAGGTTCTGAGAAGTCCCTCAAGCCGCCTGCGGCCGGCGCGCCAGCCCGTCGCGTATGTGCCGTGCGAACGCTTGCGCCGCCGGGCCGACGCCGTGCCTCGGCAGATGCAGGTTGATCGAGAAATTCGGCAGCGGCGGCAGGCCGGACCCGGACGGCAATATGTCGAGATCGGCCGGCACCGTGGAGGCCAGCCAAATGGTGACGGCCAGGTCGGAGCGCACCGTCGCGGTCGTCGCGTCGATATTGCCGTTCTCGAACACGGTGCGCCATTCCAGCCCATGCTCGTGGAGCGCCGAAAGCACAACCGGCCGGAAGGCGCAGCTGTCGGCGACCATCGAGACCGGTAGGGGGCGCTTGGCGCGCGCGACACCGCCCTTGGCGCCGACCCACACCAGCCGATCGATGGCGAGGCACTCGCCATCCGATGCCCCCACCCGTTCCTCGATGACCGCCAGGTCGATGGTGCCGGCCGCGAGCGCCGCGGCCAGTTCCGGCGAGGAGGCGCAGACCAGCGATATCTCGACCTGCGGATAGGTTTGCGCATAGCCTTTCAGCACCGGCGCCAGCGTCGTGCCGACGAGGTCGTAAGGCACGCCGAACCGCACCTGGCCGGCCACGACATTGGCAGCCATTTCGGCCCAGATCTCGTCGTTGAGGCTGAGCAGCCGCTTTGCCTTGCCGAACAGCCGCTCGCCGGAAGAGGTCAGCCGCAAGCCGCGCCGGTCGCGCTCGAACAGGCTGCGGCCGAGCGCCTCCTCCAGCCGCCGGACTTGCTGGCTGACGGCGCCTTGCGTCAGGTGCAGCGCATTGGCCGCCGCCGTCATGCTGGCCTTGTCGGCGACGGTGACGAAGGTGCGCATGAGCGTCGTATCGAGGTTGCGGATCATGTCCTGCATTATAGATACTAATGCCTGTCATCGTAAACATTGCATTTACTGATATGCGGCTGCATTTAACATGGGGCCTTCGACAGAGGACGCCGCATGCTCCAACCCGTCATCCCGCTGATCCTGTTCGCCCTGGTGGCGACCAGCACGCCCGGCATCGCCACCACCTTGTCGACGGCGTCGGGCGCGCAGTTCGGCTTTCGCCGCTCCATCCCGCTGGTGGTCGGCAGCGCGGCCGGCCTAGCCACAGTCACCGGGGCGGCGGCCGCCGGGCTGGCCGGCCTGCTTCTCGCCATGCCGTCCTTGCAGCTTGCCATGAAGATCGCCGGCTCGCTCTACCTCGTCTGGCTGGCGCTCAAGATCGGCCGTGCGGGGGCGCCCAAGCTCGATGTGACGATGATCAAACCGAACAGTTTTCTCGGCGGTGCCGGCATTCAGTGGCTGAACCCCAAGGGCTGGGCGATGGGGCTTGGAGCCGCGGCATCCTTCGCCGCACTCGCCGACGGGCCGGCGCGGCTGGCCCTGCTGCTCGGCTCCACCTTCGGCCTCACCGCCGCCTTCTCGCTGTCGCTATGGTGTGTGGCCGGCATGCTGCTCGCCCGGCTGCTGAAGACCGAGCAGCAATGGCGCGCGCTCAATATCCTGCTCGGCCTGGTGCTGGCGGCATCGATCATTCCGATGTGGCGGCAGGCGTAAGATGGGCCTGCAGAACCTGGGTTCCTCGCCCCCGCAAGGCGAGGCGAGGAACCCGAATCCTGTCAAGCCGCGTAGCGTGCGGCTGGCTTGTCGGCGTGCAGGCTGCCGTAGAAGGTCTGCCGGGCGCCAAGGAAGGCGTCCAGCTTGGCCGTATCGGCAAGCGCGGGCACGGTGACGGCTTCGCCCCTGGCCAGGCCGACAAGGGCAGCATCGACCATATCGTCGGCGGTCATGATGATTTCCTTCGGAAGCTGGTCGATATCGCTTCCCGCGACTTCCCAGAAATCGGTCCGGGTCGCCCCCGGCAGCACCACCTGCGCCTGGACGTCGGTGCCGGCGACCTCGCGCTGCAGGGCTTCGGTGAAGTTGACGACATAGGCCTTGGTGCCGCTGTAGATGCCGCCGAACGAGGTGTCGAAGGCCAGCACCGAGGCGATGTTGACGATAGCGCCGCGGTTGCGCGCGAGAAATCCCGGCAGCACAGCACGCGTCAACCGCGTCAGGGCGATCACATTGACCTTGATCATGCGTTCAGCCGCATCGGCGTCCGCCGTCGCAACCACCTGCGCACCGCCAAGCCCGGCATTGTTGACCAACAGCGTGACGCTGTCATCCGTCGATACCGCCCGCTCCACCCGCCGCACATCATCGTCGTCGGCCAGATCGGCACTGATCACGCTGACCTTGCGGCTATAGGCATAGCGCAGCCTTTCAGCCAATTCCTCGAGCCGGTCCGCGCGGCGCGCCACCAGCACCAGGTCATAGCCCTGCCCCGCCAGCCGGTCGGCATAGACAGCGCCGATGCCGGAGGAAGCGCCGGTGATGACGGCGGTGCCCTTGTTCTCATTCTTGTTCATTGTCCTGTTCCTTTCGCGCTCTTCGCTCTAGTCGGCTTCGACGGATGCGCCGGCTGCCGAGCTTCTCGATCGTCAATTGGTGGCATATGCCACTTTCGGCGAAGTAGGTATATGCCACTATCTTGTCAACGGCGGCCGCGAAAACTATTTCTGCGGCAGGCTGGCACAGGCTTTGCCAGCGAGGAGTTGACATGACCGATCTTCAGCAACCGGGATTCAGCCGGTGCAACAATGCCACCTTGCGGCGCACCGCGCGCAGGCTCGGCCGCTTCTACGACGACGCGCTTGCGCCTTCCGGGCTGAAAGGCACGCAATTTGGCCTGCTCTTTCAGATCAGTGCCAGCAGCGAACCGGCGATGGGGACCGTTGCCGAGGCGCTGATCATGGATCTCTCGGCGCTCGGCCATACGCTGAAGCCGCTGGTCCGCGACGGCTATGTCGAAACCTTCCCCGACAAGGACGATCGCCGCGTCAAGCGCGTCCGGCTGACGCCGCACGGCCAGGCCAAGCTCGAAGAGGCGATCAAGCTGTGGAGTGTCGCACAGCAGCGCTTCGAGGAGATGATCGGCGCGGAGCAAGCCGCGAAGCTGCGTGCGACGCTGGATGCTGTGGCCTCTCTGGACCTCGAAACGCGGGCGGCCGCTCCCTCCAGCTGAAGCGGCCGCGAAAGAACCAGTGACGAAAAGCTCGGCGCCCTCTACTCCGCCGGCATGGCGACCGGCCGCGCCAGCATCCGGCCGGCCAGCACGATGCCGAGCCCGACGACGGGGAAGACGGCCGCGATGAGGCCGAGATCGGCCGGCCCGCCATAGCGCAGCACGGCGCCGCCAACCACCGCGCCGAGCGCCACGCCGAGATAGAGCGCGGAGGCGTTGAGCGACAGCACGATCGGGGCAGCGTCCGGGGCGAGCTTGATGATGCGGCTCGCCTGCGCCGGCGGGAAGGCCCAGCCGACGATGCCCCATGGCACCATCATGCCCATCAGCGCCGGCCCGGCGAGATGATGCGGCAGAAAGGCCGGGATCAGCGAGAAGGTGACGAGCATGGCAGCGCTCAGCGCCAGCGACCAGCCGACGGTGCGCGTAGCGCCGAAGCGGTCTGCGGCCTGGCCGCCGGCGATGTTGCCGATGACGGCGCCGACGCCGAAGGCGAGCAGCATGCCGGGCAGCGCTATCGGGGAGAGCCCGCTGGCTTCGATGGCCAGCGGCGCGATGAAGCTGAACACGGTGAAGGCGCCGATGAGGGCAAGTGTGGTCGTCACCAGGATCGGCATCACGCCGGGACGCATTGCCGCCGCCAGCCGGCGCTTCAGCGGCAGCTTGGTGCCGATGATGCCGCGCGGCAGCCGATACCAGAGGATGGCGCCGGCGAGCGCGCCGAGGCCTGCAATGGCATAGAACGTGCCGCGCCAGCCGGCTATCGCCGCGACCAGCGCGCCGAGCGGGGCGCCCACCGCTACCGCCACCGTGGTGCCGCCGACGACGACGGCAATGGCGCGGGCCCGGTGATGGTCATCGACCAGCGCCACCGCCGTGCCTTGCGCGGTCGCCGCGAACAGGCCAGACGACAGCGCCATGATGATGCGCGCGGCGAGCAGCACTTCGAAGGAGGAGCTCAAGGCCGCGGCAACGTTGCCAATGACGAAGAACACCAGCGTCCACAGGATGACGCGGCGCCGGTCCCATTCGCCGGTCAGCGTCGCCAGGATCGGCGTGCCGACCGCATAGGCGAGCGCGAAGGCGGTGATCAGCGTGCCGGCGAGCGGAACGGAGATGCCGGCATCCCTGGCGATGTCGGGCAGAAGGCTGGAGATGACGAAGCCTTCGGTCGAGATCGCAAACGATCCGAGCGCAAGCCAGAAAATCCGCTTGTCCATGGCGATGTGTCCTTAGTTCAAAAGTTATTGAACAATTGGACATAGCCCGGCAGGATGTCAATGAAGCCAGGGAAAAATAGCACAACCATCCTGACAGCCCTGTGTCAGCACGGTCGTGAAAGGGAGAGCGGGGTGCACGGCAGACGCGGAGCGGGTGCGTTGAAATCGGCCGGAACTGTGCTTAGGTTGCAGCCATGAGCCTGCCACATCCCAATACGGACCAGATCAGCCTGCCGATCGTGCTCGCCGTGCTCGGCGACCCGACGCGGCTGGCGATCGTGCGTTATCTCGCCAGCAAGGAAGGCGTGCCGCTGAACTGCAGCAAATTCCTCGATCTCGCCTCGAAGACCAATCTGAGCTACCACCTGGCAAAGCTGCGCGAGGCCGGCGTGACTCGCGCAGAAGTGGCCGGCACCAACCGCATGATCACGCTGCGCCGCGCCGATCTCGATGCCCGCTTCCCCGGCCTGCTCGACAGCATTATTGCCGCCGCAGGCGACGATCCGGCGCTGCCGGCGGTCGGCGGCCATGATATCGAAGTGACGGCCTGACTCGCGGGATCTGGGTTCTCGCCCCCACGGAAGTGGGGAGAGGAAACGCTGCCTCACAACCGGAGCTCCCCATGCGCATCGCTGTCCTCGCCGATATCCATGGCAATGTGCTGGCGCTTGACGCCGTGCTCGCCGACCTCGAGCGGCGCGGCGGCGCGGATATCACGGTCAATCTCGGCGACAGCGTTTCGGGTCCGCTCTGGCCGCGCGAGACGTTTGCGCGGCTGGAAGCGCTGGACCTGCGGACCGTGCGCGGCAATCATGACCGCCGCGTCGCCGCCGATCCGGCCGATGAGACCATGTGGGCCTCCGACATCTACGCGCGGGAACGGCTGACCGGGGCGCAGCGCGAGGTGCTGTTCGCCCAGCCTCTGACGCTGGAGATCGCGCCCGGCGTGATCGCTTTCCATGCCAGGCCCGATCATGACGAGAAATACCTGCTCGATGCGATCACCGATGGCCGGCTGGTGCGTGCGCCGCTGGCGGCGATCCGGCGGCGGTTGAAGGCGCTCGATCCGGCCTGCCGCCTGGCCCTGTGCGGCCATAGCCACCGGGCCGAACTGATCCGCTTGCCCGGCGGTCCGGTGATCTTCAACCCGGGCAGCGTCGGCTGTCCCGCCTATGAAGACTCGACGCCGCCGGCGCATTCCTCCGAGCAGGGCGCGCCGCATGCGCGCTATGGCATCGTCACTTCAGGCGAGCCCGGCCGGCCCGACCGTTTCGAGGCCATCGCCGTCGACTACGATCACGAGGCGGCCGCCAGCCAAGCCGAACAGGCGGGACGGCCCGAATGGGCCCATGCGCTGCGAACCGGCTTCATGCCCGGCTGAATGCTTTTTGCATTCATGCCGCCAGGCTGAATGCTCTTTGCATTCCCGGCTGAATGCGCTTGCATTCATGCCGCCCGGCTGAGCTCTCTCCCCGCTCTCCGATCATCGCCCTCACGCAGCTCCGTCCCTGCCGGAAGAAAATCTCGCTTCTGGACATGGCGCAGCGTCGTCGCCTATAAAATCGGCTTCGCGTGTGGCGGCGTTTTCGTATCTGGCGGTGCCTTTGGTAATGCAATCTATCGGCCACGGCGAAGCGATGAAGCGCCGGTCTATGCTCCGAACGACGCTCTTCGCGCTGATCGCCGCTCCTTTGCTTCTGACGGTGGCCCATGCCGAGGATGGGCCGTTCATCTCCATCGTCACCGGCCTCGCGCCCGACGATCTCCTCAACGTCCGCGCCCAGCCATCGCCGATCGGCAAGACCGAGGCGCGTCTGGCCAACGGCGCCAGCGTGAACAATCTCGGCTGCATCGATGTCGATGGCCGCCAATGGTGCAAGGTCGAGGCCGAGAACCCGAAAATCAGCGGCTGGACCCCCGCGCGTTACCTCAACCCCGTCAATCCGGCATCCCTGCCCAATCCGGATCAGGCGGATGGAGGCCAGGCGCTCGACGCAACGGCCGGCCCGACGGCCGCTCCGCCGCCCGCGTTGCCGCCCGACCTGACGGCGAGGCTGGGCGGAGCCGACAACGCGGCTGCAACCACGCCGAAATCCGCGGCGGCAGTTGCCATGCAGGATGCTTACGGCCTGGCGCTGGTGGCGAATGAACCGCTGCCCACTGGGGAGAATCCGCCTCAGGCGGAGGCCACCGCCGGAGGTGCAGCCATTGAAATTCCCTGCGCGCGCAATGTCGGCCAGCCGATGACCCTTTGCGCGGCAAGCGTCGAGCACAAGGGCAGCGACAAGGCCGACGTCACCGTGACCTGGCCCGACGGCGGCAGCCGCGTCATCTCCTTCTACGGCGGACTGCCCGCCGGCTCCGATGGCGACAGCGATTTCCGCTTCACCCGCGAAGGCGGCCTCAGCATGATCCGCGTCGGCGTCTCGGAGCGATTCGAGATTACGGACGCGGTGGCGTTTGGGCATTAGTTTGGAAGGCAACAGGGCAGTAGGGCAGTAAGGCAATATGTGAAGTGCCTGGAGTGACTGCCCTACTGCCCCTACTGCCCCTACTGCCCCTACTGCCCTCATTTTCGGGGTTACATCAGGCAAAACTCTTCCCTATAAGGCCCTCCTAGCCTGATACCAGAATCGCAAGCACAACCGGCCGGGTCTCCCGTCCCGGTTTTTCGTGCAAGCCGCTCGCCGAACGGAATTCATAAAGATGCCAAGACGCACCGACATCAAGTCGATCCTGATCATCGGGGCCGGCCCCATCGTCATCGGCCAGGCCTGCGAGTTCGACTATTCCGGCACGCAGGCCTGCAAGGCGCTGAAGGAAGAGGGTTTCCGCGTCATCCTGGTCAATTCCAACCCGGCCACCATCATGACCGACCCGGAACTGGCCGACGCCACCTATATCGAGCCGATCACCCCCGAAGTCGTGGCCAAGATCATCGCCAAGGAGCGGCCCGACGCGCTGCTGCCGACCATGGGCGGCCAGACCGCGCTCAACACCGCGCTGTCGCTGCGCCGCATGGGCGTGCTGGAGCGCTATAATGTCGAGATGATCGGCGCCGACGCCACGGCCATCGACAAGGCCGAGGACCGGGCGCTGTTCCGCGAGGCGATGAAGAAGATCGGCCTGGAAACGCCGAAGTCGATGCTGGCCAACGCCACCGACGTCAAGAATGCCGACCGCAAGACGCATGAGGCCGAGCGCGCGGCGCTGAAGGCCGAAAAGCCCGACAATCTCGACGCCGCGCTCGATGCGCTGGAAACAAGCTGGAACCTGGGCGAAGGCGACCGCAAGCAGCGCTACATCAGCCACGCCATGGCGATCGCCGCCCAGGCGCTCGACCATGTCGGCCTGCCCGCCATCATCCGCCCCTCCTTTACCATGGGCGGCACCGGCGGCGGCATCGCCTACAACAGGGCCGAATTCTTCGACATCGTCCAGTCCGGCCTCGACGCCTCGCCGACCACCGAAGTGCTGATCGAGGAGAGCGTGCTCGGCTGGAAGGAATACGAGATGGAGGTCGTCCGCGACAGAGCGGACAATTGCATCATCGTCTGCTCCATCGAGAACATCGATCCGATGGGCGTGCACACGGGCGATTCGATCACCGTCGCGCCGGCGCTGACCTTGACCGACAAGGAATACCAGATGATGCGCAACGCCTCGATCGCGGTGCTGCGCGAGATCGGCGTCGAGACCGGCGGCTCCAACGTGCAGTTCGCCGTCAATCCGGCCGATGGCCGTCTCGTCGTCATCGAGATGAACCCGCGCGTCTCCCGCTCCTCGGCGCTGGCCTCCAAGGCGACCGGCTTCCCCATCGCCAAGATCGCGGCCAAGCTAGCCGTCGGCTACACGCTGGACGAGTTGGAGAATGACATCACCGGCGGCGCGACACCCGCCTCGTTCGAACCGAGCATCGATTACGTGGTGACGAAAATCCCGCGCTTTGCCTTCGAAAAATTCCCCGGCGCCGAGCCGGTGCTGACCACCGCGATGAAGTCGGTGGGCGAAGTGATGGCCATCGGCCGCACCTTCCAGGAATCCCTGCAGAAGGCTTTGCGTGGATTGGAGACCGGCCTCACCGGTCTCGACGAGATCGAGATCCCCGGCCTTGGCTCCGCCAACAGCGCCGACGACCGCAACGCGATCCGCGCCGCCTTGGGCACGCCGACGCCCGACCGGCTGCGCATGGTGGCGCAGGCGATCCGCATGGGCACCTCGCTGGAAGACGTGCACGCTATGTGCAAGATCGATCCGTGGTTCCTCGAGCAGATCGCCGGGATCCTCGCCATGGAAGCCCGCATCCGGGAGCACGGCCTGCCTGAGGACGCCGCCAATCTGCGCATGCTGAAGGCCATGGGTTTTTCGGACGCCCGCCTCGCCTCATTGACGAAGAGCGACGTGGAAGTCGTTCAGAAGATTCGTGAAAAGCTCGACGTTCATCCGGTTTATAAGCGCATCGACACCTGCGCGGCCGAGTTCGCGTCGCCGACCGCCTACATGTACTCCACTTATGAAGTGCCCTTCGCCGGCGCGCTCGCCAACGAGGCGCAGGTGTCGTCGCGCAAGAAGGTGGTCATCCTCGGCGGCGGCCCGAACCGCATCGGCCAAGGCATCGAATTCGACTACTGCTGCTGCCACGCGGCCTTTGCGCTGCGCGACGCCGGCTATGAAGCGATCATGATCAACTGCAACCCCGAGACCGTGTCGACCGACTACGACACCTCGGACCGGCTCTATTTCGATCCGCTGACGGCGGAGGACGTGCTGGAGATCCTGCGCGCCGAGCAGGCGTCGGGCGAGCTGGTCGGCGTCATCGTCCAGTTCGGCGGCCAGACGCCGCTGAAGCTCGCCGACGCACTGGAGAAGGCCGGCATCCCGATCCTCGGCACCTCGCCCGACATGATCGACCTGGCGGAGGACCGCGACCGCTTTCAGAAGCTGCTGCACAAGCTCAACCTCAGCCAGCCGAAGAACGGCATCGCCTATTCGGTCGAGCAGGCCCGCCTCGTCGCCGGCGAGCTCGGCTTCCCCCTGGTGGTGCGCCCCTCCTATGTGCTGGGCGGCCGCGCCATGCAGATCATCCATGACGAGGGCATGCTGCAATCCTATCTGCTCGACACCGTGCCCGGCCTGGTGCCGGAGGACATCAAGCAGAAATACCCCAACGACAAGACCGGCCAGATCAACACGCTGCTGGGCAAGAACCCGCTGCTGTTCGACACCTATCTCAGTGGCGCCATCGAGGTCGATGTCGACTGCCTCTGCGACGGCAAGGCGACCTTTGTCTCTGGCATTCTCGAGCATATCGAGGAGGCCGGCATCCATTCGGGCGACTCGGCCTGTTCGCTCCCCGTTCACTCGCTGCCTTCGGAGCTGGTCGACGAGTTGGAGCGGCAGACGGCGGCCCTTGCCAGCGCGCTCAATGTCGGCGGTCTGATGAACGTGCAATACGCGATCAAGGACGGCACGGTCTATGTGCTGGAGGTCAACCCGCGCGCGTCGCGCACCGTGCCCTTCGTCGCCAAGACCATCGGACGTCCCATAGCGAAAATCGCCGCCCGCATCATGGCCGGCGAGAGCCTGGAAGACGCCTTCGCCCATTATGGCGCCATGCCCGACCCGCGCAATCCTGGCCACATCGCGGTCAAGGAAGCCGTCTTCCCCTTCGCCCGCTTCCCCGGAGTCGACATCCTGCTCGGTCCGGAAATGCGCTCGACCGGCGAGGTCATGGGCCTCGACCGTGATTTTGCCCTGGCCTTCGCCAAGAGCCAGCTCGGGGCGGGTGTTGATCTGCCCCGCTCCGGCACGCTGTTCGTCTCGGTGCGCGACGAGGACAAGAAAGGCATCCTACCGGCGGTCAAGCGCCTCGCCGGCCTCGGCTTCAAGGTGATGGCCACCTCAGGCACCGCCCGCTTCCTCGCCGAAAACGGCGTCGTCGCCGAGAAGATCAACAAGGTCCTGGAGGGTCGCCCCCACATCGAAGACGCCATCCGCAACCGCCAGGTGCAGATCGTCTTCAACACGACGGATGGCCAGAAAGCGGTGTCGGACTCCAAGTCGCTGCGCCGCGCGACCCTGATGCAGAAGGTGCCGTATTATACGACGCTGTCAGGCGCGGCGGCTGTGGCGGAGGCGATCGCGGCGCTGAAGGCGGGGAGCCTGGAAGTGAGGCCGCTGCAGGAGTATTTTGGCTAATTACTTGGACTGACGTCGATACCTTGCCCGACGTGGTCCGTGCTTAGATTTCGCCGCGCTCTGCGCTTCTCCCCAATCACCTAGCGTTATGTATCGGAAAAGTCTCTCCTCTGCCCTGTCAAGCATCGCAGAGTGAATATTTCTCGATAAGAATTTTATCCGCTCGTAATACTCTTTTGCGAAACTCTTAGCCGCATCCGCCTGCGAGTGCTTCACTAACGCTCCAACATGCCCCAGTGATAGTGTGACAATCGGATATTGATCAATTTTCAGAGATTGCTGCGAATCCATCACTCTAAGAGTTTTAACAGCAACATCAATGAGATCCCGCGTTACCGCGTCGTATTGAGTTCGTTGTCGCGCGGAGCGCAACTGCAGATCAGCAAGCGCGTGGACTGCGTACGGGTTGCCGGAATAAGCGCTTATCGATCGCTGCATCATAGATACAGCCTCCGGAAGATTACCTTGCTCAGCTAAATAAAGACCATATTGAAGCCAATAATGTCCATCAAGTTGAAAGTCAGTCTCAAAATCAGCATAAACAACAGAGCCATCCTCATGTCGGCCCTTGCGCCGAGAAATCTCACTAATAAATGTGTGATTTAGCAAGAATCTGAACAACTGCGCATCTTGCCTGTGAACATGCCTAACGATAGGCATATTGTATTTCACATAAGTTCTAAGAATCTCTCTCAGGGCGTCACGTATATCCTCGAAGGCCGCAACCTCATCAAATATATGCCTTACATATAAGTCATGCCTGGCGATTAGCCTTTTGCTTTCCGTGTATGACACTATGCCGTCAAGAGCTTCCAACGCTTTATCAAACGTCCTCGTAGGCTTCAGTTTAGAATAAGCCTCTCGGGCCACATCAGCGCTCACACCAATTCTGGCCAAGGTTGCAACGCCAACGATTAACAAAAGACGCCTTGTGTCTGCGTCCGGGAGTTTCTCAAACTCATTGGTAATAATGTTATCAAAATTTTCCGAATCTGTAGCTTCTCGAAGGGCGATTAGTAGTTGGCTTTTCGATTTCGCTAGCTCTGCATGCTGCTGCAACCGAGTCATCTTTCGGAAGCGAGGCGCAGGTACGTATTCAACAAGACGATCGATCAAAGGATCATAATCCCGCCTGACAAATCGCTCGAACGATGCCGGACGCGCAAATTCACCTAGATATCGAGAAAGGTGCTCGTTCCACTCACCAGTGCGAGATGAAGAGACGACTGTTATATTACCTGCCTTTATTGAGAGAAGAGAGTCAGAGAATCCGTCACCCAAAATAAAAAGATCTCCGGCAAAAACTATGCACCGATCTCCATGCAATCTACTTAGCAAAGAAAGTGCCTTCATAGGCGACACCACGTCTCTGCTCATTTCATAAATGGGTACTTCCGGGTTATCTTTGGCGTAGTCAAGCATTGCCATCATTGTAGCAGTTGTCTTACCACTGCCGGCCTGCCCTGTGGTGACGAAAAGCCGATCACCTCGTCCAATCGACTCAAAGAGCTCTTTTTTTAAACTTTCAAACGCCTCAAGTCGAACAGGGATCTTGGATGCCGCAAGGGTCCAACTCGGAGGAAAGCCTTGAAGAAACTGCCGTCCCATTAGCGCTTCTTCACTCGGGCGCATCCGTTTCAGGCGCTCAGCGAGCACTTTAAATGAAATAGGGTAAAGGGAGTGGGCAACATCTATGTCAGAGGCTGTAACCAAGTTAAGCGCCGCAGCACCAAACTCGTTAGCTTTAGCCACTACCTCGCGGGCGTCATTTCCGCTTGGAAATGCGGATTTGACCCAAGCCGCAAAATCTTTGAGAGTGCCCTCAACGTGCACCAATCCCTTTGACTTTAACCCTTCTTTTTTAATAGGAGACAACCTATCCGGCGTGATCACATAGCCGCGCCCGGAAGAGAGTTTTCCGTTGATTTTAGCCCTTTCGATTTCTGCTAATAAGATGGGCTCATCTATCGACGTACCAATAAATATTGGACATGAAGAGATGTAATCCTGACCGCATCTTTCGTACCAATAGTTTTTATTACTTAGAATATGCCTCGCGTACTCCGTATCTGAAAGTACAAATCCGTGCTCTGGCTTGCTTATATCTCCATGAAGGTGAATAACATGGAGAAAACGAGGACCCTCAAATTCAGCCGCAGAGTCAATCATTCCGTTGTAGTACCGGCGGACCTGCGCAGTTCTTTTCTGAATATTTTCAATAGAGTCATCGTAGTTGAACGTATATATTCTCTTCCAACATACTTGTAAAAGTGATACGATTTCATCGGATGGAGATACGCCTTTATACTCTCTAATAAGAATTGAATTGATCTGAACATCGCTCAGATATTGACCGCGCACTGCGGACATCACTTCTGTTAAAGTTTCAGAATCATAGGGAAGACCAGCACGTTCGGCGAACAGCTTGGCCAGAGCTCCTCCCGTTTTAACGGGATGGCCGTAGGAATTTTTACTTGAAGCCGATGCACCGGCGCCAATAATTAGAAGGGCATCCCCCTGCATAATGGTTTTTATTAGAAAGGCTTCATCGCCAGAATCGAGTTCCATGGATCCCCCTGAAGTTTATTCGATATTGCTTTTTTTCGTGACTCAATCAATGCCCCAACTCAAGACGGTGCTAGGTGCGCTTGGCAGTTTTCGGACCAATGGAATGGGGTGGGGTTTCCAGTTTCTATGCGCAAATGTTGAGAAGTTGCATGGTTGAGGGAGAAGGTGTGCTCAAGACTGGCTTTTGCAAGAGTTCTTCACGCCACCGCCACACACTCAATCTCAATATCAAACTCCATCGGCCAGGACGCCACAGGCACGAAACTCCGCGCCGGCGGGTTCACGCTGAAATACTTCGCATAGACCCGGTTGATCGCGTTGTAGAATCCCGAATTGACGGCGTAGATGCGCACCATCACCACGTTTCCAGCGAGGTGCCGGCCGCTTCCAGGCAGTGTTTCAGCGCCTTCAGCGATGCCTCGGTCTGCACCTCGATGTCGCCGCGCACCATCTCGCCGGTCACCATGTCCACCGGCGGCGTCGCCGAGATGAACACGAATCCGTTGGCCTTCACCGCCGTCGAACAGGGCAGGCCGAGCGCCCGCACCTTGTCCGACATGACGGGCACTTCGATGATTTCTTTTTTCATGGTGATGCTCCCTGGGTTTGGGGGAGCTTATAGTGCCGGCCGGGGAACGCCAGCGCCGACGCGTTGTCCAGCCTTCACCCTTGCCCCGGATAAGGCGTGCCGTCCTTGTGCAGGAACCGGCCGTCCGAACTCGGGCTCATCATGTCGATGTCGGAGCAGGTGATGACATCGTCCGGGTTGCGCGAGCCGACCTCGAGGTAGAGCGCCGTCGTGGACGAGCGGTTGATGAGATGGTGGCCGTTGCCGCTGTTCTTGGCGAAGGTGGCGCAGTCGCCGGCGCTCAGCAGCGTCTCACCGCCATCCTCGACCAGCGTTAGCTCGCCTTCCAGCACATAGACGAACTCGTCCTCATGGCTGTGCCAGTGACGCTGGCTTGACCAGCCGCCGGGCGGCAGCGTCATCAGGTTGACGCCGAAATCGGTGAGCCCGCCGGCATCGCCAAGCCGGCGGCGCGTGCGGCCGGCGCAAGGGCCATCGAAGGGCGCGGGATAGCCCGAGCCCTTGCGGAGGGGCAGGGATGCGAGGTCGAGTTTGGGCATGGGTGCTCTCAGGGTGGTGGTGCGGCACTGTAGTCCCACGCAGGCATGGGAAGAACCCTGTTGCGAGATGTGAGCCGTCGCGCCCTACGGCGCCCCCCTCTGTCCTGCCGGACATCTCCCCCACGAGGGGGGAGATTGGCAGCTTCGGCGACGGCGCTCTTTCTTCCAGCGCTGAAGATTAGCGAAAGCATTCGCGACAGCCAATCTCCCCACCTGTGGGGGAGATGTCCGGCAGGACAGAGGGGGCGCCGTAGAGTGCTGTCGTCTGCGGTTCAGCTCCCTCTCGACCGCCCTCACCCCTGATGCGCGGCCCCCAGTTCCTTCACGTGCTTCTCGTGCATCTTCAGCGTCGGCAGCGTCTTCTTGGCGAATTCCTTCATCGCCGGATCGTCGCCCGATTGGGCGTAGGTGCTGAAGAGCGCGACGGCGTCCTTGTGAGCTGCTGTCTGCATCATGATGTATTTGGTGTCGAAGTCCTTGCCGCTGGCGGCCTTGAGTTCGTCGAGCTGGCCCTGTTCTTTCGGCTGAAGCGCCGGGCCGGCCGGCTTGGTCGAGGCGGTGGTCTGGCCCTGCGCGAGCGCCGCCTTGAAGTCCTCGCCGGCCTTGGTGTGGTCCTTGATCATCTGTTTGGCGAAGGCCTTGACGTCGGCCGACGCCGATTTCTGCTCGGCGAGCTTGCTCGACTGGATCTCGAACTCGTTGGCGCCGGGCACCGTCTTGATGAAGGTCTGCGTGTCGACCTTGCTGTCGGCCGCCAGCGGCGTCGTTTGGGCGGTGGATTGGGCAAGCGCGGCGGGCGCGGCGGCGAGCAAGGCCGCGGCGGTCATGGTCAGAAGCGTTTTCATCTGCAATCTCCGGTCGGAATGGTTCCCTCGGGATTCCAACGCCGCAGATGCACGGAAGTTGCGCCGGGCGCCTTGCCGTCAATGGCAGCATGCCTCGCCATATTGCAGCTGCTCGTGCCAGTTCGGCCGGCCCTCCGGGGTGAAATCCATCAGGTTCCACAGGATCTCGCAGGTGCCGATGGCGCGCGGGTCCTGGCCGGGTTCGGGCGGCGCGAAGCCGAGTTCGGACGACCAGAAATGCCTGATGCCGTCAGCGTCGCGGTGGAACACCGAGAGCAGCGGGATCTGCGCGCCGTCGGCATCCTCGGCATTGTAGTCGCGCTTGAAGCTGTTGTTGGCCGACGACACCAGCCGCATGTTCTGCCAACCACGGTCGCGGCCGAGCGTGACGAGGTTTTCGAGCGCGGTTTTCGCCACCACGGCAAAGTTGAAGCCGGCCGCCTGGAGATGGCCGACGGCGCCGTCGAACTGGTCGAGCAGCGCCGTGCAGGACGGGCATGGCTGGTCCGGCCGCGCCAGCTTCGCCGTGCCGCCCGTTATTGCCACGTCGCGCGTCTCCTGCGGATGGCGCGGGAACATCATCTGGTAGAGGATCAGCGTGTCCTTGCCGGGTGCGAACAGTTCCGACAGCTTTATCTCGGCCGCCCTGCCCTCGGCATCCAGCCCCTCGAACACGTAATCCTGTGGCACCAGCCCGCCCGGCGGCAACGCGCGGCGCGCCACGGCCACATCCTCCATGGCGCGGCGCAGCGCGATTTCCTTCTTCAGCAGCTTTTCGCGGGCGGCGCGGTATCTGGCGGATTCGTTGGGGAAGGTGATCATGATCGGCTCCTTGGGTCACAGCGCCGGCGTCCCGGCGCGGTTGCTCTAAGACCTAAGGACGCGCCGCTGCGGCCGGTTCCGACATTTTCTCCTCACCCCTTCACGCCGCCGGCGGTGAGGCCGGAGACGATCTTGCGCTGGAAGATCAGCACCAGCAGCACCAGCGGCACGGTGACGATCACCGATGCGGCCATGATGTTGCCCCACGGGATCTCGAACTGCGAATTGCCCGAAAGCAGCGCGATCGCCACCGGCACGGTCCGCTGGGCGTTGTTGGAGGTGAATGTCAGCGCAAACAGGAACTCGTTCCACGCGCCGATAAAGGCGAGCAGCCCGGTGGTCGCCAGCGCCGGCCACATCAGCGGCAGGAAGATGCGCGTGATGATGATCCACGGCGTCGCGCCGTCAAGGATCGCCGCCTCCTCGACCTCGACCGGCAGGTCGCGCACGAAGGCGGTGAGCACCCAGACGGTGAACGGCAAGGTGAAGATCATGTAGGAGAAGATCAGCGCGAGAAGCGAATTGTAGAGGCCGAACATCCGCACCAGTTCGAACAGTCCGGCCAGCACCGCCACCTGCGGGAACATCGATACCGACAGGATGGCGAATAGTAGCGCTGAGCGGCCGCGAAAACGGATGCGCGCCAGCGCGTAGGCCGCGGTGACGCCGAGGAACAGCGAGAGCGCGACGACCGCGCCGGAGACCACCAGTGAGTTGATCAGGTTGCGTGCGAAGGCGCCTTCGGTCAGCACGTTGCGATAATTGCCGAGGCTGAACGTCTTCGGCCAGAGGTCGGCCTGGAACAGTTCGGTGCCCGATTTCAGGCTGGTGACGATGGCGTAATAGAAGGGGAATACCGCGACCAGCACGATGGCCGCGACCAGCAGGTAGAAAGCCGTCCGCTTCAGGATCCACATCTCAGCGCCCGCCCTCGAGGCTGACCCCGCCGATCCGGATATAGGCCATGGTGAGAAGCGCAAGAATGAGGAACAGCAGCGTCGAAGCGGCCGAGCCGTAGGCGAATTTGTCGAACTCGAACAGGTTCTCGCGCGCGAACACCGACATCGACTTGGTGTGCACGTTGTTGGGCGTCAGCACATAGATCAGGTCGAAGATGCGCAGCGCATCGAGCGCGCGGAAGATCACCGCCACCATCACCGCAGGCCGGATCAGCGGCAAGGTCACCCGCCAGAAGATCTGCCACGGATTGGCGCCGTCGAGCCTGGCGACCTCGATGATCTCGCGCGGCAGCATCTGCAGCGCGGCAAGGATGAGCAGCGCCATGAACGGCGTCGTCTTCCAGATGTCGACGACCAGCACGGCGGCCATCGCCGTGTCCGCGTTGGCCGTCCAGGCGATCTTGGTGTCGATCAGGCCGAGATTGAGCAGAACCACATTGATGATGCCGAACTGGTCGTTGAGCATCCACTGCCACATCTTGGCCGAGACGATGGTCGGGATCGCCCAGGGGATGAGGATCGCCGCCCTGACGATGCCGCGGCCCGGGAATTCGGCATTGAGCACCAGCGCGACGACCATGCCGAGGATCGTCTCGCAGGTAACCGAAAGGGCCGCGAAACGCACCGTGTTCCAGACGGCGCTCCACCACACCGGGTCGGCCAGCACGCCATCGTAGAGCACCCGGCCGCTCGGCATGCGCAGCACCGAGAAGTAATTGGCGAAGCCTGCCCACTGGCGGGCGTCAAGATCGGCCAGCGAAGCGTCGGTGAAACTGAAATAGACCGTGCGGGCGAGCGGCCAGCCGGCAGCGGCGGCGAGCACCAGGAGCATCGGCGCCAGGAACAGCCAGGCCGAACGCACGCGCTGGCGCATCAGCCGCGAGCGCGGGCGGTGGGTCGCGACGGCTTCAGTCCTCGGCTCCGCTTCTGTCATCCCTCGCGCCGGGCGGGACATGGAGGCGCGTTGTGGCGTCACCAGCCACGCCCCTTCAGCCTGGTCAGCATGGCTTCGAGGTCGGCCAGATTGTCGCCCGCGGTGCCATCGCCCGACAGCGTCTTGTGGACGGCGTTCCAGAATTGGCTCGACGCCTCGTTGTACTTGATCCTGGCCGCGGCCGAGGGACGCGGCACCGCATTGAGGAAGATCTGCTTCCAGCGCGGAACGATCGGCTGTTGTCTGGCGATGTCGGTATCGTCATAGAGCGCCTGGATGGTCGGCAGGCTGGAGTTCCTCAGCGCGCGGTATTTCTGCATCGCGGGCGAGGCGATGAATTTGACGAGCCCGATCGCAGCGTCCGGGTGCCTGGAATATTTGGACACGGCAAGATTCCAGCCACCCAGCACCGCCGCCGGACGCGCGCCTTCGCCGGTGCCGGCCGGCAGCGGCGCTACGTCGAACTTGCCCTTGATCGGCGAGCCTTCGGAATTGCCTAGTGCATAGGCGTAGGGCCAGTTGCGCATGAAGACCGCATTGCCGGTCTGCCACACGCCGCGCGATTCCTCTTCCTGATAGGCCAGCACGCCGGGTGGCGCGATGGTTCCGACCCAGCCTTTGGCCGTGTCGAGCGCTGCCGCCGCTTTTGGATTGTTGATCGAGATGGTGCCGTCCGGCTCGATGATCTGGCCGCCGCCGTTCGACATCACCCATTCCAGCGCGTCGCAGGTCAGCCCCTCATAGGCATTGCCCTGGAAGACGAAGCCCCAGATGTCCTTGTTGCCGGCAGCCCGTTCCTTGTCCATGACCAGCCTGGCGGTGTCGGCCAGCTCCTTCCAGGTGGCAGGCACCTTGGCGCCGTATTTGTCGAGCAGGTCCTTGCGGTAGTAGAGCGCCGGCGCATCGGTGAAGATCGGCAGCGCCACCAGCCTCCCGTTGACGGTCTGCGACTGGATGATCGAGGGGAAATGGGCGCCGACGACATCCTTGGTCGCCGCGGTCAGGTCGACGAGCTGGCTGGCGAGCTGCGGCGCCCAGATCACATCGGTCTGGTAGACGTCGATATCGCTATTGCCGGCGGCAAGCCACAGCCTGTACTGGCCGAACTGGTCGGTCCCGGATGCCGGCATGACGACGATGCTGACCTTGTTGCCGCTGTCCTTCTCATAGCGGTCGAGGATTTCACGCAGCACCTTGATGCCGATTCCTGTGTCGCCCGATACGATCGACAATTCGACGGCTCGCGCAGGCACAGCCGCAATCATCGCGGCAGCGACCAACGTGGCAAATGCGTGAAAGAGCCTCATGGCGGCGGAGGATCTCCTTTCGGAACGGCGACGCAAGCCTTCGAGGCTCCGGAAGCTCGTCGGACCCCTCCACCATTCTTTGAATGCGGAGCGGCGCTCTGGGTTCCCGAGCGATGCCCGCGAGCGGCGGTGGGCCGGGCCGCGGCTTCAGCCTTCCCAGGCGACAGGGCTCATCCCAAGCCGCTGATAGAGCCTGACAGCGGCGGCGTTTTCCACCGTGTTGGTCTTGAGGTCGACATGGTCTGCGCCGCGTTCGCGAAAGACGGCGAAGGCGTGCCACATCAGCGCCTCGCCGATGCCCCTGCCGCGCGCCTGCGGATGCACGGCGAGATCCCTGACGAAGGCGCTCGTCCAGCACAGCGCCGCCGCCACCAGCAGGCCCTTGGCGTCGATGACGAGGAAACAGAGCGCAGAATCGAATTCGGGGTCGCCTGAGATGCGTGGCCACCATTCGTCGAACGGGCCGTCGGCGCCATCGTCGAACACTTCGGTCAGCAGCGCATGCAAGGCCGGCGCATCGCCGGGCTCGAGGGTGCGCATGACAAAGCCATCCGACCAGTGCGCGGGAACCAGCGTCTCGTCGAGGATCTTGCGCAGCCGGATGTCGTTCGGAGCCGGCGGGCGCGGTTCGGGCATTTCGCTCAGGCGTCGGGCAGCAGGCGGCGCCGCTTGCGGTCGACGCCGAGGCCGGTCGCCTCGAGCAGGCCCTTGCGCTTGGCGTCGAAATAGTAGCCGGTCTGGTAGAGCCAGTCGGCGCGCTTGGCGTTGCCGTCCGACACCAGCCAGGCGCCACGCAGGTATTTGACGGCGTATTTCAGGTTGGTTTCGGCATCGAACAGGCCCCTGGCCGGTCCGTCATAGCCCATGCCGCGCGCCGTCGCGTGATTGATCTGCATCAGCCCCCAATGGCCGTTGTTGTAGGCTTTGGGATTGAAGGTGCTTTCGCGGTTGACGACATGGCGCACAAGGTCGACCGGCACCTGATAAAACGCGGCGTATTTTACGATCAGCCGGTCGATATCGCCGCGCACGCCGGTCGCATGCTCTTCCTGCACCGGAGCGGCAGGAAACTGGACGAGGGCAGCCGGATTCTGCGGCACAACATAGGCCGCCTGCTGCACGCCGGGCATGGCTTTCTGATCGTTCCTGGCGATCGCCGGCACGATGAGCCCGGCGGTGGCGTAGGTGGCTGCCGCCTTGATTGGTGCGCCGGCGCCAGCCGGCGGCGGCGCCTGCCAGGCATTGGCGGTCATCACCGCCGGCACGGCCGGTGCGGTTGGGGTCGCTCCGGCAAAGGCCGCGGTTGCCGCGGCCGCCTGTGTGGTCGGGCCGGCGGACAACTCAGCGGTTTGAACGGGCGTAATCCCCGACGATTCCGGCAGCACCGAAACCGTCTCCGGCAACGGCATGGTGAAGCCGGCATCGGTGCCGGCGACGGTCGCTGTTTCGGTGAGGGAAGACGCGGATTTCATCTGCGATGTCGACGTGCAACCGCTGACGCAGGCCATGGCCGCGATCACGCCGAGCGCGATAAGGGTTTGTTTTGCTGGCAAGCCGCGTTCGGGTCCGGTTCGTCGGATGTTAAGAAATCCCTTACACCAGCGATTCCTGGCGAGCAATCGGGGCGCTCAGGTGGTTTTCGGGTGGCGAGACTCGGGCCGAAATGCCATATTGTTCCTGATATGTACCGGCATGAATGCCGGTTTCTGGCCATTTTGCGAAAGGAGCACGCCATGCAAACGCCGTCGCAGATCACAGCCGGCCACGCAGTGTTAGAAACAGTGATCGGCTTCATGGGGATTGCCTGGAGCGAAAAGGGCCTGATCCGGCTCTGCCTGCCCGAACGCAGCCGCGAGGCAGTGGAACGGCGGCTGCTGCGCCATGCCGGCGTTTCGGCCGCTACCGTGCAGCCGCCGTGGGTGGTCGAACTGATCGCCTCGATCAAGGCCTATGCGGCAGGCGAGGACGTCGATTTCTCCTCCGTGCCGGTCGATCTCGACGGCATCGACGATTTCCGCCTCGCCATCTATGGCGCGGCGCGAAAGCTAGCCTATGGTGAAACCACCACCTATGGCGAACTGGCCAAGCGCGCCGGCCATGCCGGCCTGCCGCGCGAAACGGGTGCCGCGCTTGGCGCCAATCCGGTGCCTCTGGTCATTCCGTGTCACCGCATCGTCGCCGCCGGCGGCAAGATCGGCGGCTTCTCCGCGCCCGGCGGCTCGACCACCAAGGAAAAGATGCTGGCCATGGAAGGCGTGCGCGTCGGCCCGCCGCCGCCAGCGCAGGTCTCGTTCGGATTTTGACGCGATAACAGCCGCGCCAGGCTATGGCCTAGTCGTTATGAAAAAACCGCCGGCGGAAACGCCGGTCGTTGTCCGGTCGCTTGCAATTGTAGACCGGGCAGGATTTCGTATCGGCGCTCGGCACATAGGCGCGTGTCCTCACCTCGCCCATGGTGCAGAATTGCTGGCTCTGCACGTAGCGGTCGTAGAGTGGCAGTCCCGGTACCCGCCTCGACTGGTAACGCAGGATGACGGCGCCCTGCCGCGCGATCGTCGCCTGTACGCGGCCACACTCCATCCGCGTCGGATCGTAGCGCGAGATCGCCTGCGCCTCGGCGGCAATCAGCGTCAGGCATGCTGCCAGCAGAATGGTCTTCATGGTCCTCTCCCCTGATGCGCGGCTCACGGACAGCGCCATCTGACGCAACGGTTTCACCGGATTGGGGCGGCCATTGGGCGGTCCCTCGATCACGGCTTTCTCACGCAGTCTTGTATTTCGTGCGAAAGCAGCCTATATCAGCCCCATTGATATTTCGGCCGATCGATCCGGGCCTCGCGATCTTCGCGTTTGCTGACGTCTATCTCCAAAATCTCGATGCACACCGGCTGGACCTCGGTTCAGTCAAACCAAAGCAAATGTGAAGGACTATTTTTATGGCAACTGGAACGGTCAAGTGGTTCAACGCCACCAAGGGCTTCGGCTTCATCCAGCCTGACGCGGGCGGCGCGGACGTTTTCGTCCACATCTCCGCTGTCGAGCGCGCTGGACTGTCGACCCTGGTCGAAGGCCAGAAGATCAACTTCGAGATCGAGCAGGACCGCCGCACTGGCAAGTCGTCCGCTGGATCTCTGAGCAAGGCAGCCTGATTTTGAAAATGGCGCGCGCCGGGCGACAGCCCGGGGCGCGCGGCAAGTCACGGATGTACTGACGGTCGCGCGAGAAGCGCGCCGGAGCGGAAAGACCCGACAAGCCGGATCAGCAGATAGCTGCCAGCCCGGACCGGACGCTCCCGATCAGGCTACCGAAATGGGAAGGCGGGCATTGTCCCGCCTTTTTATTTGCCTGGATTCCAGGCATGTAAAGCCGAACCTGGAGTCCCACCTGTGGTACCATTAGAGTGGTATTATCCGGCCATGACCAAGCTTGAGCAAATCGAAAAGTCCATCACCGAACTGAGCCCCGAGGAGCTGAAGGCGTTTGCCGCATGGTTCGAGGCGCTCCAGGCGGACCTGTGGGATCGGCAGATCGAGACCGACGTGAGGGCGGGGCGATTGGACAAGCTTGCCGAACAGGCATTGGCTGACCATCGCGCCGGCCGGACTCGGCCTCTGTGAACAACGTCGCCTCTCCATCATTCTGGAAGGCTTATGAAAAACTGTCGTCGTCGATCAAAGCAAAGGCGGACAGGCGTTTTGTCATACTGCGTTCCGATCCTTTTCATCCCTCCTTACATTTCAAGCAGGTCGGTTGCTATTGGTCGGCGCGGGTCGACGAAACTACCGGGCTGTTGCCATACGCAACAATGAAGATGTGATCTGGTTCTGGATCGGCACCCATGCCTACTACGACCATTTGTTGAAATAGCTCCCGCGCAGCTTCTCGGACGATGGGTGGCCGGGCCTCGCGCCTGTTTGGCGCGCCTCGCCCAAAAGAGCCGCGGGGCGGTGGCGAGGTTGAGGATAAAATTACCCTACCCACTCCATAGAGACGTGCCCCGGATCCGCCACCATGCGGTCAAGCCACGCAGCCACCGCCGGATAGGCGTCGAGCTGGAAGCCGCCCTGCTCCGCCGTATGCGTATAAGCGTAGAGCGCGATGTCGGCGACGCTGTAGGCGTTTCCGGCGAAGAACGCGTTGTTCTCCAGGTATTTATTCATGACACCGAGCGCCTTGTTGCCGCGCTCCAGTGTCACCGCCAGCCGCTCCGGCGTCGCGTCCTTGGCCCTTTCGGGAAAGGTCAGCAGCGCCTTGCGCACGGCGATATAGGGCTCGTGGCTGTACTGTTCGAAGAACAGCCATTGATAGGCGAGCCCGCGCTCATACTTGTCCGCGGGCAGGAAGCGCGTGCCCTCCGCGAGGTAGAGCAGGATGGCGTTGGATTCAGCGATCCGCCTTCCGTCGTCGAGCTCCAGCAGCGGCACCATGGCGTTCGGATTCTTGGCGACGAAATCCGCTTTTCGCGTATCGCCCGTGTGCGAACTCACCTCGACAGTGGTGAAAGGGAGGCCGAGCTTGGCCATCAGCAGGCGCGGCTTGTAGCAGTTGCCGCTGTCGATCATGCTGTAAAGTATCATCGCTGGTCCCCCGAGCGCTGCCATGTGCAGACGCGATTATCGTAGCCGCGCCGTCCTCACCAATGATTAGTTTTGGCGCGACGATCAGCGCCGCTGATGTGTAGCACACGGCGCTACCCGAACAGCGGCACCACCTTGCTGTCCCTGCCCAGCAGCGCGTCGATGGCGAGCGGTCGCTCGTCGAAGATCACCCCGGCCAGCGCCGGCCGGGCGAGTAGAAAACCTTGCAGCAGGTCGACGCCGCCATCGAGCGCGACGCGCAGATGGGTGGGCTGTTCGATGCCCTCGACCAGGACCTTGGCGCCGCGGTCGTGCAGGCTGGAGACCAGCGGGCGGAAGAACCGTTCGGCGGCGGCGTGGCGGCAGAATTGCGCGAACCAGCCACCGTCGATCTTGACGATATCGGGCTTGAGCAGGCTGACCCGCTCCTCGGTCGAGTGGCCGGTGCCGAAATCGTCGATGGCGATGCGGATGCCGTCGCGGCGCATCTCGCGCACCAGCCTGGCCAGCAGCGTGTCGTCGGCCGCCTGTTCGGTGATTTCGCAGACCAGCATGCCGGGGGCCAGGCCGAGCTCGCCGAGATGCCTGCTCATCAGCCGGATTTCGGCCAAGGCCCGGCCCCGATGGGCGTTGACCAATGGATTGTAGTTGAAGAACAGATCGAGCCCATCGACGCCGATGTTGCGGAAATTCCTGAGATGCAGCACCCGGCACATGGTTTCGACGAACAGCCGGTCCTGGGCCGCGACGCCTTCGAAGAACGCCCGTGCGGCGCCCGGCCGGCCGGCGCGATGCGGCTCGATCAAGCCCTCGACGGCGATTGCGTGCAGGAAGCGGCCGCGCGGCGCGAAGATCGGCTGGTAGGCGCTGCGCAGGCGAAAGTCGCCATAAACGCCATATTCGATACCGACCTCGTCCATGAAGATCGCATCGCCGACATCTCGCCGCCGTTCGGGCCTCATCGTGTGCTCCTGCGCCCAAAGACTTTCACCGCCCGCGCGGTATGCGGCGCGGCGGCCGGGACGGAAGAGGCATTGTCGGCGGCAGGCGACGGCCCGTCCTTGCCGAAGACGCGGAAGCTGGTCGGCGCCAGCTCCGGCCGCGCCAGCACGAAACCCTGGACCATCGAAGCCCCGGATTTCTCGGCCAGCTCCAACTGCCAGCCTTCCTCGATGCCCTCGAACACGGTGCGGATGCCTTGCGCCTCAAAGCTTTTCACCATGGACGTCAGCAGCGCAAAGCCGGCGCCGGACTCCATCAACTGCGTGATCCAGTGGGCATCGAACTTGACGATGTCGGGTTTCAACTCCTTGATGCGGTTGATGTCGGAATCGTCGGCGCCATAGTCATCGACGGCAATGCGAAAGCCGTTGCCCTTCAACGCCGCGACGAAACCGTGCAGGGTCTCCTGCGAGGCTGGACGCTGCTCGGTCACCTCGCACACGACACGGCCCGGATCGATGCCGGCCTCGTGCAGCACCAGGCGCATTTCGCGCAAGGCATTGTCGGCAACGGCGCGCTCGGTGAACACCGACGGATCGAAATTGACGAAGATCGACGCTTCCTGCGGCAGGCAGGCGCCGGCATTCAGCAGATGCAGCGTCCTGGTCAGCGCCTCGACATGGAGCCGGTCGGCGGCCGGGCAGGTGCTGAAGAAGCTCATTGGCGATTGCGGCTCGCCGTCGCGGAACGGCCGGATCAAGCCCTCGAAGGCGGCAACCGACAGCTTGCCTTCCCTGAAGGCGAAGATCGGCTGGAAGGCGCTTTGCAGCGTATAAATGCCCCAGACACCTGACGAGGTGCCGTCATCATGACGGATGATATGGGCAAGCCCGATGCTGCGCGACAAGGTTCCTCGCTCCGCGAACTGGCGCAATTGGGTTGCGATCCTGCCACGCAAGCCTCTACCGCCCGTTAATGAACTTTCTGTTGTCGATCACGGCTCATTGACCTCCTTGCGGCACTGGCCCAGCCGACAATGCTTGCACTCACGGGAATGATGCGACATGAGAAGCGCCGCGGCCGCTCCTGGCCGCGCTGATCCTTTCTGGAGAGAAAAAGGTCATGGCCTTCCTTGCCGACACCCTTTCACGCGTGAAGCCTTCCGCCACCATCGCGGTGACGCAGAAAGCCCGCGAGCTGAAAAATGCCGGCCGCGACGTCATCGGCCTGGGTGCAGGCGAACCGGATTTCGATACGCCCGACAACATCAAGAATGCGGCGATCGAGGCCATCCGCCGTGGTGAGACCAAATATCCGCCGGTGTCTGGCATCGCACCGCTGCGCGAAGCGATCGCGAAGAAATTCAAGCGCGAGAACAATCTCGACTACAAGCCCGAACAGACAATCGTCGGTACTGGCGGCAAGCAGATCCTGTTCAACGCCTTCATGGCGACGCTGAATCCCGGCGACGAGGTCATCATCCCACGCCCCTATTGGGTCAGCTATCCCGAGATGGTGGCGATCTGCGGCGGCACCTCGGTGTTCGCCGACACTTCGATCGACAATGGCTTCAAGCTCACTGCCGCTGTGCTGGAAAAGGCCATCACGCCGCGCACAAAGTGGCTGCTGATGAACTCGCCGTCGAACCCGTCGGGCGCCGCCTACACCGAGGCCGAGCTTCGGTCGCTCGCCGACGTGCTGCTCAGGCATCCGCATGTTTGGACGCTGACCGACGACATGTACGAGCATCTGACCTACGGCGACTTCATCTTCAAGACCATCGCCGAGGTCGAGCCGAAGCTCTATGAGCGCACGCTGACCATGAACGGCGTGTCAAAAGCCTATGCCATGACCGGCTGGCGCATTGGCTACGCCGCGGGTCCCATCCAGCTGATCAAGGCGATGGACATGATCCAGGGCCAGCAGACGTCGGGCGCCTGCACCATCGCGCAATGGGCCTCGGTCGAAGCGCTGAACGGCCCGCAGGACTTCATCGCCAAGAACAAGGCGATCTTCCAGGGGCGCCGCGATCTCGTCGTCTCGATGCTCAACCAGGCGCGCGGCATCTCTTGTCCGTCGCCGGAAGGCGCCTTCTACGTCTATCCGTCCTGCGCCCAGCTGATCGGCAAGAAGACCAAGGCCGGCAAGGTGATCGACACTGACGAGGCCTTCTGCTCGGAGCTGCTCGAGGCCGAGGGCGTGGCGGTGGTATTCGGTTCGGCCTTCGGCCTCGGTCCGAACTTCCGCATCTCCTACGCCACGTCGGAGACGCTGCTGGAGGAGGCGTGCACGCGCATCCAGCGCTTTACGGCATCACTGACCTGATCGTGAAAACAAAACCCGGCCAAACGCCGGGTTTTTAGATCGGCTCGACACGGTACTCAGCCGCCATATTGGGCCGGCGTCACCGCTTCCAGCCAGTCGGCATGCACGCCCTCGAGCGCTTCCTGCATGGCTATATGCGTCATGGCCGTTTTCGGCCCGGCGCCATGCCAGTGCTTTTCGCCTGGCGCGAACGAGATGACGTCCCCTGCCCTGATCTCCTGGATGAGACCGCCCCAGGTCTGGGCGAGGCCGGCGCCCGACGTGACGTACAGCGTCTGGCCAAGCGGATGCGTGTGCCAGTGAGTCCGCGCGCCCGGCTCGAAGCTGACCAATGTCGCCCGCAGCCGTGCCGGAGCCTCCTTCTCGATGATCGGCGTCTGCAGCACCCGGCCGGTGAAGTACTTTTCCGGCGCGATGACGGTCGGCGTGCTGCCGCAAGCAATAATCTTCATCGTTCGATCCCTGGAACTGGTGGCGATGCGGGCGGCGGCGACGCCGCTCTTCTTTCGAGACCCTAGTTTCGGCCGATATGGCCGTCGACGCAACCGGTCTGTTCGGCTTGCAAATCAGCGGCAACCGCACCGCGCGCTCGGCCCTTGAGGCTACCTATTTTCCTTGCCCTGCCGGCAAACAAGTGGGACGATACCTTTGGGCCGGTTGAAGACAAGCCCGCCCGCGACGGTCGAACAGGCCGGCCGCCGCTCAGGACCGACTGACCTTGGCCTGAACCATGAATGCCAGTCGGTCTCCAGGGAAACGCCTGAGTGGAGGTCAGTCATGGGTAATCGCGCCGGAGGACGACGCACGGGACCGAAATGCATTGCCATAGTCGGTCCCTTCGCAAGCGGTAAGACGACACTTCTCGAAGCCATATTGGCCCGCACGGGCACCATTCCCCGCCAGAACCCGGTTTCCTCGGGAAACACCGTTTCAGATCATTCGCCCGAGGCGCGCGCGCACGCCATGAGCGTCGAGGCGACCTTCGCCACCACGGAATTCATGGGCGAGCAGTTCACTTTCGTCGACTGTCCCGGATCGATCGAATTCTCCTTCGAGGCCGAACCGGTGCTGGCCGCCTGCGACCTCGCGGTGGTCGTCGCCGAGGCCGACGAGAAGAAGATCCCCGCCCTCCAGCTCATCATGCGCAAGCTCGACGATCTCGGCGTGCCGCGCATCCTGTTTCTCAACAAGGTCGACAAGGCGATTGCCGGCGTGCGCGACACGTTGAAGATGCTGCAGCCGGCAAGTGCGGTGCCGTTGCTTCTGCGCCAGATACCGCTGCGCAAGGACGGCGTCGTCATTGGCTCGATCGACCTGGCGCTGGAACGCGCCTACATCTACCGCGAATATGCCGAGAGCGAGGTGGCCCAGATACCCGGCGACGAAAAGGCGCGTGAGCTGGAAGCCCGTTTTTCGATGCTGGAACGGCTGGCCGACCATGACGACCAGTTGATGGAACAGCTGCTCGAGGAGATCGAGCCGCCCAAGGACGCGGTCTTCGACGATCTTGCCGCGGATCTGCGCGACGGCGCCGTCACGCCGGTGCTGATCGGCACCGCAGAGAAAGGCAATGGCGTGCTGCGTCTCCTGAAGGCGATCCGCCATGATGCGCCCGACATCGACGCGACCCGCAAACGGCTCGGCGCCCCCGAAGGCAACGCGACCGTGGTTCAGGTGATGAAGACCATCCATACACCGCATGGAGGCAAATTGTCGGTGTCGCGCATCCTTTCGGGACAGGTCGCCGATGGCTCCGAGCTCTGGCTGCCCGGCGGCGACATGGCAAAGGTGTCCGGCATCTACAGGATGCTTGGCAAGGACCAGTCGAAGCTCACCGCGGCGAAGACCGGCGACACGGTCGCGCTCGGCAAGCTGGACGCGGTCAAGACCGGCCAGACGCTGACCTCGGCCAAGGGCGGCATGAAGCCGCTGCTCCAGTTCGAGCCGGCGCAGCCTGTCTTCGCTTTCGCCTTGCGGCCGAAGGAGCGCAAGGACGAGGTGAAGATGTCGGCCGCCATCCAACGGCTGGCCGAAGAAGATCCCTCGCTCAGCCTGCATCATAACCAGGACTCGGCCGAGACCGTGCTGTCGGGCCATGGAGAAATGCACCTGCGCGTCGTACGCGAACGGCTCGAGGGCAAGAACCAGATTCCGGTCGAAGGCCATCCGCCGGCGGTGCCCTACCGCGAGACTATCCGCAAATCGGCGCAGCAACGCGGCCGCCACAAGAAGCAGTCCGGCGGCCACGGCCAGTTCGGCGATGTGGTGATCGAGATAAAGCCGCTGCCGCGCGGCGCAGGTTTCCAGTTCACCGATACCATCACCGGCGGCGTGGTGCCCAAGACCTACATCCAGTCGGTCGAAAGCGGTATACGCGATTACCTGAAGTCGGGCCCGCTCGGCTTTCCCGTCGTCGACGTCGCCGTCAACCTGTCGGACGGCTCCTACCACGCGGTCGATTCCTCCGACATGGCCTTCCAGATGGCGGCCAAGCTTGCCATGAAGGAAGGCATGGCGGGCTGTTCGCCCGTGCTCCTGGAGCCAGTGATGAAGGTCGAGATCGTGACGCCCTCCGATGCGACCTCGAAGATCATCGCGCTGATCCCGCAGCGGCGCGGCCAGATCCTCGGCTACGACGCGCGGCCCGGCTGGCCAGGATGGGATGTCGTCGAGGCGACCATGCCGCAATCCGAGATCGGCGATCTGATCATCGAGCTGCGCTCGGCCACCTCGGGCGTCGCCAGCTACCGCGCCGTCTTCGACCACATGGCCGAACTCACCGGCCGGCTCGCCGACGAAGCGATGAATGCCAACGGCAAGGCAGCCTGATACTGATGCATGTCGTCTAAAGTGATCTCGGCTTTGGGACATCGACATCCACAAAGATTTGGGTGAGTGCCCTCTCGAACCTTGTTCGAGAGGGCGCAAACAAAAACAAAAAACGACGCCCGGGGGGGGCCGGACGCCGTTTTGTTTGCGGACCGTTTTCTTGGGAGGAGAAACGGCAGGTCCGCCGCATCTTGAAGTCGCCGCTTCGGCGGAAGAAGGTTCGGACGCGGTAGCCGCCTGAGCCCGGATCGTCCGAGTGATGCCCCCATCTCCCGTCCGACCACACCGCGTCCTATGATCTGCTTAGCAGGAGCCGAGCGCCTTTGACATGTTACCAGAGGTTACATGTCACTGTTACGTGGCTATTTCGGTGGATTTTCCCGCCCTTCCGGCAGCGTCCGGGCAACAAAAAAGCCGGATCAATGAAGATCCGGCTGAGTTTGATTGGAAGTGCCTGTTAAGGCTAACCTCCAGAGGGGAACACTCGAGGGCGCTAATGGGAGGAGAACGCGCCCAGGAGATGAACTATATATGTGCTCATCATGCCCAAGAAACAAGCATCTATTTTGCAACACACGCATGCAAAAAGACGCAGGCTGTGGTCTAAGCCATTTCTGGACCCAATAGGACCAGCAGAATCACCGAAGCGGAACCCGCAATGAGACAATTGTCACGGCGGAATCGCGAATCACGCTCGGTTTTCATCCCGAAATGTCAAAAATGCGCAATGGCGTGGAATGAGGCAGCAGGCGTTTATTTCCGAGGCAACTAATGCATGTCGCGCAAAGTGTCCTCGGTTCGGCAGCGACGTGAACAACAAAGACTTGCGCGCGTCGCGGGAATCGGTTTGGGCGTGACATGCTTCAGGCGGGAGACAAGCAATGCGGACCTTTTCGGCGATCGCCGGCAGTGCTGCGTTCTTCATCGCGGCACCCTGTATCGTCGCCGGCCTCGTGCCGTGGCTGCTGACGGATCGCTGGGACCGGCCATGGTCGAGCCTGCCGGGTCTTGCCCCGCTCGGCTGGATCCTCATCGCGGTCGCCGTGGCGGCGCTGCTGCATGCATTCGCCTGCTTTGCGCTTGAAGGCCTCGGCACGCCTGCTCCGGTCGCTCCGACCGAGAGACTGGTGGTCGGCGGGCTCTACCGCCATGTCCGCAATCCGATGTATGTGGCGGTGCTGTCGATCATCATCGGCCAGGCACTGCTGTTTTCAAGCTGGACGCTTGTCGCCTACGCCGCCATGGCAGCCGCGGCCATGGCCACCTTCGTCAAGCTGTACGAGGAGCCGACGCTCGCACGCCGCTATGGCGATGAATACGAAACCTACCGCCGCAACGTGCCCGCCTGGCTGCCCCGCCTGACGCGCTGGCGGGGGTGAGAGTCTGCGCGATCTCCGGGGTCAATACGACCAGCTCCGCGCCTTGGCGATGATGAAGTCGCGAAACACGTGCAGCTTCGCCTGGTTCTTCATCGCGTCGGGGTAGGCGAAATAGGTGTCGAAGGAAGGCACCTCCGTTTCCGGCAGGAGCTGCACCAGGCCGGAATCCTTGGAGATGACATAGTCGGGCAGCATGGCGATGCCGGCGCCGCCCTGCACCGCGCGCTTGATCGACAATATATCGTTGATCTGCAGCGTCGGCACGCGCTGGCCGCCCTCGAAATCGCCGACCGTCTCCAGCCAGTTCAGCTCCGACAGATGCGCCGGCACCGGCACGCCGAAAGTGACGATGCGGTGCGCCTTGAGCTCGGCCACCGAAGCCGGCCTGCCATGCTTGGCGATATAGCCTGGCGACGCATAGAGGTGGAAATGCACCGTGAACAGGCGGCGCTGGATAAGGTCCGGCTGCTGCGGCTGGCGCAGCCGGATGGCGCAATCGGCCTGGCGCATGGTCAGGTCGAGCTCCTCGTTGGCGAGGATCAGCTGCAGGCTGATTTCAGGATAGAGCTCGATGAACTCCTGCACGCGTTCGGTCAGCCAGCCGGCGCCGAGCCCGACCGTGGTCGTGACCCTGAGCACGCCGGAGGGGCGGTCCTTGGTCTCGGTCAGCCGCGATTTGATGGTCTCGAGCTTCATCAGCACGTCATGCGCCGTGCGGAACAGCATCTCGCCCTGTTCGGTCAGCACCAGGCCGCGGGCGTGGCGGTTGAACAGCGGCACGCCGACATCATGCTCGAGCGCGCTGACCTGGCGCGAAATCGCCGATTGCGACAGGTGCAGCGTCTCGGCCGCATGTGTAAACGACCCTGCTTCCGCCGCAGCGTGAAACACGCGTAGCTTGTCCCAGTCCAACGCCATGATTCCCCTCGTTCCTGTTTGGCGTCTGAATGAAAAATCAGGCTTTTACACGGCGTTTCTAAGCCGTTCTTTCAACAGTTTGCGAACCGCTATTCGGCCGCCTCGCGATGCACCTCGATGCCGGCCAGGTACTTCTCCGCCTCGAGCGCCGCCATGCAGCCCAGCCCCGCCGCAGTCACCGCCTGGCGATAGATATCGTCGGTCACGTCGCCGGCGGCGAACACGCCGGGCACGTCGGTGCGGGTCGAATCCGGCGCCGTCCACAGATAGCCGTTCGGCTTCTGCTTCAGCTTGCCGACGAACAGCTCGACCGCCGGCGCATGGCCGATCGCGACGAACACGCCGTCGACCTCGAGCTGCGTCTCGACACCCGTCACCACGTTGCGCAGCTTCAACCCTTCGACCGAAGGCGGCAGTGGCGTCTTGCCCGGACGGCCGGTGATCTCGTCGACAACCGTGTCCCAGATGACGCGGACATTGTCCTTCTTCAAGAGCCGCTCGCGCAGGATGCGTTCGGCGCGGAAGTCCGAGCGCCTGTGGATGACCGTCACGCTCTTGGCGAGGTTCGACAGATAGAGTGCTTCTTCCACTGCCGAATTGCCGCCGCCGACCACCGCGACATCCTTGCCGCGGTAGAAGAAGCCGTCGCATGTGGCGCAAGCCGATACGCCGAAGCCCATGAACGTCTGTTCGGTCGGAATGCCAAGCCATTTGGCCTGCGCGCCGGTGGCGATGATCAGGGCATCGGCTGTGTAGACGGTACCGGAATCGCCCGTTGCGCGGAACGGCCGCACGTTGAGATCGACCTCGGTGATGATGTCGGCGATGATGTCGGTGCCGACATGCTCGGCCTGCCTGAGCATCTCGCTCATCAGCCATGGACCCTGGATAGGTTCGCCGAAACCGGGATAGTTCTCGACGTCGGTGGTGATCATCAGCTGGCCCCCCTGCTGCAGGCCGGCGACCAGCATCGGCTTCAGCATGGCGCGGGCGGCATAGATCGCCGCGGTATAACCGGCCGGGCCGGAACCGATGATGAGGACAGGCGCGTGCTTGGTGGTCATGAAAAGCCTCTGCGGAGGGCTGCCGGCGTTTGCGGCATGGAAAACTCGTCGATGTCGCGCGTAATGTAAGTGTTGCCCACGACGCCAGCAAGGCAGGTTGGCGTTCGTCCCCGGAAAGCTTTGTCGCACCGGGCGAACCGCTCCGGTACGACGCGGATTTCTTCGTAGGGGATGGCGTGGACAGCAAAGTCGTTTAATTACAAAATCCCGCAAGATTCTTGCGCCACTCGTAATCATCGAAAGCCCCGAAATGCCGCTCAAGGCCGACCTCGACGCAATCGACTGGAAGATCCTTCGCGAATTGCAGGCAGATGGGCGCATGACCAATGTCGAACTGTCGAACCGCGTCGGCATTTCGGCACCGCCTTGCCTGCGCCGCGTCAAGCGACTGGAGGAAGCCGGCATCATTCGCGGCTATCGGGCGCTGCTCAACGCGCCGGCGCTCGGTCTCGACGTGGTCGCCTTCTGCCTGGTCGGCCTGCACCATCAGGCCGATGCCGAGCTTCGCATCTTCGCTGAGCGCACGCGCGGCTGGCCGGTCGTACGCGATGCCTGGATGGTGTCGGGCGAATCCGATTTCCTCCTGCACTGCGTGGCAAGCGACCTCGGCGCCTTCCAGACCTTTGTCATCGAGGAACTGACCTCCACGCCGAACGTCGACACGGTGCGCACAGCCCTCACCATCCGCCGGGTCAAGGATGAAGGGTTGGTCTCGTTCGAGCGGCCGTGACGCCGATCGATTGCGGCGCCCGGCCAAAGCGAATTCCGGAATTTCGCCACATCGCCGCCGCGTTGATAACGGACAGGCGCAGGCAGCCGGATCGTCCTGTGCGATTTGGCGCCTGATTGGTTTCCTTGCCCAAGCAGCGTAAGTTCCAAGGACAATCCGCCGTGGAAGGGACCATGACCAGGTTTGCAAGCCCGATTTCGGCGCTCATCATCTGCATGAACGAGGCCGATATGATCGGCCCGTGCCTCGAAAGCATCGATTTTTGCGCCGAGATCGTCATCGTCGATTCAGGCTCCACCGACGCCACGTTGGACATCGTTCGGCAGTTTGTCGCTGAGGGCTATCCGATAAAGCTGCTGCACAATGGCTGGCCGGGTTTTCCGCATCAGCGGCAATTCGCGCTCGACCACGCCACGCAGCCCTGGTGTCTTTCGATCGACCCGGACGAACGCGTCGACGACCGGCTGCGGCAGTCGATCGTGGCGGCGGTCGAGACGGCGAATGCCGGCATCAGCGGATGGTACATCCGCCGCCGCGACTGGCTGAAGGGCTACGGCTATGCCCATCGCTGGGTGCTGCACAACAGGCTGTTGCGGCTTTTCCGCCGGGAAGGTGCGACCATGGACGTGACCGCGCGGGTCCATGAATCCTTCGGCGTTTCCGGCGAGACCAGCACGATCGAAAACGGCGTGCTGCTGCATCGCCGCGAAATATCGGTCGAGGAGGATCTGGCCCGGGCAAATGCCTATTCCAGCCTCAAGGCGGCCACCCTGGTCGAGAAAGGCAAGAAGCCGGGCCTGGTGCGGCTGGTGCTTTCGCCGCTCGGCAACTTCCTGAAATTCTATCTGGCCAAGCGCTACTTCCTGTGCGGCCGGCACGGCTTCGTCTATTCGATGTCGGTGATGATCTATTCCTTCGCCACCGAGGCCAAACTGTATGAGGCCTCGCAAGGCAGCGAACCGGCGTGAGCGGTCAGGTCCGGATCAAGACCGCTTATCCCGGCCATCGAGCCGCCCTATGGCGGCGATGAGACCGTCGAGGTCGCTGCTGTCCCGCAAGGGCCTGATGACGAAGCCGGAGCGAAGCTGCGCCTCGCCGCCGACGAGCCAGCCCTGCGGCAGGCCGGCGCCCAGGCCTGCCTCCATGTCGGCCAGCTTGTCGCCGACGATCACGGACCGCCGGAGATCGAGATCGAGGCGTCTCGCCGCCTCGAAGAGCATGCCGGGATTGGGTTTGCGCATCGGGTGATCCGATATGCCCAGCGGCCCCACGCCAGCCTCGTGGTAGGCGCAGGCCAGCACCATGTCCACGACAACGCCCTGATCGCGCAACAGGTCGAGCACGCGGCGGTTCACATCGGCGAAGGCACTCCAACCGAAATAGCCGCGCGCGATGCCGGACTGGTTGGTCACCACCACGACCGGGATGCCGGCATTGTTGGCGGCGGCGATCGCCGGCAACATCTGCGGCCGGAGCTCGATCTCGGCCGGATCGCTGGGATAGTCGGTATCGACATTGATGGTGCCGTCGCGATCGAGGAACAGCGCCGGCTGGCCGGCGGGAAAAACCCTGCCGCCGATCCGCTCCACCCACAGGCCCGGCTCGGCCAACGGGTGCGGCGCCTTGTCAGCCATTGCTGAGGCGCGCTTCCACCACCTCGCACAGGTGATGGTAGAGGCACAGATGCCCTTGCTGGATGATCGGCGTCGAGGTCGAGGGCACGTTGAGCAGGATGTCGGTGAGCGGCGCGAGCTTGCCGCCTGTGTCGCCTGTCAGGCTGATCACCGTCATGCCCATGGTCCGTGCCTGTTCGGCGGCCGCCAGGATGCTCGGCGAATTGCCGCTGGTCGAGATCGCCAGAAGCACGCCGCCGGCCGCGCCATGCGCCTCGACCTGGCGCGAAAAAACGGTGTCGAAGCCGTAATCATTACCCCAGGCGGTCAGCACCGCGGCATTGGCCGGCAGCGCGATGACATTGTAGCCCTTGCGCTCCTTGAGAAAGCGGCCGACCAGTTCGCCGGCGATGTGAATGGCGTCGCTGGCCGAACCCCCATTGCCGCAGATCAGCAGCGCCTTGCCCGACGAAAGGGCGGCGACGATCGCGCTCGCCGCACGTTCCATCGCGCCTGTGAGATCGCGCTCGACCAGCGCCGTGATCGCGGCCGCCGAGCGGACCAGGTAATCGTTCAGTTCGGACATGAAACCCTCAATTCTTATTACCGGCCGAGCGCAGCCTGCCGATGGTGCCGGTCGTGCTCTTGCCGGCGACGAGATCGACCAGGACCACGCGCCCGCCGGCTTTCTGCACCACGTCCGCGCCGACCACGGTGTCGACAGTGTAGTCGGCGCCCTTGACCAGTATGTCGGGCAGAAGCGCCTCGATCAGCGCCAGCGGCGTGTCCTCGTCGAAGACCACCACCGCGTCGACAGACGCGAGTGCCGCCAACACGCAGGCGCGGTCATGCTGGTCGTTGACAGGCCGTTCCGGCCCCTTCAGCCGGCGCACCGAAGCGTCGCTGTTGAGGCCGAGCACCAGCCGGTCGCACTGGCTGCGCGCCGCGTGCAGCAGGCTGACATGGCCGGCATGCAGGATGTCGAAACAGCCATTGGTGAAGCCGACGCTGAGGCCCTCCTCCTTCCACGCCGACACCAGCCGTGCGGCCGATTTGGCGTCGAGGATGGCATCCCTGTGGACGCTCGGACCGTGCGATCGAAACAGCGCGCCGTTGAGTTCCTCGACCGTCAGCCGCGCCGTGCCTCGCTTGCCCACCACAACGCCGCCGGCTGCATTGGCGATCGAGGCGGCCGCGGCCGGATCGGCGCCGGCGGCAAGCGCCAGCGCGAAGGTCGCGATCACCGTATCGCCGGCGCCCGACACATCGAACACTTCGCGCGCCTGCGTGGCGATGTGGCGCGCCTCCGTCGGACCGACGACGCTCATGCCCTTTTCGCTGCGCGTGGCGACGACGAAGTCGAAGCCATGCGCCGCAAGCAGCTCGCGCGCCGCGGCCACGATCTCGTCATCGCTGAACACCGGCCGTTCGACCGCTTCGCCGAGTTCCTTGCGGTTGGGCGTGATGGCGGTCGCGCCGGCATAGCGTGCATAATCCCGGCCCTTCGGATCGACCAGCACCGGCTTTCCCGCCTCGCGGCAGATCGCGATCAATTCGCCGGCGACGCCGTCGAGCAGGATGCCCTTGCCGTAATCCGACAGGATGACGATGTCGGCGTGCGCCAGCGCGGCGCGGAAATGCCGGACCAGCGCCGCGCGCTCCGCCGCGCCGAGCGGCTTGATCTCTTCCTCGTCGAAGCGCAGCACCTGCTGGTTGAGCGCGCTGAAGCGGCTCTTGGACGACGTCATGCGGCCGCGCTCCCGCGCCAGGCCTGTCGTGTCGGCGCCAAGCTCGCCGAGCATGCGCACCAGGCTGTCGCCTGCCGTATCAGAGCCGATCACCGAGACCGGAATGGCGGCGGAGCCGAGCGAGATGATGTTGGCCACGACATTGCCGGCGCCGCCCATCGCCAGGCTCTCGCCGCGCCCATGGAGCACCGGGATCGGCGCTTCAGGCGAAATCCGCTCGATGATGCCGTTGACGAACCGGTCAAGGATGAGATCGCCGACCACCAGCACGGTGGCCTGGCCGAAGTGCGCGATGGCGCGGTGCAAGGGCTCGGGGGAAAGTGGGTCGTGCTTGGTCATGTCACTGGCAACGCGCAAAAACCGGTTTTGAAGATGCATGGAGGACAAATTGGCCGGGATCGGTCGTTCATGGCGATGCCGATATACCGCAATTCGAGCCAGCGCAACGCCGGCTGGCCTCGTCAACTCTTCTGCAAGGCGACATGGACGCCAAGCCCGACCAGCACCGCGCCGCCGGCTCGCTGCATCATGCGCTGGGCGCTGCTGGAGCGGCGCAGCCTGCCGATCACGGCACCAGCCAGGAACACGCAGACGATATCGGCCGAGGAGAACATCAGGTTGACTGTCGTGCCCAGCACGACGAATTGCAGCCAGACCGGGAATGCGGCAGAGGCATCGATGAACTGGGGCAGGAAGGCCATGAAGAAGATCGCGGTCTTCGGATTGAGCACCTCGACGGCGATGCTCTCGAAAAAGGCGCGGTAAGCCGATTTCCGCTCGATCGCCGGCAGTGCCATGTCGCCTTCCGCGCGCTTGCGGAACAGCGCCACACCGAGCCAGATCAGGTAGAGCGCGCCGACGAGCTTGACCGCCATGTAGAGCGGCGGCACGGCGTGGAAAAGCACGGACAGGCCGGCGGCGGCGGCAAAGACGTGAACATAGCCGCCCAGATGAATGCCGAGCGCCGCCGTCAGGCCGGACCAGCGGCCGCGCGCCATCGTCTGCGCGGCGGCATAGAGCATGGCCGGGCCTGGAATATAGGCGAAGATCGCGGTGGTGGCGAAAAACGCGACGAGCAGCTCTGTCGATGGCATTCCTGGCCCTCATGATCGCGTCCGGCGGCGCGAGCCGACTGAAGCGTCAGCTTTGCGGCGCCACTGTGGCGCGCTGTGCCGTGCAGGACAATCGCGGGCGGGTCCACCCCTCGATTGTTCTTGCGGATCCCAGTGCCGCCCGGCAACGCTGCTTTGTCGACAGCTTCGCAAGCCTCCCTTATAAGGGCCGGAATCGCAAGCAACCAGAGGCGTTCATGATCATCGTCACGGGCGGCGCCGGCATGATCGGCTCCAACATCGTCGCCGCGCTCAATTCGGAGGGCCACGACGACATTTTGGTCGTCGACGACCTGAGCGATGGCCACAAGATCGCCAACCTTGCTGACTTGCGGATCGCCGATTATCTCGACAAGGACGATTTCCTGGCCCGCCTCGAGGACGGCGGGCTCGGCCGCATCGAGGCCGTCTTCCATCAGGGCGCCTGCTCGACCACCACCGAATGGAACGGCAAGTTCATGATGGAGGTGAACTACGCCTATTCGAAGCGGCTGCTGCATGCCTGCCTGGCGCTGCGCGTGCCCTTCCTCTACGCCTCCTCGGCATCGGTCTATGGCGGCGGCTCCGAGTTCCGCGAGGACGCGGAGCTTGAGCGGCCGCTCAACGTCTACGCCTATTCAAAAAAGCTGTTCGATGACTATGTCAGGCGCAATGTCTTCGATACCGATCATTCGCAGGTCGCGGGCCTGCGCTACTTCAACGTCTATGGGCCGCGCGAGGCGCACAAGGACGCCATGGCCTCGGTCGCCTTTCATCTGTTCAACCAGGTCGGGCGTGGCGAGAATCCAAAGCTGTTCGGCGCCCATGACGGCTTTGGCCCCGGCGAGCAAAGCCGCGACTTCATTCATGTCGGCGATGTCGCCGATGTCAATCTGTGGCTGTGGAAGCGCGGCGCGAGCGGCATCTTCAACTGCGGCACCGGCCGGGCGCAACCCTTCCGCGCCATTGCCGAAACCGTCATCGACACGCTGGGCAAGGGCGAGATCGAGTACATCCCCTTTCCCGACCACCTCAAGGGCAGCTACCAGAGCTTCACGCAAGCTGATATGTCGCGTCTGCGCGCGGCCGGTTACAACGGGCAATTCCGCAGCGTCGAAACCGGCGTCAGAGACTATGTCGAATGGCTGAAAGCCCAGCGATCCTCGTGATCGGCCCACGCTGGGTGGGCGATATGGTGATGGCGCAGTGCCTGTTCTCGGCGCTGAAGGAGCTTCATCCAAATGCGGCGATCGACGTGCTGGCGCCAGCCTGGGCGGCCCCTTTGGTCAAGCGTATGCCTGAGGTCCGCCAGCAGATCGATTTCCCGCTGAAACCCGGCGCGCTCGAATTTGCACACCGCCGCCGCTTCGGCCGCCTGCTGCGCGGCCGTTACGACAGCGCCTATATCCTGCCGGGCAGTTGGAAGTCGGCGCTGATCCCGTTCTTTGCCCGCATTCCACGCCGTTTCGGCCATCTCAGGGAAATGCGCTACGGCCTGTTGACCGATATCGTTCCGCTGCCGGAGGCCGTGAAACGGCGCACCGCGCAGGCCTATTTCGGCCTTGCACGGGGTGGCGATTTTCGGGCGCCTCATCTGACGGTGGACGCCAAAAACCAGGCCACCCTGCTCGACCGTTTCGGCCTGGGGCCGCAGAAATTCGTGGCGCTGATGCCGGGTGCTGAGTTCGGCCCGGCCAAGCGCTGGCCGAGCGAACACTATGCCGGCCTTGCCCGGGAGTTCATGGCCAGAAGGTTCAAGGTCGCGCTGTTCGGGTCGAAGAACGACCGCGAGGTGACAGCGGAGATCGCAGCCCTCGCTCCTGGCGTGGTCGACTTGGCCGGCCAGACGCGGCTGGAGGACGCCATCGACCTGATCGCGGCCGCGCGGCTGGCGGTCTCCAACGACAGCGGGCTGATGCATGTTGCGGCGGCGGTCGGCACGCCGGTTGTCGCCGTCTATGGTTCGACCTCGCCACAGAACACGCCGCCGCTGGCCGAACGGCGCGAACTGGTCTGGCTCGGCCTGTCCTGCTCGCCCTGCCACCGCAAGATCTGTCCGCTCGGCCACCTCAATTGCCTGAAGACGCTCGAGGTCGCACGGGTCATGGCGGCGGCGGACCGGCTGCTGGACATCCCGGCCGGCGCATGAGGGTGCTGATCGTCAAGACATCGTCGATGGGCGACGTCGTCCACACCTTTCCGGCGCTCCAGGATGCGCGCCGCGCACGGCCCGATATTGCTTTCGACTGGTGCGTCGAGGAGGCTTTCGCCGGCATCGTCGCGCTGCACCCCGCAGTCGGAACCATCCACACGGTCGCCATCCGGCGTTGGCGAAAACATCTCTTCGACAAGGCCACCTGGCGCGAGGCGACCGCCTTGCGACGCGCCTTGCGTGCGTGCCGCTATGATCTGGTCATCGATGCGCAAGGCCTGTTGAAGTCGGCGCTGGTGGCCAGGCAGGCGAAAGCGCCGATCGCCGGCTTCGACCGCTCAAGCGCGCGCGAGCCTTCGGCAACGCTGCTTTACGACGTCGGCCACGCCGTCCCTCGCAACCTCCACGCCATCGAACGGACGCGGCGGCTTTTCGGGCTGGCATTGGGCTACCGGCCCGATCTTTCGATGCTGGATTCGGGCATTGTGCCGCCGCCCGGCAATCTGACCGGCATAGCCGGCAACACGGCCTTCCTGCTGCACGGCACCAGCCGCGAGGACAAGAAGTGGCCTGTTGAAGACTGGATCGAAACCGGCCGCCTGCTGGTTGAGCGCGGCATGACGCCGGTCACGACCTGGTCGGACGAGCGCGAACAGGCGGTGGCTGAAGCGATCGCCCGGGCAGTTCCATCGACGAGCATCGTGCCAAAATCACCATTGGCCGACATCGCGGCGATCCTGGGCAGCTCGAGGCTGGTAATCGGCGCCGATACGGGGCTCACGCATCTCGCCAGCGCCTTCGGCCTGCCGACGGTCGCGGTGTTTTTGGCCACGGAGCCGGGTTTGACCGGTCCGCGCGGCCCCTATGCATCGACGCTGCAGGCCGCGCCCGGTGAGCGAGTGTCGCCCGCGAGGGTGGTGGCTGAGGCTGAGAGGCTGCTGGAGCACCAGACGCATGGTCAGGCCGGCGCTGGCAAGAACTGATCTATTCAATCGGAAAGCTGGCGCTGCCCCTCATCGCCCTGCCGGGGAGAAGGACACCTTCACCGATGACTGCGCCAATTTTAAGCGTTTGCAGAATAGACGCCGACTTCGCGTTCAGCCGTCTTCTCCCCGTCACTATACGGGGAGAAGGTGCCGGCAGGCGGATGAGGGGCGGCGCCAACCTTGGCTAAAAACGCGCAGATCAGCGCCCCTCGAACCCCTTAGATAAACTGCACCTGGACGATCTCGTATCCCCTTGCACCACCCGGCGCGTTGACCTCGATGGCGTCGCCGACTTCCTTGCCGATGAGCGCCCGCGCGATCGGCGAGGAGATCGAGATGCGGCCGGACTTCACGTCCGCCTCCTGATCGCCGACGATCTGGTAGGTCTTCTTCTCCTCGGTGTCCTCGTCGACCAGCACCACGGTGGCGCCGAACTTGACCTTGTCGCCGCTGAGCTTGGTGACATCGATGACTTCGGCCCGGGCGATGAGATCCTCGAGCTCGTTGACACGGCCCTCATTGAGGCTCTGCGCCTCTTTGGCGGCATGGTATTCGGCATTTTCGGATAGGTCGCCGTGCGAGCGCGCTTCGGAGATCGCCTCGATGATGCGCGGCCGCTCCTCCTGCTGGCGCCAGCGCAGTTCTTCCTTCAATGACGCGAACCCCTCGCCTGTCATCGGGACCTTGTTCATGATACCTGACCTTTCCTGCCGCCACCCCCGCATTTCGGGGAAAGCCTTATCGATGGTGCAAAAAGAAAACGGTCCGGCAGCCTCGGGCTAACGGAACCGTTCACCGCAATTTCCCTGAATATAGCAATCTTTGCGGGCTTTTCACGCCCAAAAATCGGTTTCTGAAGAAATCATCACCGTTTTCGCGCGCGCCGTCGCAGGAGCCGGCATGGCAACAAAAAACCGGCCGTGATTGCTCGCGGCCGGTTCGAAAAGGCATTGAGGGGGTCAGCTCCTCATGAAATGGTCGATCTGTTCGGCCAGCATGCCGTATTCGCGTGAACCCTTGCCGGTTCGCTTTTCGATCTCCATCAGCTGTTGCTGGGCGCCGGCCAGGTCGCCGATCTGGAGATGGGCTTCGCCGAGATATTCGCGCACCAGCGTGTAGTTGGGATCGATGCGCAGCGCTTCCTCGTAATAGCCGAGGCCAACGGCGACGCGGCCGGAATGGCGGTGCGAATAGCCGAGATAGTTGAGGATGCGCGGGTCCTGCTTGTTGGCGGCGAGGCTGAGCACGGCGATCGCCTCGTCATAGCGGCCGGCCATCGCCAGGTCATGCCCGGCATCATAGATGCTGTCGTCGTCCAGCATGCCTTCCTGGGGTGCGACGCACTTGTTCTTCTTCTTGTCCCAGACCATGCCTTTCTTGCATTTGGTGGTCGTACTGGTGTCGTCACCGCTGCCTGCGGCAAACACCGGAACGGCAAGGAACTGCAGAGCGAGAAGCGCGCTCGCCGCCTGGATCAGCACTCTTTTATGCATCGGAGCCTCCTGGAGGGGTGAGAATGCAACACTAACGCAGCGTGTCGGCGGTTTCATCCCGGAAAAAAGCAAGGGGCTAACATGAGGTGACGGATGCTCGAAATCCGCTATCATCGGCGGCGATGAAAGCTGAGCCAGCGGAGACCGCCAGTGCAGCGACGGCTTGAAAAGAACTGGGATTTGACGATCGGGCCCGACACCGTGCGGCTGTTCATCCTCAAATGCAAGGCGTTGAGCGCCGCGATCAATGAAGACTATGCCGACGGCGCCGAACACGAAATCGAGTTCGATGGAAACACCCGTGACAATCATCATCATGACGGACTCGCCGAGGAAAGCTCGGAAAACCTGACCGAAGAGGAACTGCGCGAGCTGATCAACGACCTCAATGTCGACGAGGCGGCCGAGCTCGTCGCGCTCGCTTGGGTCGGCCGTGGCGACTACGATGCTTCGGAATGGGCCGACGCCGTCGCCGCCGCGCGCGAGCGCGCCAACAAGCACACGGCCAAATACCTGCTCGGCTTGCCGTTGCTCGCCGATTGGCTGGAGGAAGGGCTGGAAGCGATCGGTGCGTAACGCGCCGGTAATCGATTGTGATCGGGCCTAAGCGCCTTCCAGGCAACTTCGAGCATCCCGGCACCGTTTCGAGGCGATGGCAACACTGAGCTTTTCCCGAAAATACAGGATTGCATTGGTCATGGTCGTGACAGCACTGCTGGTGACGCCGGCCGATGCCAGGCATCGTCACAGGCATCACGAGCCGCTTTCACCACGGGTGGAACAGCCACTGACGCCGCGGGTTGACCGGCCGCTGAAGCCGCGCGGCGAAAGGCATCGCAAGCCGAAGCCGGCACGGCAGAGGACGCAAAATCCGAAGCCGGTACGTGCGGATGTCCCAGTGCCTGAACCGCGCCCCGCTGACGCGCCAGAGGCGACAGAACCGAACACGCAAAATCCAGCCGCAACATCCGACCGGTTTCAGGAGGAAGGATCCCCTCGGAAGCAACAAGCCCGGCCCGAGCCGCCAGCCGATGCGAAAGGCGAACCGGAGCCGCCAGCCGTGGCGCCGACGCCGACACAAAGGCCTGAGACTGCGGAACCGGAGGTTGAGCCGCCGGCCCTCGCCCCGCCACCGCCGCCAAAGCCGGCGGACGCGGACAAAAAGGAGATGCTTCCCGATCCGCGTTCGGCTGACCTGCCAGACGCGAAAATGCCTGCCGAGGAAGTCGCCTGCCGCGAGCGGCTGAGGGGTCTCGGTGTCGAATTCGAGGAGCACAAGGCTGAAAGCGATCGCGATATCGGCTGTTCGATCCCCTATCCCCTGGTGCTGAAGAGCCTTGGCAAGTCGATCGCCATTGCCCCGGGCGCCGAGCTCAATTGCGCAATGGCCGAGGCGGCGGCACGCTTTGCCGGCAACGTCATCCAGCCGGCGGCGAAAGCCGAATTCGGCACCGACCTGAAATCGATCGGCCAGGCATCGGCCTTTGTGTGCCGGCCACGCAACGGCACGCGCAAACTGTCCGAACATGCCTTCGGCAATGCGCTCGATATTGCCAGCTTCACACTTGCGGACGGCAGGACGATCGAGGTCGGCCCGGCGCCACCGGACAAGGACGCCAAATTCCTCGACGCGGTGCGCAAGGCCGCCTGCGGGCCGTTCAAGACCGTGCTGGGCCCGGGCAGCGATGCCGATCATTCGCTGCATTTGCACCTCGACCTCGAGCCGCGCCGCCACGGCGGTACCTTCTGCCAGTAGGGCCGGCTCAGAAGCGATGCCGCAATTCGGCCGCAGGCATGAACGCCGGCGCTGATTTTTCCTTTACCGTTGATCGTTAAAATCCCGCCTATCGGGAAAGGGACTGCCGATGGACGGGATATTTCGTGCCGCGCTGGCGCTTGCGCGGCAATCGAAACGCGCGCGCGCCGCGGCCGGCGGGCTGGCCGCCCTGCTTGCGCTGGCCGCGGTGTCGGCCTGCAACACCGGCAACGTGCTGGCACTGGAGCCAGCCGTCGATGTCGGCGCGCAGACCGCGGCCGTGCCGCAATATTCAGGCATGCAGCGGCTGGTTCCTTCCAATCCCTACATGACGCAGGCCGCCTATCCACGCATGGACGAGCCGATGTCGCCGGTCGAGCAGATGCCGGCCAGCGAGACCGACTGCCGTCAGCAGCTGAGGCGCCTCGGCGTCACCTTCACCGACCTGGCGCCGATCCATGAAGGCCAGTGCGGCATTGACTATCCGGTCAAGGTCACTGCCATCGGCAGCGTCGAGATGAAGCCCGCAGCGACGCTGACCTGCGACATGGCCGCCAGCTTCGCCGCGTGGACGAAGAACGAGCTCGTTCCTTCCGCCCGCTGGCGCTACTTTTCCGGCGTCAGGACCATCCACCAGGGTTCCAGCTATTCCTGCCGCAATATCGCCGGCGAAGGCGTGCTGTCGGAACACGGCAAGGGCAACGCGCTCGACGTGATGAGCATCGAACTCAACAATGGCGACGACATCGACGTGCGCAAGCCCGGCCTGTTCGCCTTCCGCACCCGCGGCTTCCTCAACAATGTGCGCGCCGACGGCTGCCAGTATTTCACCACCGTGCTCGGCCCCGGCTACAACTACGACCACCGCAACCATTTCCACTTCGACATCAAGAACCGCAAGAGCGGCTATCGCGCCTGCCGCTGATCCCTTTGCCTGGCGGCGGCTTCGCCGCGTACAGTGACGTCGTAGAACTCGAGCGGCATCGATGAGCCAACGAAGCTTCCGACGACGCGCTGCGACCTGGCTGGTGTTGCTCATGGCGACCTATCTGGGGCTCGCCTATGTCGCCGCGCCGGAATTCTGGACGTTTCGCGATCGCGGCTTTCGCAGCCAAAGCTTCGAGATGGTGACGCACACCCCGCAAGGCATTCCGGGCGACCCGATCAATGTCGGCCTGATCGGCACGCAAAAGGAGGTTGTCCATGCCTTCGCCGTCGCTGGCTGGGACACGGCCGACGCCGTGACGCTGAGAACCGCGATCGATATTGGCGAAAGCGTCTTGTTTTCGCGCCCCTATCCGGACGCGCCGGTGAGCCGGCTGCTGTTCGAAGGCCGCGCTCAGGATCTTGCCTTCGAGAAGCCGGTAGGTGGCAGCGCCGACCGCCGTCACCATGTGCGCTTCTGGCAGACTGATGCCACCGGCGACGACGGCCGTCCGCTATGGCTGGGCTCGGCCAGTTTCGACCGTGGCGTGGGCCTGAGCCACGACACCGGCGCCATCACCCATCATATCGGCCCCGACATCGACGCCGAACGCGACTTTCTTATCCAGGATTTGACCGCCGCCGGAATGCTGATCTCAACCAGCGACCTGGAAGGCATCGGCGCCACCACGCACGGGCGCAATGGCGGCGGCGACCCCTATTTCACCGACGGCAAGGCCGTGCTCGGCGTGCTGAAGCAACTGCCGTGATGCCTGAAGTCAGCTCGTGGCGACCACGACCTTGCCGAACGGTCCCTTCTCCAGATGCTGGAAGGCCTGCTCCACCTCCTCGAAGCCGAAGACCTTGTCGACCACCGGCCGGATGCCGAGCACCTCGATCGCCTGGTTCATCCGCTCGAAGGCGCGGCGATGACCGATCGATATCCCTTGCACGACGATGCGATTGCGCAGGAACGGCACGACCGGAAAGCTGAGTTCCATCGAGCCCAGCAGGCCGATGACCGACAGGCGGCCGTCGGCGGCCAGGGCATCGAGCGATCGCCGCGCATTGTCGCCGCCGACCATCTCCAGGATATGGTTGACGCCGGTTCCACCCGTCAGGTCACGCGCGGCTTCGTCCCATGCCGGCTGGGTGCGGTAGTTGATCACTTGCCAGGCGCCGAGTTTCCTGGCCCGTTCGAGCTTGTCGTCGCTGCTCGAGGTGACGATGGCGCGCAGGCCGAAAGCAGCCGCGAATTGCAGTGCAAACAGCGACACGCCGCCGGTGCCCTGGATGAGAACGGTCTGGCCGGGCACCGGCTTCGTCGCCTCCGCCAACGCAAACCACGCCGTCAGCGCCGCGATCGGCAGCGTCGAGGCCTCGGCGTCGCTGAGCGAAGGCGGCGCCAGCACGACGGCATCCTCGTGAAGCAGCACGTAGTCGGACAAGGTGCCGGGCAGTGACAATCCCAGCGTGTGCTGGTGAAGCACCGGCGGCGCATCGCCGTCAGGCCAGTCGGCGATCACTTGGCCCAGCACGCGTTGCCCGGCCTGGAAGCGGCTGACGCCGCCGCCGACCGCCACGACCTCGCCCACCGCATCCGATGTCGGCACGAAGGGAAAGACGAGGTCCGGGATCAGCACCCCGTCTAGGATCATTCGATCCTTGTAATTCAGCGATATGGCCTTGATCCGCACCAGCAGCTCATTAGGCCCGGGTGCGGGTATCTTTCCCTGCGCCGCTTGCAGCTTGGACAGGCCAAAACCGGTCATTTGCCAGGATCTGTTGATGTCTCTGTTCATCTCGTCTGCTCCGGATTGAGTTGCTGGCGAGATCTTTACGTCATTCCACTATGGAAAAAAGTGCTTCTATGTGGCATAATTGGAAACGAATTGAAGATCATTATTCTACAATAGGGGCACAGCCATGGAATCCGCCGATCTGCAGGGCATTGTCGCCTTCGTTCAAACGATCGAAGCCGGCAGCTTCACCAGTGCGGGAGAACGGCTGCGCGTGACGAAATCGGCGGTCGGCAAATCGATCGCACAGCTGGAGCATCGGCTTGGCGTGCGTCTGCTCAATCGCACCACCCGCAGCCTGAGCCCGACAAGCGAAGGCCTCAGCTATTACGAAGCCTGCGTCAGGGCGCTGTCCGAAATCGAAGCCGCCCAGTCGCTGCTTGCCTCGCACCGGCAAGTGCCCTCGGGCCGGCTTCGGGTCGATTTGCCGTCGGCCTTCGGCCAGCGCTGCGTTGCCCCAGTTTTGTTCGACATTTCCAAGCGCTTCCCCGATCTGGCGATGGAGATCTCCTTCAACGACCGTCGCGTCGATCTCATCGAAGAAGGCATCGACCTGGCAGTTCGCATGGGCGAGCTCGACGACAGCCTGTCGCTCGCGGCGCGGCGGCTCTATGTCCAACGCTCGTGCGTATTGGCCGCCCCCGCCTACCTCGAGGAGCACGGCAGGCCGCGAACGATCGAGGAGCTCGCCGCTCATAAGCTGATCGGCTACACCCGTAACGGCGTCGCCCATCCCTGGACCATAAGGCACGCCGACGGCCAAATCGGAAAGTTCACACCGCGGGCAAGGCTGGTCCTCGACAATGGCGAGCCGATGCTCGACGCCGCCCTTGCCGGCTGCGGCATCACCTTCCTGCCGACATGGTTGGCGGCGGACAGCCTCAGGAGCGGTGCGCTCGAAATGGTGCTGTCGGACCGCCTCGTCGAAAACATTGCCGTCCACGCCGTTTGGCCGGTGACGCGAGCAGTGACGCCGAAGGTCCGCGTCGTAGTCGATGCGCTGGTCGAGCATTTTTCGGCGCCGCCCTGGGATGCCGCCTGACGGGGCCGCATGCGCTGTCATCTTCCTGAAAACGGCTGCTGACTATTTTCCAATCCAGCACGGCAATGCTATTGACCCCTGATGCTATATGTTGAAATCGCCACCGTGGTCGTCCTCATCTGCGTGAACGGCCTTCTGGCAATGTCCGAGCTTGCCATCGTCTCGTCGCGGCCGGCCCGCCTCAAGGCAATGATCGATCGCGAGGTTAAGGGCGCCGGCCGGGCGCTTGCGCTTGGCTCCAACCCCGGCAAGTTCCTGTCCTCGGTACAGATCGGCATCACCCTGGTCGGCGTGCTGTCCGGCGCCTTTTCCGGCGCCACGCTCGGCGAAAGGCTGGCGCAGTTCCTGGCCTCGAACGGCATCCGCGAAAACATCGCCGATCCGCTCGGCGTCGGCATCGTCGTGGCCATCATCACCTATGCCTCGCTGATCATCGGTGAGCTCGTGCCCAAGCAGATCGCGCTGCGCGACCCCGAGCGGGTCGCCGTGCGCGCCGCCCCGGCCATGACCGTCCTCGCCACCGTCTCGGCGCCGCTGGTCTTCCTGCTCGATATTTCGGGCCGCGCCGTGCTTTGGCTGCTCGGCCAGCGCGGCGAGAGCGAGGAGAAGGTTACCGACGAGGAGATCAAGATGCTGGTCGCCGAGGCCGAGCATCACGGCACCATCGAATCCGACGAGCGCCGCATGATCGCCGGCGTCATGCGGCTTGGCGACCGCGCCGTGCGCGCCGTCATGACGCCGCGCACCGAGGTCGACTGGATCAACCTCCAGTCCGACGATGCGACCATCCGCAAGCTCCTGATGGACACGCAGCATTCGCGCCTGCCCGCCGGCGACGGCGGCGTCGACGCCATGATCGGCGTCGTCCAGACGCGCGACGTGCTCGCGGCATTGCTGGGCGGCCGCGCGCTCGACCCGCGTCGGCACGTGCGCACCGCGCCCATCGTGCACGATCAGGCCGACGCGCTCGACGTGCTGCAGACGCTGAAGGAATCCGACGTGCCGATGGCGCTGGTGCATGACGAATACGGCCATTTCGAAGGCATCGTCACACCCGCCGACATTCTGGAGGCCATCACCGGCGTCTTCCGTTCGGACCTCGAAGCCGGCGAGGAAGAGAATGCCGTCAAGCGTGACGACGGCTCATGGCTGCTTGCCGGCTATATGCAGGCCGACGAGATGGCCGAGGTGCTGGGCATCGACTTGCCGGAAAACCGCGACTACGAGACCGTCGCCGGCTATGTGCTGTCGCACATGCACCATCTGCCGGCGACCGGCGAATGCGTCGACGCGCAAGGCTGGCGCTTCGAGGTGGTCGATCTCGACGGCCGCCGCATCGACAAGCTGATCGCCACGCGCCTGCCCAGCGGCCACCGCGAAGTGGTGCGCTGACTGTTCCAACGTTGCCTCGGGCCAAGAGCCATGGGCGTCGGCCGATCGATCTACCGGTCCGCGCCTACTGCTCCGTGAAGGCGCGGGCGAACGAATCGAGCATCGGCCGCGCGAGATATTCCAGGAAAGTCCGGTCGCCGGTGCTGATGAACGCCTCGACCGGCGTCCCGGGATAGAGCTGCTCGGGCTTCACGCGGGATGGCAGGGCGTCGATCTTCAGCTTCGCCCGGAAATAGGGTTCACGCGTAGCCTCGTCGATCAGCCGATCCGCGGAAACCTGTGTCACGGTGGCTGGAACCTCGGGCGTGAGCCGCGCGTTCAAGGCGGACAATCGCAGTTTCGCCGGCTGGCCGACGCGTACCTGATCGATGTCCTTCGGCCGCAGCTTCGTGTCCACGACCAACCCCGATGCCGTCGGCAGGATTTCCATGATCTTTTCGCCCGGGGCAATTACGCTGCCCTTGGAATTGTAGGTCGACGACACCACGATGCCCGCTGCCGGCGCCTTGATTGTCGTGCGCCGCAGCACCGCCGCGGCCGCCCTGATCTGTTCCTCGACGTCGGCCAGGTTGGAGCGAACCTCGTCCAGCTTCGTCAGCGCCTCCTCCACCCGTTGCGTGGTCAAGCGCTCGGTCTGCTCCTGCGCCTCGACGATCTGGGTGCTGGCCGATGCAAGACTGGCCTCCAGCGCTCCCGCCTGGCCGACGAGGTCGGCTTCGCTGCGCAGAAGCTGGGAGTATTCGGTGCGGTTGGTCAGGCCTTTGTCCAAAAGGCTGGTCTTGATGCCGAGCTCCTTCTTCACCACCTCGACCTGCTGCTGGATGGCTTGTTTCTGGGCGTCCAATCCCACGACGGACTGCCGATGCATGACGACCCGCTGCTGGAGGATCGATCGTTCCGACCGGAACCGGGCGAGCCTGGCGTCGAACTCCTTCTGCTGTTCGCGAACCAGCATTTCGAAATCGTGCTGAAGCGGCGCCGGCGCCGCTGTTGTGATCGGCGCCAGCCTGTCCAGCCCGTCCCGCTCCGCCTCTAGCCGCGCCGCACTTGCCCTGAGCGCGATCGACTGCCTCGTCAGCCGGTTGAGCTCGGCCTGCGCGGCGGTTGGATCCAGCACGATCAGATCCTGCGCCTGCCGCACGCGATCGCCTTCGTGGACCAGCAACTCTTGGACGATGCCGCCCTCGGGGTGCTGGATGAGGATGTTCCCGCCCATCGCCGAGATCGTGCCTTGCGTGATCACCGCACCGGACAAGGGGGCATAGGCCGCCCAATAACCGAAGCAACCTGCAAATATCGCTATCGCCGCATAGCCGGCCAATGCCACGCGCCCTGTGTCGGTGCGCGGGCTGCGTTCCCCGGCGAGGCTGTGCACTGCCATCATCTACGATCCAAAGCGGGTTTTTTGCGGGGCACTGCGGATCGTCGTGGCGAACGACCCCGTCACCACCGTATTCTGCTGGGGAGAATTGCCGGCGAGCGGCTGTCGCAGCAAATCGCCGCTCGGGCCGAAGGCTTCGATCACGCCGTCGCGCAGCAGCATCACGCGGTCGCAGGCCGCTGCGATCGAAGGGCGGTGCGTGATCACGATCAAGGTAGTCCCTGCCGCGCGCGCAGCCGAGAGCACCGCTTCGAGCGCCGCCTCGCCGGCGCCGTCGAGATGAGCGTTGGGCTCGTCCAGGACGAGAATTCTGGGGTTGCCGTACAGGGCGCGCGCCAGCCCGATCCTTTGGCGCTCGCCGCCCGACAGCGCCCTGTCAGAGAGACCGATCATCGTCTGGTAGCCGTCGCGCTGCGTCAAAATCAGTTCATGGGCCTGGGCACGCTTTGCCGCCTCGACGATCGAGGCGTCATCCGCGTCGGGGTCGAAGCGGCCGACGTTCTCCGCGATCGATCCCGGGAACAGTTCCACCTCCTGCGCGAGATAGCCGATATGCCTTCCAAGCTGCTTTTCGTCCCAGGTCCTGAGATCGGCACCGTCGATCCTGACCGAGCCGCTGACCGGTTGGAGCGCACCGACAAGCAATCTGGCGAGCGTCGATTTGCCGGCTCCGCTCGGGCCGACGATCGCCACCGCCTCGCAGGCCCCGATGTGGAAATTCAGCCTCTTGACGATGGGCGGACCGCCGGGCGTATTCGGCGCGACGTAGATCAGATCCTGCGCCGAAATCGCGCCTGACGGATCAGGCAAGGCCAGTTTTTGCACCGCGGACGGACGTGCCGAAAGGGTTGCCTCCAGCCGTTTCCACGATCGTCTGGCGTCGACGATCTGCCGCCACGAGCCGATCAGTTGGTCGAGCGGCTGCAGCGCGCGCGACGATACCAGGGAAGACGCGAATATCATCCCGGCCGTCATCTTGCCTTGCAGGACCAGCCACGCACCCACGCCCAGTATCGCCAGCTGCAGCATCATCCGCACCGCCCGCGACGTTCCGCTGAAGATCGCATTAGCCGTCGACGCGCGGTCGTGAACGATCAGCGCTTCGGCGACGTGCTTTCCCCACGCCCGCGCGGCGTTCTGGACCATGCCCATGGCGCGCAGCGTCTCGGCGTCGCGGGCAAAGGCCTGCTCCGACTGGCTGGCGACCGCCGAACGTCGTGAAAACAAGGCGTCGTTCCTGCCGATGGCAAGCTGGGTTGCCATGACCAGTGCAAGCAGCATCGCCACGCCAGCCAAGGTGAGCCAGAACAGGACGGGATGGATCAGGTAGAGCAGTCCGAGGAAGAACGGAGCAAACGGCAGGTCGAACAGGACCGCCACGCCGCGCGACCTGATGAAGGCGCATACCGAGGCGAGATCGCGCAATGGCGACAGGCCTGCGGAGGCATGGTTGGCCGCGAGCGAAGCGGCGAACGTCTCCGTCCCGAGCTTGCTGTCGATGCTGGCCGCGACGCGCTGCGTGTAAATGGAGCGCACCGCGTCCAGAAAGCCCAGAAAGACCAGCGCGAGAACCGCGATGACCGACAGGTAGACAAGCGTCTCGACGTTGGAGGAAGGCAGGACCCGATCATAAACCTGCAACAGATAGAGCGGGATCACCAGCAGCAGGACGTTGATCAGCAACGAGAAAACGCCGACATCGGCGATGGCGCGCCACAACACCGCCCGCAGACCTGACTGTCCCATCATTCCCGCGCTCCCTTGGCGGTTCATGTCCCGAGACATCGGCGCTCAGACCGAGTGGTCGCCCGCGACGTCCAGGGGGTGGTGCTGCAGGTCATCCAGCGTATAGGCGCGGATATAGTCGATCTTCATCTCCGCCGGCGTGGCGAGATGGTCGGGAGGCGCGCCGGCAAAACCGCCGACGGCTAGATCGGCCAGCATGTACATGGGCGTGTGCATGTCGGACGGCGTCGCGGCTTCGGCGACCTTTACGCCGTCATAGGTCCAGACGAGCGTATCCGGTGTCCACAGCAGGCCATAGGTATGGAAGCCGTCGGTGTCCGAAACATTCACCGAGGAAGAGACCTTGGTGTGCTGTCCCGTCTCGTTCGTGTGCGCCGTCATGATGAGCGTGTTCGGATCCTGCCCGCGCGCTTCCAGGACGTCCAGTTCCGGCGGCCACGAGCCGTCTTCCGGCAGCAGCCAGAAGGCCGGCCAGGCTCCGGCCGTTTCGGGCAGGTCCGCCCGCATTTCGAAATAGCCGTAGGTCTGCGAGAAGCTTTCGTGGGTCGTCAGGATGCCCGAGGTGTATTCGTAATTGTTGATCAGTGGCTTGATGTCTTCGGGCGCTTGCGCCGCAGTGATGGTGAGCACCCCGTTTTCCACGCTGAACGGGTGGACTGAGCTGGTCGGGCCGTAATTGGCGTCGATGTACCATTGCAGCTCCCCATTGCTGCTCAACGTGCTTCCGTTCGGCGCTCCCCACCAGAAGTTGGAATTCCAGGTGCCATCATGGCCGTTCCAAAGGCTGAGCGTGTTGAAGTCGTCGGAAAAGGACAGCGTCATTCCGGACTTGTCGATCGGCAGTTCGAACTGGCTGGGCGCCAGCTTGTCCACCGTCGTGTTGTTGAAGACCAGCACCTCGTCGGATCCGAGGTTCAGCAGAAGGTTCGATCCTGCCTGGGTCATATGTGCCTTGACGTCGTCGAAAGACATGAAGTCGTAGCCATTGAGGCGGACCGTGTCGTCCGCGCCGAAATCGGTGATCAGGTCGCTTCCATTGCCCTTGGTGATGATGAAAGTGTCGGCGCCGCTGCCGCCGATCAGCACGTCGTTGCCCTGACCGCCATCCAGCGTCTGATGGCCCGAGCCACCCTTGATGATGTTGTCCAACGCATTTCCGAACGCATAGCGATTGTTGCCGGTGACGACGAGATTCTCGAAATTGTCGGGGAGCTTGTAGCTCATCCATGTGTCGATCGTGTCGATGCCAGTCCCGGGATCCTCAACCACCTTGTTGTTGGTGGAATAGAGGTGATAGTAGTCGTCGCCCGCGCCGCCATAGATGGTGACGTTGACGCTGGCGTCCCCCCAGAAGGAGTCGTTGCCGGAGGTGCCGTGCAATTCCGGCCCGGATCCGGTCGCCGAGAACCAATGGGTGGACGTGCCCGTGTAGGGGAGAGGGATGCCTTTGGCGTTCACGACGGTGCTCATCAGGAAATCCTTTCCTCGCGCCTGTTCAGGTCATTCGAAACGGCAACCGCTTACGGAGCAACGTTGCCATGCACGATGTCGTTCCAGGAGCTTGCCACACAGTTCAGCATTACATCGACTGTTGGGTGACATTTTTCGAAACGAAAGCACTAGAGGCCAAGAAATGGTCTATAAATCGTAATGAAGTCAGTAAAACTTTTAATAAAATTTTCGCTTATACCGAGAAAACGGCGATATACTTGCTGCCACGCCTGGCGTAGGTCACAAAAAAGCGATTCCGGCTTTCTGGCGGGCCGTAACATTGCCGCTCTGGAGCGATGGGCGAATTCGAGGGCTGGCGCATCGAGCGAGGGAACAGGCCTCGGGCCGGCGGCGCAGTGCCTGCTATTTGTCGCAGGGGAACACCGTCAAACCGCGGCTTCGATCGGTTCGGAAAGCTTCGGGTTCGAGCGCGAGGCGATCAGGCAACTGGCCACGATGAGGCCCGCTCCCGCCAGCGTGGTCCAGGTCACCGCCTCGTCGAAGAAGAACCACCCAAGCGCAATCGCCCAGATGAAGGCGGAGTATTCGGTCGGGATCAGATATTGCGCTTCGGCGCGCGCGTAGGCCCAGCTCATCAGGAATTGGCCGGCGAGCGAAAGCGCCGTCACCCCGGCGAGAGGAAGCCAGAGCTCGCTTGGCAGCGCAATGGCAAGCCAGGGTGCCGCGAGACCGAGGATGACGGCAACGCAAAGGTTCTGGAACAGCATGATTTCGATCGGCTTGGCCAGCAGCGCCTGTTGCCGCGCGAGGATCAGATTGTAGGCGTAGAACACCGTCGATACCAGCACGGCGGCCGTGCCGAGCAGGGCATCCTCGGCATAGGTCGCATGCCCGAACTGTCCGGCTATTATGATTGCGACGCCGGCAATGCCGGCCAGCGATGCCCAGATCGCCTGTCGCTGTATCCGTTCGCCCAGCAACAGTGCGGCCAGCAGGAGCGCAAACAGCGGCGCCACGAAACTGAGGCCGATCGCCTCCGCCAGCGGCAGCCTGGCAAGCCCCCAGAAGAACGACAGCAAGACAATGCCGACAACAACGGCACGCAGCGCATGCAGCCTCAACACGGAAAGGGCGGGAAATGAACGCGACCCTGCCGACCAGCCGGCGCCCGCGACCACGGTTGCCAGCATGCTGCGCCATAGCACCGTGTTGTAGACGCCCACGGCAATGACCAGAACCTTCATCGCCGCATCCATCCCCGACAGAAGGAAGATGCCGAGCGCGCACACCAGCACCGGGATCATGGGGGAAACGACGCCTGCCAGGCTGGATGACTTCACGGGGCTTTGCTCATGTGATGGATCGCGGCCGGATATATCAGGGCAGAACGGCCGAGCCAGATGGCAGCTCCGCCCATATGGAGGGCCAACCCGTATCGGTCCGGCATCGCGCGAAAGCAACCTTCACAGCTCCACGCCTCAGCCCGGATACGATGCTGAATCCGCTGTCTTGCTCATTTCCGCTGCCCCGAACGCCGATGAAAACAGATGAACTCCCAAGCTTGGCCGGCGTTCCCCGCGCATGATGCGGAAACTCTTCGTGTTTGGTACCTTGAAGAAAGGCTTTCCCCTTCACGGCGAGGGTTTGTCCGAAGCCGCATTTCTGGGCGCCTACAGGACGCGAGAGCGCTTCCCGATGCTGATCGCTGGACCTCGCTTCGCTCCGATGATGTTCAATGAACCAGGCGTCGGCTTCCAGGTCGGCGGCGAACTCTACGTCGTGGACGATCGCGCCTTGGCAAACCTCGACAGGATCGAATCCGTTAGCAAGCCCGGAAATTTGCGCGTGCTGATCGAAGCAGAGCCTGTCGATGGCGGGCCGCCTGTCTCGGCATATGTCTACATGAAATGCCGGCATCTCGCCGCGCCGATCCACTCCCGATATCTCAAAGACTACAATGATCGGCGCTTCGCGCTTTCATGGGGTGGCTAGAACAACTCCAGGAAACGTGCATGGCGTTTCCCGCCTGGTTCGGCTTTTCTGCGACGCCAAGTGGTTTCACCTCGCCACTGATGCTCCGGCACGTTTTAGCGCCAAGGGATTTTGAGCTAAGGTGACGCATCACCGATGCGGCATAGAGCATTCTCATGACTGAACGTACCGGCGCCGGAGGCAGCAACACGGCAGTCGCAAGCGATCCTGCCGACGACGATCCTCGCCTGGCATTTATCTATCAGGAGGCGGTGCGAGGCCTCAATCATCAGCAGAATCTCGTCGAGAACATGAACACGCGCGCGGGCAGCCTCATCTTCGCCACCGCGTTTGTAAACTCGTTGCTTGGCGCAAGGGCGCTTTCCGACGGGCTCGGGCTCTGGGATTGGATCGCAGTGGCCCTGCTGTTCGGCATCGGCGGACTGATCGTCTTCCTGCTTTGGCCCTATCACAAATACACGTTCCGCTTCGATCCGGAAGAGCTGCTCCATCAATATGTCGATGGCGACAGGCCGCTGAAGATATCGGCCATGCAGCGCGCGCTTGCCCTTCGCATCAAGGCCGACATGGCCAGCAACTGGCGCATCATCCAGCGGCTTCGGGTAGCATTGCAGATCGCGCTGGTTCTTTTGTTGTTCGATATCCTCGCCTGGCTGTTCGCGATCGCGGGCGTTTGACACGCACGATTTTGGGCCGAAGGCTATTTCCATCCCCAGCGGATTGCCCGGCAGCCCGACACTAAGGCATCAGCACGACCTTGCCGATCGAGCGGTGCTCTTCGAGCAGGCGATGCGCCTCGCCGGCTTGGTCGAGCGGAAAGCGCCCGCCAGTCGTGACGACAATGTCGCCGCTGGCAGCCAGATCGAAAAGCTCCGAAAGGCTCGCTCTCAGCACCCCAGGGGACAACAGCGGGAGCAGCGCGAAGCCCTTCAACGACTGATTCCTGCCGATCATCGCCTCAAGCCGGGCAACGCCAAGCGCATAGCGGCCAAGTGCTGCAAACACGAGCTCGCCACCGGGCGCCAGGATATCGAGGAAGTCCCCGGTCATCGCTCCGCCGACGGTGTCATAGATCGTATCGAGACCACCCTGCGCGGCGTCTCTGGTTTCGGCCTCCCAGTCTCCGGAATGACGATCGATGGCGATGTCGGCACCGTGCGACATGGCGACGTCGAGCTTGGCCTTGCCGCCGGCGAGCCCAATGACCCGGCGCGCGCCTTGGCGCTTCGCCAACTGGACGAGCAGCGAACCGACCCCGCCCGCGGCGGCGGGAACCAAAACCGTCCTGTTCGCCGGCGGACTTTGCCGCAACAGATGAAAGGCGGTCAGCCCCTGCACCATCAACGCCGTCGCCTCCTCGAACGAAAGCGGATCCGGCAAGGGAACGGCCAAGCGTGCGTCGATCGTCACATGCTCGGCATAGCCGCCAAAAGAGCGTGTCGAGGCAAACAAGGGCGCGGCGATCCGGGTCCCGATCAGCGCACCGTCCACCCCTTGCCCGACGGCCTCGACGACGCCCGCCGCCTCGACGCCGGGAACCATCGGCAATTGCGGCGTCACCGCATAGCCATCCGCGCGCATCAGCACCTCGAAAAAGTTGATGCCGGCGGCATGAACGCGGATCAGCACCTCGCCGGCCTGCGGCTCCGGCGTCGGCAAGTCGACAATCTCCAGCACCTGGGGGCCGCCGAAACGGCTGAATTGTGCGGCTTTCATGGCAAACTCCGATCGCTATGGCATCGGCCGCGGTTTGCCACTATCTGCGAGACCTCGACTACACACTTATTTGTCCCCTGCTGACCAGGTGGTGACCATGGCCGGAATAACCAAGAGACTGCCGTTGCTGCCGGCGGAGCGTGCCCTGAAAGTGATCGCAGGGCGCTGGAAGGCGGTCATCCTCTACCATCTCTTCGACGGCCCAAGGCGGCTGACCGCACTCAAGGCGCTGATGCCGGGCATCACCCAGAAAGTGCTGATCCAGCAGCTCCGCGAAATGGAGGAGCACGGTCTCGTCAGCCGCGAAATCTTCGCCGAAGTGCCGTCGCGCGTCGAATATTCCGCCACGCCGCTCGGCCTCAGCCTCGAGCCCATCCTGCTGGCGCTGTGCCAGTGGGGCCAGCACCACGCCGACGAACTGAACGAAAAGCATCGCCTTGCTGACTGCGTCATCCGGCCACGGCCAGGGCGGGACGAGCAAGCAGCCTTCCGCAATTGAAAAGGGCGGCGCAAGCGCCGCCCCACATCCTTGGGAGGATGATTTCGAGGCGGTCAGGCCGCCTTGATTTCCTCGTCTATGGCGTCGGCCTGGCGCGCGGTCTTGAGCGCCTTGGCCCACCAGGCGACGTCGTTGACGAGCGCGGTCGCGGCCTGGTTCAGGTGCTCGATCTCCTCGAGCTTCTTCTCGCCCTGGCGCACCGCGAGGAAATCGCCCCAGGCGATATGGACGGCCGACTTGACCGGCGCCATCTGCAATTCGACCGCGTGGAGGCGCAGCTGCTCGACAGCGCGGGCACCGCCGACGCTGCCATAGCCGACGAAGCCGGCCGGCTTCTTGTTCCATTCATTGGCGGCGTAGTCGATGGCGTTCTTCAGCACGGCCGTCGGGCCGTGATTGTACTCGGCGGCGGTGAAGATGAAGCCGTCATATTCGGCGACCTTCTTCTGCCAGCGCTGCGCCACCTCGTTGGTCGATGGCACCCAGGCGGAGGATGCGACCTCGTCGAAGAAGGGCATCGGGAAATCGCGCAGGTCAACGACATCGACCTCGATATCGGCATGCGATTTGGCGATCTTGGCGATCCATTGGGTGGGCACGTCGGCGAAGCGCGCGGCGCGTGTCGAACCGACGATGATGGCGATCTTGGGTTTGGACATAGGGGCTCTCCTGGTAAGCAATTCCTGGGCAGGTAAGACTGGTATCGTTTGGATACCGGGGCTATATGAGTTCCTGTCAACTTCATGCGCAAGGAGGCACCTTTTTGTTACTGAGGAACCCGCACAACACCGAAGACTGCCGTGCCGTTTCGGAAATCCTGCAGCGCGTCGGCGACAAGTGGACCGTGCTCGTCGTCGGCAAGCTCGGCGACGGACCGCTGCGCTTCAATGAGCTGCGCGCGGCTGTCGGCGGCATCTCGCAGAAGATGCTGACCACCACCTTGCGAGGGCTGGAACGCGACGGTTTCGTCACCCGCACCGTGTTCCCGACCATTCCGCCGCGCGTCGACTACGAGCTGACCGAACTCGGCCATGAACTGCTGGTCCCCGTCAGCGCGCTCGGCGAATGGGCGCGCAGGAACACCACGCGCGTGCGGGCCGCGCGTGCGAAATTCGATGGCCTGCATGGCTGAAATTCTACAGTCGTTCAGCAATCATTGACTGATTGTCTTCGTGCCTGCACCGCCGCCGCAGGGCTGAAAGACAGTTTCACAGCGGTCCCAGGCTTTAGTTTTCGGCTGGAACGGCCTTCGGCTTGCCCTCGCCGTCCAGCGCCACCATGACGAAATCGGCGTGCGTGACCTTTTCCATCAGGTCGGAGAGATAGCGCTGCGCCCAGGCCTCGACCTTGAGCGTGATCGAGGTGCGTCCGACGCGCTCGACATGGGTGTAGATGCACAGCGTGTCGCCGATCTTCATCGGCTTGGCGAAGGACATCTCCTTGACCGCCGCCGTCACCACGCGGCCCTTGGCGCGCTCGGCGGCGCGGATGCCGCAGGCCAGGTCCATCTGCGCCATCACCCAGCCGCCGAAAATGTCGCCGGCGGCATTGGCGTCCGAAGGCATGGCCAGCGTGCGCAGCGTCAGATCGCCGATCGGCCGCCCGTCCGCGTAATGCACCATGCGAGTTATCCCCAGAGATTGACTGCCCTGATCCCGTATCGTCAAGGCGCCAACGCGTCAACGCGAGACGATCGCGATCCACGGCTCGGACCTTCATTTCGAGTCCCCCCGCAAGGGCTCGCGGCCTTCTATAAATAGCGCTCGAGGTTCGCTCGAATGCGATCGAGAACAGTATGCCCGGAAACGTCGGGGACGAACGTCTTGCCGGTGATGGCCTCGTAAGCCTGCGCATAGACTTTGGAGGCCTGTTCGACGATCTCATCCGGGATTTCCGGAATAGGCTCCCTGTAGGGATCGCAGCGCGCCGTTACCCACGACCGGATGAAATCCTTGTCGAAACTCTCCGGCCGAGTGCCGTTCGCCAGGGCCTGTTCGTAACTCCCGGCGATCCAGTACCGGCTGCTGTCGGGCGTGTGGATTTCGTCGGCCAGGATGATCGTCCTGTTTTGGTCGATGCCGAATTCGTATTTCGTGTCGGCGAGGATCAGGCCGCGTTCGGCGGCACGCGCCTGGCCGCGGGCGAACAGGTTCAAGGCGTAATCCGAGACGGTGTCCCACTGCGCCTGGGTGAGCAGGCCCTGTTCGATGATCTCGGTCCTGGACAGCGGCTCGTCATGGCCGCCATGCGCGGCCTTGCTGGTCGGCGTGATGATCGGTTCGGCCAGCTTCTCATTGTCGCGCAGGCCGTCCGGCAGCCGCATGCCATACATGTCCCGTTCGCCGCGACGATAGCGGGTCAGGATCGAGGTGCTGGTGGTGCCCGCCAGATAGCCGCGCACGACGATCTCGACCGGCAGGATGTCGAGCCTGGTGCCGACGACGACATTCGGGTCGGGATATTCGAGAACATGGTTCGGGCAGATATCGGCGGTTTCCTCGAACCAGTACCGCGCCGTCTGCGTCAGGACCTCGCCCTTGAACGGGATCGAGGTCAGGATGGTGTCGAAGGCGCTGAGGCGGTCTGTGGCGATGATGATGCGCCTCCCGTCCGGGAGGTCGTAATTCTCGCGGACCTTGCCCTTGTAGTGACCCGGCAGTTCGGGAATGAAAGCATCCGACAGGACGCGCATGGGATCTCCTGCCTTGCGCAGATTGGCCGATGTCCTCGCATAAGCTGTCGACCCCATGCGTATCAAGCGGGATTGTTAAGGGTTCCCCGCAACTGGATCCGGCATCGCGGTCGCTTTTTTCACAACGCATGCCGGAAGGCCCAGCGACGCGGCAAGCCCGCCCCGTCTAGGCTGCGGCCAGATTTCCGGAGCCGGCCATACCCATCATGCAGACCTACGACTTCATCATCGTCGGCTCCGGCTCGGCCGGTTCGGTGCTCGCCGATAAATTGTCGGCCTCGGGCCGCTTTTCGGTGCTTGTGCTCGAAGCCGGCGGCAGCGACCGCCGCTTCTACGTGCAGATGCCGCTCGGCTACGGCAAGACCTTCTTCGATCCCACGGTCAACTGGAACTACAAGACCGAGCCGGATACCGGTCTTGGCGGCGATGTCGACCACTGGCCGCGCGGCAAGTTGCTTGGCGGGTCCAGCTCGATCAACGCCATGGTGTGGATCCGCGGCGCGCGCGAGGATTTCGACGACTGGCGCGACGCGGGCAATCCCGGCTGGGGCTATGACGACCTGCTGCCGGCCTTCAAGGCGCTGGAGGACAATGAAGCCGGGGCCGACAGATGGCGTGGCAGAGGTGGCCCGCTGCACATCAGCGATACGTCTGATGCCGTCCACCCGCTGACGAGGCGCTACCTCGCCGCCGGCCAGCAGGCCGGCCTGCCGTTCAATCCCGATTTCAACGGCGCTGCACAGGAAGGCGTCGGCGTCTACCAGATCTCGACCCGCAACGGCCGCCGCATGTCGGCCGCGCGCGCCTTCCTGCGCCCGGCGATGAAGCGCGCAAACGTCCGTGTCGAGACCAACGCGCTGGCAAGCCGCATCCTGTTCGAAGGCAAGCGTGCCGTCGGGGTCGAATATTTACAGAACGGCCAGACGAAAACGGCCCGCGCGGGCCGCGAAATCATCCTGTCCGCCGGCTCGATCAACTCGCCACAGCTTCTGCAACTCTCCGGCGTCGGTCCGGCGGCGCTGCTCCACGGGCTGGGCATCCCGGTCATTCACGCCAACGAGAATGTCGGCGCCAATCTGCAGGACCATGTCGGCATCAACTACACCTTCAAGGGCAGGTTGCCGACGCTGAACCAGATCCTGCGTCCCTGGTGGGGCAAGCTCATGGTCGGCATGCAGTACATCCTGACGCGTTCCGGCCCGCTGTCGCTGTCGATGAACCACGGCGGTGGCTTCTTCCGCACCGACCCGGCCTTTTCGCGCCCCAACATGCAGCTCTATTTCCAGGCGTTTTCGACCGTCATCCCGAAGAGTGGCGAGCGCCCGATCCTGACGCCGGACCCTTGGCCTGGCTTCTCCATCGGCTTGTCCAACTGCCGCCCGTCGAGCCGCGGCGAGATCATGATCCGCTCCAGCAATCCGTTGGACCATCCCAAGATCGCCGCCAACGCCTATTCGACCAATGCCGATGTCGAGGAGATGCTGGCGGCGGTGAAATTCGTGCGCAAGATCGCCTCGATGCCGGCTATGGCCGAGATCATCGCGGAGGAGGTTTTGCCAGGCCCATCAATCACTTCGGACGCCGACCTGATCACGGATTTCAGGAAACGCTCCGGCACCGTCTATCATCCGGTTTCGACCTGCCGCATGGGACCCGATCCCGCGCGCGCCGTGGTCGATCCGCGGCTCAAGGTACATGGGCTAGAAGGCTTGCGCGTGATCGACGCCTCGATCTTTCCCGACAACATAACCGGCAACACCAACGCCGCCTCGATCCTGACCGGATGGAAAGGCGCCGAACTGGTTCTGGAGGACCAAGAATGAAGATCACCGACGTCAAGACCTGGGTTGTCGGCAATCCGCCGCCCGGCATCGGCGGCAAGTATTTCATCTTCGTCAAGCTCGTCACCGATGGCGGCGTGGTCGGATATGGCGAAGCCTACAACGCCACCTTCTCCGCCCATGTCACGGCCAGAATGGTCGAGGACATGGCCGAGCGCTATCTCGTCGGCCGCGATCCGCACGACATCGAGAATTTCTTTCGCCGCGCCTATTCCTCCGGCTTCACGCAGCGGCCAGACGTGTCCGGCATGGGCTGCTTCTCGGCGCTGGAAATGGCCTGCTGGGACATTATTGGCAAGGAAGCGGACAAACCCGTCTACAAGCTGCTCGGGGGCCAGGTGCACGAGACGCTGCGCTCCTACACTTACCTCTATCCGCATACCGGCAGCGTCCATTCCGAGGACGCCCCGGACGGCAGGAATGTCTACAACGACCCCGAAATGGCGGCGGCCTGCGCGCTCGAATATGTCGAGCAGGGCTTCAATGCCGTCAAGCTCGACCCGGCCGGTCCCTACACCGCCTTTGACGGCCACCAGCCGCGCCTGCTCGACATCGACGTCTCGACCCGCATGATCAAGGCGATCCGCGAGGCGGTCGGCACGCGTGCCGACATATTGTTCGGCACGCACGGCCAGTTCACCGCCTCCGGCGCCCTGCGCCTTGCCCGTGCCATCGAGCCCTATGACCCCTTGTGGTTCGAGGAGCCGGTGCCGCCCGATATGCCCGAAGTCATGGCGCAGGTCGCCCGCGCGACTTCCATCCCGATCGCCACCGGCGAACGGCTGACGACCAAGTTCGAATTCGCCCGCGTCATCGAGAACCGCGCCGCGACCATATTGCAGCCGGACCTCGGCCGCTCCGGCGGCATTCTCGAAACCAAGAAGATCGCCGCCATGGCCGAGGCCTACCACATCCAGATCGCACCGCATTGTTATTGCGGACCGATCGTCGGCGCCGCCAACATCCAGCTGGCGGTGACGCTGCCCAACTTCCTGATCCTGGAATCGCTGAAGCAGTGGGACGGTTTCCACGCCACGTTGCTCAAGAAGAAGATCGAGTGGCAGGACGGCAATGTCATCCCGTCAAAGGAGCCCGGCCTCGGCGTCGAACTGAATGAAGACGTCTGCGACGCCTATCCCTACACCGGCAAGGACCTGCATTTGCAGATGATGCAAACGCCGTTGATTCCGTGAGCGAAGGCTACGCCTTCATCGGCCTTGGTCATCTCGGCGGCAAGCTAGCCGCCAGCCTGGTCCGAAATGGTTTTGCCGTCACCGTGTTCGACCGCGACCCGGCCGCTATCGAGCGCCTCGTGGCGCTCGGCGCTATCGCTGCCGGCAGCCCCGCCGAGGCGGCTGAGCGGGCGGGCAATGCCATAACTTGCCTGCCGTCACCGAGGGTCAGTGAGGCGGTACTCGCCGGTCCTGATGGACTGCTCAACGGCCTCCCCGCCGGCGGCACCTGGATTGAGATGTCGACCAATGGCCGCGACGAGATCGTGCGCCTCGCGGGCCTCGCCTCGGCCAGGGGAATCGAGACCTTGGAATGCCCGGTCACCGGTGGCGTGCATCTGGCGGCGGCTGGGAAAATCACCGCGCTGGTCGGTGGCGATGCCGATCTTTACGGGCGTCATCGCCCTGCCATCGATGCGATGTGCGCGAAGTCGTTCCTGATGGGCCCGATCGGCTCGGCGGCGGTGATCAAGGTCATCACCAACATGCTGGCCTTCATCCATCTCGTCGCCGCCGGTGAGGCGCTGATGCTGGCTAGGCAAGGCGGGCTCGACCTCGCCCAAGCCTATCACGCCATCGTTGCCTCCTCCGGCAACAGCTTCGTCCACGAAACCGAAAGCCAACTCATCCTGAACGGCTCCTACGACATCGGCTTCACCATGGACCTGGCGCTGAAGGACCTCGGCTTCGCGCTGGGCATGGGTCGGGATTTCGGTGTGCCGGTGGAACTGGCATCGCGCGTCAATGCGATTTTCGAGCAGGGCAAGGCGGCTTACGGCGGCGGCGCCTGGTCGACCCAGATCGTCAAATTGCTCGAGGACGCTGTCGGCGCCGACCTGCGCGCGCCCGGTTTTCCGTCCAAACTGGAAATCTGAATCCGGGAAACTTCAAGCGGTTTCAAAAGGTTGAGCGTTCATCTGGAATCAGGACCGGAGCGACCTGAATCAAAGCCGCAACGTCTTGATTCAATATCTGAGCGTCAGAGCGCCGGGCAGGATCTCGAAGGTCGCTGGTATGCGCCCGGGCGACTCGCCGTCGATGTCGACCAGCGCGCCGTTCCTTTCCACGTCGCCGAGCGGTTCGACAACCACTTTCTTGCCGCGCAGGATGGTGATGGCCGGATGGTTGCGATGCCTGCCGCCATAGAGCAGGCGGATATCCCAGATCAGCTTCAGCTTGCTGGCCGCGCGCAGGATGACGATGTCGAATTGGCCGTCGGTCAGTTCGGCGTCCGGCGCGATCATCATGCCGCCGCCGAAGAATTTGCCATTGGCCACCGCGACCAGTGCCATGCGCGCCTCGACCGGCGCGCCGTCATCGACTGAAATCGTTACATCCTGGAACCGGTAGCGGGCGAATTCGACCACGGTGCGACACAGGAACAACGTCTTGGCCGCAACCTTGCCCTTGCGCTTGTCGGCGTTGACGGCGCGATCGGTAGCGCCCGAGAGCCCCAGGCTCGCAATGTTGACGAAGTGCCGGCTGGCCAGCGCGCCATGGTCGTCGATATAGCAGATGCGCCCTGCATCGACCGCCCTGCCCTTGGCCCCGGCGATCCGCTTCAGCGTCGCGTCCACCTCCTTCGGCAGGCCGAGCCCGCGCGCGAAATCGATACCCGTGCCGCACGGCAGCAGACCGAGTTCGGACGCGCGGCCGTTTTCCTTGGACGCCTGCAACAGGCCGTCGGCCACCTCGCTGGCCGTGCCGTCGCCACCGGCCGCGATCACCAGGTCGAACCCGTTTGCCGCGAGGTCGAGCGCCAGCCTTTCGGCATCGCCTTCGGCCTGCGTTTCGCGCAGTTCGAAATCGCCGAAGTGATTGTTCAACGAGGCGGCGACCTCGGACCAGTGCCGTTTCAGCCAGCCGCCGCCGGCAATCGGATTGAGCACCACCCCGACCTTCAATGCGCATCCCTCCCCGCAAGGCGCCGGGCACGCACTGCCCGATCCTTTGCCGGCATTGAAGCCCGCGCCCGTTGGCGGAGCAATAGGCGCTCTCGGTTCGCGTGCCGAAAAAGCAGGGCAGGCTGTCTAAGGCCTTGGTGCCTGAAATTCCGAGGCTGCTGGCAATGGTCCCCGATAATCCCGCTATCCACAGGCCCGCGGGCATTCCCCAACATCCTTGGCCGGCGTAAGTTTAACCCATCTCAGGCGGCTACCGATCGCCCAGCCGAAAGGCGAAGCTGAAAGGCGGATTTCCTGAGGCCCGTACGGCCCGAAGCGAGAGCAGGCTCGCCTGCTTCGAGGGACGGAAGCCGAGACCTACGGGGCCGCGGAAAGCGTGCCAACGCCGACGGCGGACCGATGCTGCCATGAAGGACGGCAAAAACCTTCGATGGCCGCAGGGCAAAGCCCGCAAGGGTGGAGACCGGCGTGGTCTGGAACGGGCGCGGCCTTCGGGCGGCGACTGGCAGGACCGTCAAAATCAAGGCCGGCTTGGTGCGACGACTTTAGGGGAGTTGCTGCCGTGACCGTGTCCTGGTCTGACAGGGAGGCGCTGGGAGAAATCCCGGCGCCGACTGTCTTTTTCCCTCCCGCTCGAGCGCCTTCCCGGCGAAGTTGCGGGCTCCGCTTCACCGCGCGCCAAAATCGGTTAGTATCGCCCTGTCAGAGTCCGTTTGCGTTCGCAGGCGGGTTCGCTGAAGGGGGATACTTCATGACATTGATCCAGAAGCTTGCCGCCGCCCTGGCCTGACCGGCCATGGTCCTGTTTCGCTTCATGAAGTGTATCATCAGGACGATCCTCTGGCTGATCGTCATCATTGTCCTGATCCCGATCGCCGGGCTGGCCTACGGTTTCCTGACGACGCCGTCGCTGGACAAGACACCGTTGCCGGGTATCGCCGAAGGTGCACCGCCGCCGGCGCTCGCCGCCAGGGTGCGCGCCGAAATCCCCGGCTACCAGCGACCTGAGGAATCGACCTTCCTCACCTACCCGGAATGGGCCATCGTCTATGCTGCGCGCGAATATGCCGGCTTCGTCGCCAAGGACCAGCCGAGCGGCTTTCCCTATTTCGCCTATGTCGGCCGCTTCTGGCAGGACTACGCCATGGTGATCCGCGCCAGCTCCGCCTACAAGTTCAACTACGCCAACCACCAGATGCCGGTCGTCATCGGCACCAGCCACACGATCGAGCATGCCCTGCAATGGGCTTATGAAAACACGATCGGCCGCATCACCGAGGCGATTGCGGGCAGGCGCACGGCGACTGACATCTACCAGGGCAAGGTGGCGGCCGAATACGCCGCCTTCCTCGACCAGGGGCCGTGGTACCAGTTTCCCTATGCCGAGAAGCGCGCCGGGCTTTTCGCGGTCCAGCCGGCGCCGGGCGACAGCGCCGTGCGCTCCAGCGAACGAAAGCTTGCCTTCGGCCTCGCCGACACGATCAAGCAGTTCTATGCCAGCCTGATCAGGCAGGCACTCGCGGCAACGTCCGATCCGGCCTTGCTCGACATCCACGTCTGGGCCAAGGGACCGGTCGGCGAAGCGACGCGCAACGAAGCCGACACCTTGCTCGAACGCGACTACGGCCCCGACGGCACCGTTTTCGTCACCAAGCGCTACCAGATGTTCACCGACATGATTCCGCGCCTGATCGACAAGGGCGTCTCATTCGTCGAGATCGGCGGCAACGACGAGATCATGATCACCGTGCTTTCCACGGATTCGATCGCCGTCCCCGAAGGCATGCGCATCCTGTTCAGCTATCCGCTGCCGGCCGATCCATCGACACGCCGCACCGGCATGGTCGTAGCCGTACCCAGGCTGCATCTGGTATTGCCGGCGCTGATCAAGTCAGGCGCCAGGCTGGAGCACGTCTACGACTACTGAGGCCTTTCGGCCACGCTGCGCGGAGAACGGCCGTGTCGAGCGCCACGCCACGCTCATTTCACAATCGCGGCCAAATCCCGCCTTGTTCGCGCGCGATGGACTGTCGCATGTCGCCCAAAGCGTGCCCGCGGGCTCCGCTCAGGGACCGGTTTGGACAGCGACATGCACCTGAATGGGCTGCCGAGGGGCACATCGAGGGGACGAGACCGTGATCAAGACCGCCCTTGTCGCCATGACCATCGTCGGCTGCGACTGCGACGCCAAGCTTTGCGAATATATCGGCGAGACACCGGCCAAGTGGTCGACCATCGCCGAGTGCGAAGCGGCGATGAAGAGCCAGATGCTGCACGAGCGCAATTTCAACTATCCGCTCGTCTCTGGCATCTGCCGCGCGAAAGGTTCCGCGTCCTCCTCGCAACTGGCCGCGACCGCTTCGCGCCCGGAGCTGAGGCCCGCCAGCCGCGCCGTTGAACCGACGCTGCCGCCCGAGCTGAGCCACAGGCCGACGGTCCCGGTCGGCTCGCCGACGACGGCGATGGAAGCGGCCGCCGCGCGGCCGGTCGCCTATGAACAGGTGGTCGATGGCGGCACCGGCGTGCTCTATCGTACGAAAAACGGCTATGCCGTCGTCAAGACCGATCTTGGCCGCGCTGTATCGGCGACCGCCGACATGGCCAAGCGGTCAGCCAACTGGCTGGCTGGCCTGGTGCCGAGCAAGCTGTAGGGACGAAACTTTCTTCACCGGCGTCACCATCCCGGTCTGTCATCAACGGTCGCCGCCACCTTGGACCTGAAGAGACAAGACTCGCGCAAAGGTTGCAAACCGGATGGGGATGCAGCATTGTGTCGACCGCAACGATGAAGGGGGGCCTTCCATGAAACCAGCGGTTCGAACTGCGGCAGCCTTGATGCTGGCGCTTGCTCCGGGATCGGTCGGCGCGCAAGGCGTGGATCCGGGTGACGACAAGGGGATCATCTTCGCTCCGGGCGATCCCGACATGGCGGCGGCGACCGCGCAGGCGCTCGCCGGCCTCGATGAATTCCTGGCACTGTCCGAAATGCCTCCCTCCGGCACAGGTAGGTTCAAGTTGAAGGTCAAGGTGCGGGATGGGCATGTCACCGAGCACTTCTGGGTGATACCGTTCCGCCGTGCCGGGACAGGGTTTGTCGGCATATTGGCCAATGAGCCGGAGGCGGTGCACAACGTCGTGCTCGGCCAGAACATAGAATTCACCAGGGACGACATTTCCGACTGGGGATATACGCGGGACGGCCATCAGGTCGGCAGCTTCACGATCTGCGTGATGTTCAAGCGAATGTCGAAAGAAGAGGCGGACAATATGCGCGAAAAGTACGGCTTCGACTGCTGACGGGAACGCCGGCTGGTCAAGCCGCTTCGTCCCTCACCCCGATCTTGCGCACCAGCGCTGCCGTCGCCAGCATCGCGCCCATATCCGATATCATCGGCGCGACATGGGCTTGGTGGTCCAGTGGCACCGAAATGGCGGGCAGCTCGAAGAAATTCTTCGCCTGCGGCAGGAGCAGAAAACCGTCGCTGCCGTTGAGGGCCACGCGCGCCGGTTCCTCCGGCCAGGTTTCGCCCAGCCATTTCAGCGCCTGCGCGAGCCGGCCGCTCACCAATGGCTGAGCCGCCTCGGCATTGTCGGTGCGGAACTCATAGGCGGCATCCAGTTCCGGCACGCCGGACGACAGTTCCTGCATCTTGCTGGCGAACATGCCACGGAAGAAGCCGACGACGGCATTGGTCCGCCGCGTCGCCACCAGGATTCCCGGAAACGGTTCGATGGCTTCGAAGGCGACGATCACGCCTTTGAAGGCCGTCGATGAGCCCTTGCCTGTCCCTTCCCGCAGTTCCGCTTCGTAGAACTCGAACGGAAACTCTTCGTAGCGGCCGGAAACGACATCGTCGAACGACTGCCGGTTGAACGGCCCGACCGCCTCGCGCGGCAGCCGGTCGAAGGAATTTGGCCGCCCGCCATGCGCGTAGCGCACGTCGCGGATGAAGCCGAAGATGATGGGCAGCAGTGTTTGGCGAAATGATTGCTGCAGCCGCGTCGCCGGCTTCATCGCCTGGAAATAAAGCAGGATCGAAGCTGCGAAACCGACGACATAGAGGAACACATGCGGCGTCGAGAACCATTGCTCGTTGGGATCGGCGACCTTGTTGAACAGCCAGGCGATCAGCACCACCGTCGCCAGCACCAAACCGACGAACAGCGGCACCCGCCAGCGTACCTGCCGCACCACGGAGGCCCGCGCCGCTTCATAAGCCTCGATGTTTTTCCGGATGCCGGCAACCACGGCGTCGCCAGGCATGAAATCCGCTGTTTCCACCGCCACCCCCGCTTGCCTGGACCGGTTCATGATAGCCGGTTTTGTCTGAAGTATCGACTGTAGCGCCTCTTCAACAGATGCTTGCGCCGCCTCTCCATTCGCCAATCATCAGCGCTTGGAAAAGCGCCGACATGGCGATCTTGGCCAATGTCCACCACCTGTAGTTACGGAAAGACCGCGCTCAACCGCCTCTCCACCTTGTCACGCATGCGGCCCTCCAATCCTTCCACCGGCGCCAGCCGCTCATGATCCCCGGCGCGCAGCCGCACAAAGGGATGCATCCGGTAGGAAATGACTGACCCCCGCGTTCCCGCATCGGCGCTGACGTCGGCGACAAGAATCCCGCCAATGCGTCCCGGCCAAGGCTGGCGGATAAGGGCGGTTCCGAGGAAATCGCCAAGTCCATAGGCGACAATCGTATCGCCGATCCACTCCACCGGCTGCACGACATGGGCGTGGTGGCCGGCGATCAGCCCGACGCCCTGCCCTGCCAGGCGCCTCGCCAGTCTCCGCGTTTCGGCGCGCGGAAAGTGGCGGAACTCCCAATCCCAATGCGGCACGGCGCAGAGGAGATCGAACCCGTCACCTCGCAGGTAGGCAATATCGCCGGCCATCGAAACGCGGCCGGCGAACAGGTCCTCGCCCGCATTGCGCCACAGCGTGAAGGCGGCGAACCCGACAGTCAGCGGCCCGACTTCGACAGGCTGCACCGGGCTGTTGCCGGCGAGGCCAATAGTGCCGATACCGAGCCGCTTCAGCGCCGCCACGGTCTCATCGAAACCGGCGACGCCCTGGTCGAGCACATGGTTGTTGGCCAGCGACAGCACCAGTCTTTCACGCGAGATGCCGACTGCCGCCAACGCGTCGCCGAGAAAGCGCTCGCTCATCGCGTGATGGGTGCCGAGCCTGGTGCCGAGCACGGCGCTTGGCTTGTCCACGATCGGGCTTTCGCAATTGCCGATCACCAGGTCGGCCGCGCCAAGCAGCGTTTTGATCACCGGATCACAGTCGGGCGCGCTGCGGTTGGCCACCGCCGAAATGTCGCCGACGAAGGCGAGCCGCACCGTCCGTTTCGGCGCCCGATCCACCATCGTTCCGGCCACGGGCGCGAAGCCTTGCACACCACCGGACAGCGACGGTTTCAGGAATCGCGGCAGCCACGACAGTTTGTAGGAGAGCGGATAGTTCGACACGCGATGTCCAATCGTTTGCCCTGTGTAGACCGTCTGCCGGGCGCGTTGAAGCCAGCCAATGGCAATCATGCATCAGCGCCCGGCAGACGCGGCATTGCAAATGCGTGTATGATTGCCGGCACGACGCGCATGGGAGGGGGAAAATGACACCACTGGCAAGTCTGCTGGCATTGGCACTTGCTCTGGTTCTGCCGATGTCTTCGGCGCAGGCCGCCATGCCCGAAACCGCGGCCGCTCTGTTCGAGGCCAAAACCGTGGTCGCGCGCGACACGGCGCTCTCGACGCTGGAGGCAGCCGCATCCACCGACCCGGCATCCGCCTATGCCGCCGGCGCCGGCGAATTCTTCACCGCGCTGGAATTGCTGGCCAGCGGCCTGCACCGCCACGGCTTCGAGAGCCCGCGATCCTTCATGCTGCCGCTGATGCGGCTGCCTGTGCCGGAAAACCCGAACCCCGAACCGCTGACCTACGAACAGTTCCGCGCCATATTGGTCGCCTTCCGCAACCGGCTCGAGAAATCCGCAGCCACGCTGGGCTCGGTGCCTGCCGATGCCGATATCGGCATTGTCATCGACCTCACCCAGGTCGGTATCGACCTCGACGAGGACGGCACGATCGCGCCGGACGAAAGCATGGCCGCCATAATGGCCTCGCTGTCGCGCGGCGGCGTGGCTCCCGACGATGCCGCGCCTGCGCTCACCTTCCGCTTCGACCGCGCCGACGGTTATTGGCTGCAGGGCTATGCCGAGTTCCTGATGGCGCAGGCCGATTTCTGGCTGGCGCATGATTTCAGGAGCACGTTCGACGGTTCCTTCCACATGCTCTTCCCGCGCGCAAAACTGCCGTTGCAGGACATCCTCGTTCCGCCGGCTGGCGACATGGGCAGCAGCATCTTCTCCTCGGAAGGGCGCATCGCCGATTTCATCTCGCTGGTGCATCTCGTCAACTGGCCGGTGGTCGAGCCCGAGCGGCGGCAGGCGGCGCGCCGTCACCTGCTGGAGATGATCCGGCTGTCGCGCGAGGACTGGAAGGCGATCCGCGCCGAGACCGACAATGACCGCGAATGGCTGCCGGGACCGCAACAGAAGGGCGAAAACCCGCTCACCGGCCTCGAAGTCGGAGAGCAGCAGGTCGCGGCCTGGCTCGCCACCTTGACCATGGCCGAGGACCTGCTCCAAGGCCGCGTGCTGCTGCCGCATTTCCGCATCACCGGCAAGGGCATTAATATGAAGCGCTTCTTCGACGAGCCGAAACCGTTCGACCTGGTGCTGTCGATCACCGGCCCGGCCATCGCGCCGTATCTCGAAAGCGGCACAATCCTGACCAGCGACGATTTCGACCAGATCCAGAGCGAATTCGGCGGCGGTGGTTTCCTGACGTTTGCGCTGTGGTTCAATTAACGGCCTAACAGGGCTGCGTTCCTGGGCGGTCGGCGCCAGCCCCCCACCCGGACCTGCGCTCCGACCTCCCCACAAGGGGGAGGTAGAAGCTCCATTGCAAACCCTAGAAAATCGCGCCCTGGTACAGCACCGCTTCCGCCTCCTCCGGCGCGAACCGCCGCGCCAACACGGTGGCCGATCAATGGTCGCCGCGAAACCGCGGTACGGGCCGGTTATCTGCTGCGGGCGGATAGCAGTTTTGGGGCGACGCGCTGGGCCTTCTCGGGAGTACGGAATGACACGCGCCACCGTCGCGGCCCCGCTGAAGCGGCCATTCGCTTCAATTAGCAAGAGCTGTTTTGCTTGACTCGGCCGTTAAAAGCAGGCAGCAAAATACTCTTGGAAGGGCTGCAATACCGCGTTCATGGTCGTGGACGAGCCTTTTTTGGCACAAAGTCCACGTCTCTCGGTTGGTTTTGAGAGGGATTGGTTAACCAACTTTGTCCATATTTTGAAGCAATCGGCAACCAAAGACAGGCGCGGCAAACGCGTCGGGGACCACCTGGGATCACTCACAGAATGGTCGTCGCGGCTATCACAGCCGCGGACGTGGGAGCCGATTGGAGCAAGATTGGTTGAATGGCGTTCTTGAGTAAGAAAATTGTCGGGGACAGGCGTTGGGACGGCGAAGCTGCCGACAACGCGTCACGTGCCTCATCCTTCAACTCTAAGCGGATCGTCCGCTGGGTCGCCGTGCCCGGCGTCAGCGCTGCCGTTGGCCTGTGGCTGGTCGGGACAATGGCTGGTCTGAGCTCAGTCGGCGCTTCGCTGTCGTCGACGTCGAGTGTCCTGCCGCAGAGGCTGGCCATGCCGGGCTCGCTCGCTCTTGCCGATCCGCTGAAACAGCATTTCCTGATGCCCGCTGCGCCATTCGCACTGGCCAACGCCGATGGCGGCACGCAGGCGCTGCAGAACCACGCCGTGCAATGCGGCTCCGGATGCTTCAGGCTGGCCGCGCTCGCTCCTCGGGCGGAAAAGTCGGCGCGCCTCGTGGCCGCGTCCACGGCACACCCTGTCCCGGTCGCCAAGACGACCTCGCAGGAGCGCTTCGAGCGCATGGAAGCATCTCTCTCGCCAAGCAAGCTCGCCGCCGCCTTCGCCAACGCGGCCAAGCCCGTGGCCACGGCCGGCGCACCCGCCCGTCCTATCATCTCGACCTCCGCTCCACAGGTCGCCAAAGCATCGCTGGTGCCGGGCGCCAAGCTCATCGCCAGCCTGTCTGAAGACTTGCCGGCACCCGCGGCGGAGCGCTTCGCCCGGATCGACACCGGCTCGGTGGTTGTTCAGACAGCGCCGCAGCCGATGCATTTTGCCCAGCCGGATACCGGCACGCCGGACAATTCGCAACTGGCCCTCGCGCTCGCCCGCTCGCTGCCGGTCGAGGACGAGGCATTCGCCTCGCCATTGCCGATGACGGAGTCTTCGGCCGATGTCGCGGTTTCGCCTGTTGAAACCCAGCAGGAACAGCCGGGCGACGCCGCGGCCTTGCCCGACGCGCTCACCGATGACGTGCCGCTGCCGACCCGTCGGCCGCAATTCGACGCGCCGGAGCCGTTGAAGTCCGTGGAGCAGGAAAAGCCGACTCAACAGCCCAAGGTCGTGCAGCAGAAGCCGGCACCTCAGACAAAGCCGGTCCAGCAAGCCCAGCCGGCAAAGCCGATCCAGCAAGCCCAGCCGGCAAAGCCGGCCCGGCAGGGCCGGCCGGCGGATGGCGGCGACGCGTTGGCCTATGCAAAGCCAGACACGCCTTCGGGCGGCCTCGGTCAGGCGTTCAGGAACCTGTTCAACGCGCCGGGCGGCTCCAGGAGCGGAGCCGGCAGCGGTGTCGCCATCTATGACATCAGCGCCAAGACCGTCTACATGCCCGACGGTTCGAGGCTCGAAGCGCATTCGGGCATCGGCGCCATGGCGGACCAGCCGCGCTATGCCGATCAGAAGAACCGCGGACCGACACCGCCCAACACCTACAATCTGTCGTTGCGCGAGTCGCGCTTTCATGGTGTCGAGGCTTTGCGTCTGACACCCGTCGACGGCCGCAATAAATACAATCGTGACGGCCTGCTGGCCCACACCTACCTGCTTCGGGGCCGCTACGCACAGTCCAGTGGCTGCGTCGCCTTCAAGGACTATGCGCGCTTCCTCGCCGCCTTCAAGAAGGGCAAAATCAAGCGCCTCGTCGTGGTGCCGCGCCTGAACGGATCGCCGACACGCGTGGCGGACAACGCACGCGGCGCCTGACCGCAATAGGCAGACATCACCGGCACTTGCCTCCTCCTGACAGCCTTCTGTCAGGAGCTGCATGTGGCGGTGCGCCTCGGTTGATCGCGCTCTTTCCATTTTCGCCAAGACCTCCCATATTCCGGCCATGGCCAAATCCACCGAAAAGAGAACGCCGTCGACGGCGAATGACGACCGCGCCGCGCCTAAGCGGCGCAGCCCGCTGACCGATTTCCTCGACGCCTCGGAACCGCTGCACAAAGGCGGCTTCGCCGAGATGCCGCAGCCCGAACTGTCCGGCACACCGCTCACCGGTTCGGTCGCGGACTGGGCCGAGCAGATCGAGCAGGAAGCCGAACGCGAAGGGCGCCAGGCCGGCAAGGACGGCGGCAAGTCGCCGAAGCCGTCGAAGAAGATCCCCGAGCGCTCCGCGGCGCCCGGGCGCACGGCGCGTGGCACCTCGATGGGCGGCGCGGCGACAGCCCGCGAGCGCGCGGCGGCCGGCCTCAATCCCGTCGCCGGCCTCGACGTCTCGCTCGAGGAAGCCGAGACGATGACGTCGAGCGGCGTCACCGCGACGGTGGCGGCTCTCTCGGCATTGATCGAATCCGGCAATCCGCTGCACAAGGACGGCGTGCTGTGGACGCCGCACCGGCCGGCCCGGCCGGAAAAGTCCGAGGGCGGGATCACCATCAAGATGGTGTCGGATTTCGAGCCGGCCGGCGACCAGCCGACCGCCATCAAGGACTTGGTCGAGGGCGTCCAAAACAACGATCGCACGCAGGTGCTGCTCGGCGTCACCGGCTCGGGCAAGACCTTCACCATGGCCAAGGTGATCGAGGAGACGCAGCGTCCCGCCTTGATCCTGGCGCCGAACAAGACGCTGGCGGCGCAGCTTTATTCCGAGTTCAAGAAATTCTTCCCGGACAATGCGGTGGAGTATTTCGTCTCCTACTACGACTATTACCAGCCGGAAGCCTACGTTCCGCGCACCGACACCTTCATCGAGAAGGAATCCTCCATCAACGAGCAGATCGACCGCATGCGCCACTCGGCGACGCGCTCGCTGCTCGAACGCGACGACGTCATCATCGTCGCTTCGGTCTCCTGCATCTACGGTATCGGCTCGGTCGAGACCTATACGGCTATGACCTTCCAGATGCAGATCGGCGACCGGCTCGACCAGCGCGCTCTGCTCGCCGACCTCGTCGCCCAGCAATACAAGCGCCAGGACATCAATTTCGTGCGCGGCTCGTTCCGCGTGCGCGGCGACACGATCGAGATCTTCCCGGCCCACCTTGAGGATCGCGCCTGGCGCATCTCCATGTTCGGCGACGAGATCGAGGCGATCACCGAATTCGACCCGCTGACCGGCCAGAAGACGGGCGAGCTGAAAAGCGTCAAGATCTACGCCAATTCGCACTATGTGACGCCGCGCCCGACGCTGAACCAGGCCATCAAGTCGATCAAGGAAGAGCTCAAGCACCGTCTGGTCGAGCTCGAGCGCGCCGGCCGCCTGCTGGAGGCGCAGCGGCTGGAGCAGCGCACCCGCTTCGACCTGGAAATGCTGGAAGCCACCGGCTCCTGCGCCGGCATCGAGAACTATTCGCGCTATCTCACCGGACGTCAGCCGGGCGATCCGCCGCCGACACTGTTCGAATATATCCCCGACAACGCACTGGTCTTCATCGACGAAAGCCACGTCACCGTGCCGCAGATCGGCGGCATGTATCGCGGCGACTTCAGGCGCAAGGCGACGCTTGCCGAATACGGCTTCCGCCTGCCTTCCTGCATGGACAACCGGCCCCTGCGCTTCGAGGAATGGGACGCCATGCGCCCGCTCTCGGTCGCTGTCTCGGCAACCCCCGGCGGCTGGGAGATGGAGCAGTCCGGCGGCGTGTTCGCCGAGCAGGTCATCCGACCGACCGGCCTCATCGACCCGCCGGTCGAGGTGCGCCCGGCCAAGACCCAGGTCGACGACGTCGTCGGCGAGATCCGCGAGACGACCAAGGCCGGCTACCGCACGCTGGTCACCGTGCTGACCAAGCGCATGGCCGAGGACCTGACCGAATATCTGCACGAGCAAGGCGTGCGGGTGCGTTATATGCACTCCGATATCGACACGCTGGAGCGTATCGAAATCCTGCGCGATTTGCGCCTCGGCGCCTTCGACGTGCTGGTTGGCATCAACCTTTTGCGCGAAGGCCTCGACATTCCCGAATGCGGCTTCGTCGCCATTCTCGACGCTGACAAGGAAGGCTTTTTGCGCTCGGAGACGTCGCTGATCCAGACCATCGGCCGCGCCGCTCGCAATGTCGACGGCAAGGTCATCCTCTATGCCGACCAGGTCACCGGATCGATGGAACGCGCCATGGCCGAGACCAATCGCCGTCGCGAAAAGCAGATGGAGTGGAACGCCGCCAACGGCATCACGCCGGAATCGGTCAAGTCGCGCATCTCGGACATTCTGGATTCGGTCTACGAGAAGGACCATGTCCGCGCCGACATCTCGCAGTTCACCGACAGCGCCGGCGCCATGATGGGCAACAACCTCAAGGCCCATCTGGACGCGCTTGAGAAGCAGATGCGCGACGCCGCCGCCAACCTCGATTTCGAGAAGGCGGCCCGCATTCGCGACGAGATCAAGCGGCTGCGTGAGATGGAGATGTCGATCTCCGACGATCCGCTGGCCAAATACGCCGATATGGAAAGTCCGGTCTCGGGCCGCGAAAAAGGCAAGCACAACAAGGGCGTGGCCAGGCATCGTACATCGGAGGAACAGGAGCGTTTCCGCAAGCTCGACGAAGCACGCGCCGCCGAAGAGGCAGCCAAGGCTGCCCGGCCCAACCTCTTCCGCAAGCCCGATCTCGACGAGATGGGTGCCGATGGCGCGGTGCCGGTGAAGAAGCCGCTGTTCGCCAAACCGTCGATCGACGATATGGGTCCCGGCACCGACATGCCGACGCCGGCCGGTGCGGTGTCGCGCTCGCTGTTCAAGAAACAATCGGCGTCCGAAGCACACGGCTCGGATTTCGGCATTCCCGGCGAGCCGACCAAACCGCTGTTCAAGAAAAACTCTCTCGACGAGATGACCGTGCGCCGCACCGAGAAACCGGTCGAGGGAAAAGTGCCGGCGAAGCCTCAGCCGATCTCCCCCGTTGTTGGGGCCGGCAGGACAGACGGGGGCGCGAAGGAACGCGAGGACAAACCCGTCGTGCGCCAACGCGCCGGCATTGGTTCTTATGAAGACCCCGGCGACGCCCGCCGCGAAAAGCGCCGGCCCGCGAAGACAGGACGGCCCGGAAAGTAGTTCGTTCGAAATGCCGGCGGGACGGCGCCCCCTCTGTCCTGCCCGTCCTCCGCAGCAGCTGCGCTGCAGCTGCGGAGGGTGGACCGGACATCTCCCCCACGAGTGGGGAGATTGGCAGCTTCAGCGCCCCGCTCGACACTACCCTCCTCTTGCCCAGCGCATGACCTTTGGTGTACTCAGTCCCCACACTCAAACGTCTTGAAAGGAGGGCTGCGTGTTTATCGATCACCATCGTCAGCGTGGCCCGATTTCCGCCCTGCGAGCTTGCTTGCAGGGCTGACCAGGGACGGTCCGGGTTTTTCCCGCTTCGATTTTTTGGTCTGCCCTTCGTGGTGCGCATTGCCGAGCCTGATGGCCGCTTGCGCACTGACAAAGTGCATTGAGCCGGACTTTCCGGATAGACCAGAGAAATCGACATGGCCCTGATCAGCCTCAAATCCCTCGGCGTCACGATGAGTGCGCCGCTCTTTTCCAATCTCGACCTCACCATCGGCAGCGGCGACCGGCTCGGCATCGTTGCCGCCAACGGTCGCGGCAAGTCGACCTTGCTCAAATGCCTGGCCGGCGAGATGGAGCCGACCTCCGGCGACATTAGCCGCACGCGCGGCTTGCGCGTCGGCCATGTCGAGCAGTCCGTTTCCCCTGCCCTGCTTGGCCGCAGCTTTCATCAGGTGGTGGCTGACGCTTTGCCGCCCGAGCAAGCCGAAAGCGAACTATGGCGTGTCAATGTGGTGCTGGATTCGCTCGACGTTCCTGAGGCGATGCGCGAGCGAGAGATGCAGGCGCTGAGCGGCGGCTGGCAGAGGCTGGCACTGATCGCGCGTGTCTGGGTCACCGATCCCGACATGCTGCTGCTCGACGAACCGACTAACCATCTCGACCTTGCCCGCATCAGCCAGCTCGAAACTTGGCTGAACGCGCTACCGCGAGAGGTGCCGGTGGTGATCGCCAGCCACGACCGCGCCTTTCTCGACACCGCCACCAACCGCACGTTGTTCCTGCGCCCGGACCAGTCGCCGGTGTTTTCCCTTCCCTACTCCCGCGCCCGGCAGGCCCTCGATGAGGTCGATGCCTCGACCGAGCGAAAATTCCAGCGCGACATGAAGGTGGCGCAGCAATTGCGACGCCAGGCCGCCAAGCTCAACAATATCGGCATCAATTCGGGCAGCGACCTTCTCACGGTCAAGACCAAGCAGCTCAAGCAGCGCGCGGAGCGACTTGAGGACGCGGCGGCCCCGGCGCATCACGAGAAATCGGCGGGGGCGATCCGGCTGGCCAATCGCGGCACGCACGCCAAGGTGCTGATCACGCTCGACGACGCGGCGGTGGAAACGCCCGACGGCACGCTCTTGTTCAGGACCGGCAAGCGCCACATCTGCCAGGGCGACCGCATCGTGCTGCTTGGCCGCAACGGCGTTGGCAAGTCGCGCTTCGTCACGCTGATCCGCAACGCCATTATCGAACCCGACACGGTTCAGAACGTGAAGGTGACGCCGTCGACGGTGCTCGGCTACAGCGACCAGGCCCTGTCCGGCATCGGCGGCGACGATACGCCACTGGCGATGGTGTCGCGCCGTTACGATGTCGGCGAACAGCGCGCCCGCTCTCTGCTTGCCGGCGCCGGCGTCGGCATCGAGATGCAGGAGCGCAGGATCAGTGTGCTGTCCGGCGGCCAGAAGGCGCGGCTGATGATGCTTGCGCTGAGGCTCGCCAATCCGAATTTTTATCTGCTCGACGAGCCGACCAACCATCTCGACATCGACGGCCAGGAAGCGCTGGAGGAGGAATTGCTCAAGCACCAGGCAAGCTGCGTGCTCGCCTCGCACGATCGCTCCTTCATCCGTGCCATCGGCAACCGCTTCTGGCTGATCGAGAGGCGGCGGCTGACCGAAGTCGACGATCCCGAGGAGTTCTTCCGCTCAGTGGCTGAAGGGGCGGGATAGATCGGATTGTAAATTATCCGCTTACAGGTCCTTGAATCTTGTAAGCGATCTGTTTACATACCTCATGATCAAGTCTTTCAGGAACAAGGCCCTGTCAGAGCTCTTTCAAACCGGGAAAACCGGCAAGATCGACGCCAAGATGCACAAGCGCGTTCTTGTCCGGCTTGACCGCCTGGAAGCTTCAGAAAAGCCGGAGGAGATGAACCTTCCTGGCTTTGCCTTCCATGCGCTGAGAGGCTTCGATCCCATCCGTTACACGGTCCACGTCAACGTCCCGTGGTGCATCACGTTTGAATTCGACGGCAAAGACGCCGCCCGCGTCGATTTCGAGCAATACCACTGAGGCGGCCAGATTGGAGAAGTTCGACCTATGAGCGTGCACGAGCCGACGCGTCCTATCGAGCGCTGTCCCTCCCACCCGGGAGCGCTGCTTGAGGACATTATCCCGGCAACTGGAAAGACCAAGGTGGAAATTGCAAACCTGCTCGGCATCTCCCGGCAGCAGCTCTATGACATCATCCGCGAAAAGAAGCCGGTTTCACCGGCTGTAGCCGCCCGCCTTGGGAAGCTGTTCGGCGACGGGGCCGCGATCTGGCTTCGCATGCAGGCAGCTTTCGATGCCTGGCATGCCGAACGTGAGGTGGATGTTTCGGCTATTCCGACGCTCAAGGTCGCGTAGGCGGTGGCGCTCGAATGAGAAATTAAACGCTGCGAGAAAAATCGACGACCTGTCGGATCGCCTGAACCTGCCTCGTCCTTGGGATGCCGACACGATGATGCCGGCGCCAACCCAGGGAGAATGCATCATGTCCGTCCTTTCCTCCATCGGCCGCATCGCAACCCGATATGCGGCGGCGCGTGCCCGCCATCGCAGCGAGCGCATCCTGCTTTCGCTGCCCGTCGAACTGCGCAAGGACATCGGCTTTCCGGAACTCTTCGACGCGCAGAACAGCCGCCGCTCAGCCGCCGTCCCGGCCAGGGTCATATGAACGGCCGAGCCATGCGTCTATTGCTGGAGTTCGCCGGTCGCCCGGCCAGTCCGGGCCCGGCCCACGAGAAAAATTTCAAGCCCATGTAGGACCGCCGTCACCTCACGCGTCCTATGTCCGCAAGGCCAAATCAAACGTGAAGAGGAACACGCAATGACCGACCAGACCCCTGTTCAGCCCAAGGCGAAAGTGCTCGGCGGATTGACCCCCTATCTGCAGGTGGACGGCGCCTTCAAGGCTGCCGAATTCTACCAGAAGGCGTTCGGCGCCGAACAGGTCTTTGCCTACCCCGCGGACGAAAAAGGCCGCACGATGCATGTCCACCTCCACATCAACGGCTCGACGCTGATGTTGGGCGACGCCTATCCCGAGCACGGCCACCCGCACCAGGCGCCGCAGGGCTATACGCTCCAGCTTCATCTCGGCAGCGACGAGATCGACGGCTGGTGGCAGCGCGCGGTCGACGCCGGCTGCGAGATCGTGACGCCGCTGCAGGTGATGTTCTGGGGCGACCGCTGGGGCCAGGTGAAGGACCCTTTCGGAGTCGCATGGGCGATGAACGCTCCAGTGGAGCAATAACCGTCGCAATTCGATAGCGGGCGTCAGCACTCTCGGCGAGAAGTGCGCGCCCACCTGCCCCGGGTCGCATCCCTGCCGGCCCGGCGCCGGATGCAGCAAACAAGGAGATTGCCATGTCCTATGTCGACGGTTTCGTGCTTGCCGTGCCAAAGGCAAAACTCGACGATTACAAGAAGCTGGCCAACACCGCCGGCGCCGTCTGGAAGGAACACGGCGCGCTCGCCTATGTCGAGTGCGTCGGCGACGATGTGCCTTATGGCGAGGTCACGTCGTTTCCACGCGCCGTGCAGGCCAAGGACGACGAAGTCGTCATCTTTTCCTGGATCGTCTACAAATCCAGGCAGGACCGCGACGCGGTCATGGCCAAGGTGATGGCCGATCCACGATTGCAGCCGGATATGTCGACAATGCCGTTCGACGGCAAGCGCATGATCTTCGGCGGATTCCAGACGTTCATGGAATTGTAGGCAACGCACTTGGGCGGAGCGGGAGCGCTCCGCCGGAAATGCCGAGCCGCATTAAGCCAGTCTGTCCAGCAGGGGCTTCAGCCTGTCGCCGTAGCGCTTCCACAGGTCGACCGAGCCTTGATACATCGGCTGGCGCACCTGCGCGGCGGAAGCCGTGCGCACCGGCCGGTCGGTCTGGTGGAACGACAGCACGGCATCGTCCCATGGCAGCCCGAGATAGTCGATCAGCGCCCGGCTCTGGCCTTCCTGGTCGGCGACGAAATCCTCGTAGCGCACATCGTGCACGACGCCAGGCAGCACCTTGTGCCAATGCGCCATGATGTCCGTGTAGAGATTGTGGAAATCGGCGAGTTCGCCCAGATCATAGCCGTAGCGGTGGCTGTCGCCGCGGAAATGCACCTTGTAGATCGAAAGGCAGGTTGCCGCCGCATCGCGGGCGCAATGGATGATCCTGGCCTTTGGCATCATCATGTGGATGAAGCCGACAAGCAGGAAGTTGCCCGGCATCTTGTCGGTGACGTGGCGCATGTGCGGATAGCGGGCATGCAGCATGTCGAGATAGGCGCGTCCCGCCTCGGCAAAATCCGTATCGGGCGCATCCGAAACGCCCCAGGGGAAGCCGCCGGGCATGGTCGCCGGGAACTGCCTGCCGACCGCCGTCTTCAGGATGCCGAGTTCGCCGGCGCCGTAGACCTGCGGATGGCTGGCGATGATCTGCTCGACCAGGGTCGTGCCCGAACGAGGCATGCCGACGACGAAGATCGGCGTATCGTCGGAGATCGCGCTGGGCCTGTGCTTCTGGAAGAAATCCCTGTCGAACACCGTTTTCATAGCCTCGAATTCGGCGCGTGTCCTTTCCGCGTCGTAGTCGATGCCCTTGCGGCGGATGGCATTGCCTTCGGCGAAATAGTCGAAGGCTCTGTTATAATCCTTCAGATCGTCATTGACCTTGCCGAGGCCGAAGGCAAGCTGCATGCGCGCCAGGCTGTCCGGCAGCGCCTTGGCGTGCTGGGCCTCCATCCCGGTCAATTCGGCATCGCGCTCCTTCTGACGCTTGACCTGCGTCAGCATCAGCCAGGCGCGCGCCATGCCGGGATCGGCCGCCAGCGCCTGCCGGAACAGGTCGGCCGCCTCGTCGAGCTCGCCTTTTTCCATCAACCCGACGCCCAGCCCGTGCAGCAGTTCGGCGTCCTTCGGACGGATCGACAGCGCCCCGCGAAAGACGGCCAGCGCCTCGTCCAGGCGCCCCGCTTCCTGCAAGGTTTCGGCAAGCCCGATGCGGGCGCGGAAATGGAAGGGATTGCGCGCGACCGTGCCGCGATAGATCTCCTCGGCGCCCTCGAACTGCCCAAGCTGTTTCAGTGACGAGCCGAGATTGTCGCGCGCCGCGAGCTGGTCCGGCCGCAGCGCCACCGCGCCGCGGAAGAAGTCGGCGGCCGCCGCGACACGGCCGAGATCGCGCATCACCGTGCCGAGGTTGTTGAGGAAATCCGGATTCTTCGGCTGCAAGCGCACCGATTGCTCGAGGAGACCGAGCCCCTCGGCGCTGCGCCCGGTCTGGTGCAGCAAAAGACCGAGAAAATGCGCAGCCGCCGCATGGTTGACCTTGTGCGTCAGCACTTGCCGATAGAGCGCCTCGGCCTCTTGCCGCCGCCCCGCCTGATGCAGTTGCAGCGCCCTCTGCACATGCTGGTCGAGACTCGACGGCGGCTGTCCGCCCGAGCCGGAGTTGGCGCCAGCACCCGCCGCTCGTCTCTGATCTCTGTTAATGGGAAACCTGCCGTGTTTGTCCGCCTGCCGCGATCTAGGCCATTGGCGCGGCGGGTTCAAGGCTTTGCTTGGTTTCTTGCGCTTGCCATCGGCGCGGACAAGATCAAATCAGCCGGTTGGTCTCAGCCGTCTGCCTGGCGCGCCGAACCGTTCCGTCAGTATCGGCGATCGTCCGCCTTTCCGCCTCGTCGCTCCTGACGGTCAGCCGCGCCGACTTGACGATCATAGGTTTGCCGGTACGCCCGATGGCGACGGCATATGCAGTGGCCGGCCTGATGGGCGGGTTGATCGCTGTGGTATTGCCTCGTGAGCTTCTCGCAGAAACCATGGTTTTTGTCCTTTTTTTGGAGAAATAAAACGCAAATTTCGGGAGCGGACCCCAAAATGATTTTTTGAGAATTTTTGGAAAATATCATCAAACCATAGCAGAGTTTTTCAAATTAACGCAGCAATCTTTTTCCTTTGGCTTACTTATTTTTCCAAATCTTCTTGAAAACTATGCAAAGTCGAGCTACATATATATGAGCGTTTGGGCCAGAATTGGCATTTCGCGGCGTCAGAGGTTCTCGACCCGCCAATCTCATTCCAAATCATCGATATCGGCAACGCGGCGCATTTGCTCCGCGACCGTTCTCATTCTTCGAAAGACACCCATGAACACCGGAACCGTGAAATTCTACAATGGCCAGAAGGGTTTTGGCTTCATTCAACCAACCGACGGCGGTAAGGACGTTTTCGTCCATGTCAGCGCATTGGAACGCGCGGGCTTTCCTGGCCTCGCCGAAGGCCAGAAGCTGCAATTCGAGTTGGAGCGTGATGCCAAGGGCCGCGAGTCGGCCGCCAATTTGCAACTGATCTGATCCGGCCGAATTCGATGACCGCTGACCACGGATGTACTGGCAGCTCTCGAAAATGGCTTATTTCCAGCGATTGCCGGAAATAGGAAAGCGGGGCTCGTCCCCGCTTTTTTGCTTTGAGGCTCTCCGCCTCGCATGTCGCCACAGGGCTTAAAACATCAAGGCAGGACAATGCCGGACCGCACGACCCATTCCGTCGCACATTTCATGGCTCCTTTCGTACTCGGCGGGCTGGAAGGGCAACTGCCGGCGGGCGACTACGACATCGATCACGACGAAGAGCTGATCGAGGGCATGTCGCGGCTTGCCTGGCGCCGCGTCGCCACCTTCATCCATTTGCCGGCAAGAGCGGTGAAAAACCCGACCACCAGTCAACTCGTCGCCATCGATTACCTGGACCTCGAAACAGCGCTGAAGCGCGACAGGGAGAATGCAGCATGATCCGTTTCCAGCAGAATGCGCGTCCGCGCACCGACACGCCCTCGCATCTCTTCGCGGTCGGCCAGACCGTGCGCATGAAGAGCCGCACAGGGCTCCTCAACAAGACTGCGGAGCTGTTCGAGATCAAGAGCAGGCTGCCGGTCAAGGACGGCTCCCCGCAGTACCGCATCCGCAGCGAGCAGGAGACCCACGAGCGGGTCACCACGGAAGACAATCTCGAACCAGCCGACAATCCGATTGGTACCGACAATCCGATCGTTGGCAACGATCCGGCGGTCTGAGACCCCGGCGACGCCAGACCACCAGCACGAGGAGCAGACAAGATGGCCAAGGGTCAACAGCGCAGCAACCGCGAAACACGCAAGCCCAAGAAGGATAAGGTGGTGGCCAAGCCCGCCTCCCCGTTCGGCTCGTCGGTCAAGCAGGCCGAGAGCGGCCTGAAGCCGAAATCGAAGAGCTGATCGCGGACGACTTCTTCCGCGCCCATCCCTGCCGCAGAATCTCCTGCCGGAGAATCTCCCTGGCGGAACAACGCACCATGGAGGCGTCCTTGAATTTCGTCATCGAGTTTTACCGATCGCGCGAAGCCGAGGAAGCGACGCTCGACAAGGTGTCGCTGGAAGCCCCTACCCTGCGCGCAGCCTGGCAGGGCGCCACCGCGCTCTTCCATACGCTCGCAATGCCGCAAATCCCCGACCGCGTGCGCATCTGCGATGAGCACGGCAGCGAGCTTTACGCCGGGCCGGCCGACGGCGCCTATCCATCCGCGTTGTGACCGTCACACGTCCCCGAAATTTGTTTTAGACGGCATCCGCGTTTCCCAAAGTGCGGAAAAGACGAACACCCGGCCTTTCAGCAGCGGCCCCCGCCAACGATGCGGTAGTCGGCGGCGCGTGCCTCGCAGGCGTTGGGGAAGGTTCGCAACTCTCCGCCGCGCCGGGCGCAGACCGGCGCGTATTCGCGGGTGCAGAAAGTCTGCTCGCCGCCACCCTCGCCGCCGTCACGGCAGGGACCGTCGCGCACGATGCGATAACCCGCCCGGTCGGCAAGACAGGCATTGGCGAAGGTCTGGCGGTCGTCACCGCGCCTGGCGCAGACGGGCTCGTACTGCTTGGTGCAGAATTGCGGTCCCGGCCGCGGCGGCCGTGGCCGCGGTCCCGGGCCGTCGTCGACGACCACTGTACAGGCGGCAAGAACAGCCGACAGGAACAGGACGACAAAACCCTGTCGCGAGAAGATTGCCGCAAGAAACCTCATGATCGTCTCTCCCTCGATCCTCGCCTCGCTGCGTGCCGCTCCAAATACGCAGCTGTTCGGGACAATGATATTCACGAAGCAAAGGCTCAAACCAGTCGCGCTGTTGCGATCCTCCGCATTCCATCGCCGATTGCAACCCTCGTTTGCAGCCGGCTGCTAAAAAGAACGTCGCCTGGATTATCCCGGCGCCTCGCACCGCCAGCCGTCGCCGCCGCTGGCCCATGCGTGACGGGGCTGTGGCCGATGACCCCTCAGGCAACGAGGCCTATTTGCGGCGCGTCGATGCTCGGATTGGTCGATTCATGCGTCGGGACGCGCCCATCGGGGGCGGCCCGCGGCGCTATCTTGCAACCTTCACTTTTCCGTGCGATAAATTCCGTGTTCGGGCATTTGCGACCCGGAGAGCGGAACGTTTTGGACGACCTTTCCCCGATACTGTGAATCTCTGACGGCCCCGTTTTTCGGCGGGGGGTTTGACCATGCGCCAATGCATGACTGCCGAAAGCTACCACCGGGAACTGCCCTCGACGCGAGGTGGCGGGCAGGACCATCAAGACTGAACGGGTGAAGGAGTTTCCCCAATGGCCCAGACCGGCACCGTTAAATTCTTCAACGCGACCAAAGGCTTCGGTTTCATCACGCCCGACGGCGGCGCCAAGGACGTATTCGTCCACATTTCCGCGATCGAGGCCTCGGGCCTGCGCACGCTCGTCGACGGCCAGAAAGTCACCTTCGACGTCGAGCCGGATCGCATGGGCAAAGGCCCCAAGGCCGTCAACCTCCGCGCCGCCTGAGCCATCGGCCAAGCCGCACGCCCTTCCTGGCCGTGCGACTGAGGCTCCGAAGCTTGAATGACTTCGGAAGAGGCAAACGAATTTTGAAGGCGCGGCGATTTTCGTCGCGCCTTTTTCATGTCGCAGCGCAGCAAAAATGCTGTCGCCCCAAAGTGGATCCGGTGTCGGGTCAACGACATGCATCATAATGAAAACTTAAAGCGCGACGCGCTTTAAGTGCCCGCAAAACTTTCTCTTGCCGATGACGCTAAAATAAAGGACAAATTTCCATTCGGGCATTTGCCGGCCCGAGACTGGAGTTTATGGGATCAAAGGAGCTTCCCATGCCGCAGACCGGCACCGTCAAATTCTTCAACCATGCCAAAGGGTTCGGCTTCATCACACCGGATGATGGCGCGAAGGATGTCTTCGTTCATATTTCGGCCGTGCAGGCGTCGGGTCTTCCCGGTCTTGAGGATGGGCAGAAAGTGACATTCGACACCGAGCCTGACAAGCGCGGCAAGGGTCCCAAGGCCGTCAACCTGTCGATCGGCTGAGCCCGCTCCGGAACGGCGGCTGTTCTGGCAGGACAGCTTCGCTCCCTGGAGCGTTCGATAGTTGATGCCCGTGCCCTCCGGTCAGGCAAAAATTCGTTCAGCCCCCGTTCAGCCACGGTCTCATATTAATCTTTCGTAAAGCCGGACCGCATCCCCGGAATTCTTACGGGCCGGCACGAAGGAGATCGACATGAACCGAATTTTCAAGACAGCCGTGCTGTCCGCCGCAGTGGTTGCCACCACGTTCGCGGCCTTGCCCGCGGCCAATGCGGGCGATTGGCGTCACCGCCACCATCATGACCATGGCGATGCCATTGCCGCCGGCGTCCTCGGCCTCGCGGCCGGCGCGCTGATCGGCGGTGCGTTGGCCAACCAGCAGCCGCCGCCCCGCGACTACTACGATGATGGCTATTACGATCGCGATGTGCGGATTCGCCCGGCGCCGGTCCGCCGCTACTATGCCGAACCGCAAGTGGTCTACGCCGACCGCTATGCCGAACCGTGGACGCGCGGCTGGTACGACTATTGCTCCGACCGGTACCGCACCTTCAACGCCCGCACCGGCACCTTCACCGGCAATGACGGCGAGCAGCATTTCTGCACCGCTAACTGATCAAGGGCTTCCCTGCCTCAACAAAAGCGCTGACCGCAAGGCCGGCGCTTTTTTGTCAAGCCGGCACCGGCTTCGGCGCGACGCGCTTCACGTCAAAAACGGATTGCTCCGCCGCTCCTCGCCGAAACGCCCGCCCGGACCGTGGCCGCAGATGAAGCCGATGTCGTCGCCGAGCGGCAAAAGCTTGTCCTTGATCGAGGCGATGAGTGCCGCATGATCGCCGCCCGGCAGGTCGGTGCGCCCGATCGAGCCGCGAAACAGCACGTCCCCGACATGGGCGAATTTGGCCGCGCGGTTGTAATAGACGACATGGCCGGGCGCGTGGCCGGGGCAATGCAGCACCTCGAAGAGATGCGAGCCGAACGAGACCGTCTCGCCTTCGGTGAGAAACCGGTCGGGCACGCAGTTGCGCACGCCGGCAATGCCATAGCGCTCGCCCTGGTTCTCAAGATTGTCGAGCAACATCCTGTCGGCCTCGTGCGGGCCGATGATCTCGACACCGAGCGCTTCCTTCAACTCCATCGCGCCGCCGGCATGGTCGATATGACCATGCGTGATCCAGATCGCGCCGGCCGATATCGCATTGTCCTTCAGCGCCGCCAGCACCTTGTCGATATCGCCGCCCGGATCGACGACGACACCGTGCTTGTCGTCCATGTCGAACAGGATCGTGCAATTCTGCTGGAAAGGCGTGACCGGCACGATGCCGGCATTGAGCTGACCCATGATCGTCCTTTCGATGTTCACGCCGTGATGTAGAGGCGCGAGCGAAGGGCGTCCACCCTTGGGATCGGTCGTTCCAAAGCGCGTCGCGTCGAAACGCATTCATGCGGCGCGCTCTGGAAACAGAAATGGGCGGCCGAAGCCGCCCATTTGGCCAGCCCGAGATCGCAGGCTTACTTCTTCATGGCGCCCATGACCGCGCCGATAATGCCGGTCAGGATCGCGCCGCCGCCGGCGCCGCCGACGATGTTCTGCAGGTTGAGCGCGCTGCCCAGACCACTCGTCGCTGCCGCAGCCGCTGCCGGATCGACTGTGCCGCCGAGCAGGCTGCCGAGGATCGCCGCGCCGCCGACGCCGCCAATGGCGCCGCCCAGGATCTTGGGAAGCTGCCCCAGCGCCGCCGTCTTGATCGCCGCGCCGACCGCCTGACCACCGATGATGCCTGTAATGATCTGAACGATGATCGGAAGAAGCGTATTCATGTCCATCTTACCAGTCCCTCCATAGCTGCCAGCCTCCCGGGCCGACACCATCATGGAGACGCTGAATTCGGCGAAAGTCAAATGCAGAAACGCTGAAATAAAAGGGGCGGCCCGAAAACCGCCCCTGCTTGCGCGAAAAGCTGTGACTTTCGTTATTCTGCGGCGATCGCGTGCTTCGGCTGAACGGCCGCAGAATAGTCATTCATCAGAGTCTTGGCGATCTCGCCGACCTCGAATCGGTACGGCCCGATCTCCGAAACCGGGGTCACTTCCGCTGCCGTTCCAGTCAGGAAGCACTGCTCGAAGCCCTCGAGTTCTTCCGGCATGATGGCGCGCTCCACCACCTCCAGGCCGCGGTCCTTGGCGAGGCCGATGACCGTGCGGCGGGTGATGCCGTCGAGGAAGCAGTCCGGCTTTGGCGTGTGGATCCTGCCGTCCTTGACGAAGAAGATGTTGGCGCCGGTGGCTTCCGCGACCTGGCCGCGCCAGTCGAGCATCATGGCGTCGGCATAGCCCTTGGCCTCGGCGGCATGCTTGGACATGGTGCAGATCATATAGAGGCCTGCAGCCTTCGATTTGGACGGCGCCGTGCGCGGGTCGGGCCGGCGCCACTCAGCCATATCGAGACGTATGCCTTTCAGCTTCTGCGCCGGATCGAAGTAGCTAGGCCACTGCCAGATGGCGATGGCGCAATTGATGCGGTTGTTCTGCGCCGAAACGCCCATCTGCTCGCTGCCGCGCCAGGCGATCGGCCTGACATAGGCATCCTTGAAGCCCTGCTTCTTCAGCAGGGTGCCGGAGGCGTCGTTGAGCTCGGCCACCGAATAGGGGATCTTGAAGCCGAGCAGCCGCGCCGATTCATGCAGGCGCTCGGTATGCTCGTTGAGCTTGAAGATCTCGCCGCCATAGGCCCGCTCGCCCTCGAACACCGCGCTGGCATAGTGCAGGCCGTGGGTCAGCACATGGATCTTGGCCTCGCCCCATTGCACGAACTCGCCATTCATCCAGATGAAGCCGTCCAGTTGATCAAAGGGAACGGATGCCATGGTAACCTCCCGCGGGCGGCAGCCCGCATATCGTTGTTCGTTGCGTGCTCTTGTCGGCCGCGCCAACTGGTTGGGGCGCCTGCCGCTGTCTGGAAAGGTAGGCGGATAATCGTGCTCTGGCAAACTCAGGAAGTTCCGGAAAACCCGGCCTGTCTTGCCTTTTCGTTCGCAATCCGCCCAAAACCTTGTCAAAAATTACCATTGCAGGGAAATTACGTCAATAGTACTGACATAATCTTCCCTACTCATGGAGAAAAGATGACGGATCGAAGCCGAGCAGCCGGGACGCCGATCAGGACCGCGATGTCAATCGAGGATGGCATTGATTTCGCCCTCATCGAGCTGTTTTTCTTCGCCTATCGCGATTTCACCTCGGATCCCGATCAGATCCTGGCCGACTATGGCTTCGGCCGCGCCCACCACAGGGTGCTGCATTTCGTCAACCGCAGGCCGGGCCTGACGGTCGCCGAACTGCTCGATGTCTTGAAGATCACCAAGCAGAGCCTGGCGCGCGTGCTGAAGCAGCTGATCGACACCGACCATGTCGTGCAGTTGCAAGGGCCGCGCGATCGTCGCCAGCGCGAACTGTATCCGACCGCCAAGGGCCGCGCGCTGGCGCTGGCGCTGGCACGGCCACAGTCGCGCCGCATCCATGCTGCATTGGAAGATTCCGGAGCCGCCGAACGGACCCAGGTGGAACGCTTCCTCGAAGCAATGGTCAATCCGGAACTGAGAGCCCAGATCGACGTTGGGTCCGCAAAAATGTCAGGGAAAAGCCATGGAGAGCACTGAACGCGCTGATCACGCGGCCGCACCGGACGACGATGCGCCGCATCTGCTTGTGGTCGATGACGACACCCGCATCCGCAACCTGCTCAAGCAATATCTGACCGAAAACGGTTTTCGCGTCACCGTCGCCGGCAATTCGGGCGAGGCCCGGCGCAAGCTCGCCGGCCTCGACTTCGATCTTCTTGTGCTGGATGTGATGATGCCCGGCGAAAACGGCGTCGACCTGACCAAGGCGCTGCGGGCCGAGAAGAACGTGCCGATCCTGATGCTGACGGCGCTATCGGAAACCGACAGCCGCATCACCGGCCTGGAGGCCGGCGCCGACGATTACCTGCCAAAGCCCTTCGATCCGCGCGAATTGATCCTGCGCATAAACAACATCCTGCGCCGCGGCGGCCCTGCGACCACGCCCAAGGTGGAGCAGCTCGTCTTCGGCCCCTACACGTTCCAGATCGCCAGGCGCGAATTGAAGCGTGGCGGCGAGGCGCTGAAGCTGACCGATCGCGAGCAGGAGATACTGGCGATATTCGCCGCGCGCGCCGGCGAAACCATCCCGCGCCACGAACTGGTCGGCGACGAATCGGATGTCGGCGAGCGCACCATCGACGTCCAGATCAATCGGCTGCGCCGCAAGATCGAGCGCGATCCCTCCAATCCGGTCTGGCTGCAGACGGTCCGCGGTATTGGGTATCGGCTCAGCGTCGAATAGACTACCGCCTTCGGCCTGCCTGACGGCCACGGAGCGAGCGAAAGGTGAATGGCGACCACGGAACTGGAACAGCCGGAATCTGACGGCTTGAGCACGCGCTCCACCCGGCTGCTCAAGAGGGTTCCGCGCGTCTGGAACCGGTTCTGGCGCCTCGTTTCGCTCTACATGCCCAAGCGCCTCTACGCGCGCTCGCTGATCATCGTCATCGCGCCGATGATCCTGCTGCAATCGGTGGTCGCCTTCGTCTTCATGGAGCGGCATTGGGCGACCGTTACGCAGCGCCTGTCGCAGGCGACCGTGCGCGACATCGCCGCCATCATCGACCTGATCGAGACCTATCCGCACGACGCCGACTACGCCAACATCATCCGCATCGCCCAGGACCGCATGCAGTTGAAGGTCGACCTCCTGCCGCCCGACCCGCTGCCGCCGCCCGGGCCAAAGCCGTTCTTCTCCATCCTCGACGACGTTCTCTCCGCCGAGATCACCCGCCAGATCAACCGGCCGTTCTGGATCGATACGGTCGGCAACTCCAACATCATCGAGGTGCGCGTCCAGCTCGAAGGCAAGGTGTTGCGCGTCTTCGTGCGCCGCAGCCAGGCCTATGCTTCGAACACGCACATCTTCCTGATCTGGATGGTCGGTACCTCGCTGGTGCTGCTGATGATCGCCATCCCCTTCCTGCGCAACCAGATCCGGCCGATCCTGACGCTGGCCGAAGCCGCCGAAAGCTTCGGCAAGGGCCGGCCGATGCCGCGTGATTTCCGCCCGCGCGGCGCGGAGGAGGTCCGCCGCGCCGGTTTTGCCTTCATCCAGATGCGCGAGCGCATCGAGCGCCAGATCGAACAGCGCACCGCCATGCTCACCGGCGTCAGCCATGACCTCAGGACCATCCTCACCCGCTTCAAGCTGCAGCTGGCGCTGGCGGGCGGCAAGGCCGAGACCAAGGCCGCGCTCAACCAGGACATCGACGACATGCAGTCGATGCTCGAAGGCTATCTTGCCTTCGCCCGCGGCGAGGCCTCGGAAGACACCGGGCGCTTCGATCTCGAAGCCTATTTCCAGAAGCTGAGCGAGGAAGCTCGGTTGCGCAAATGCAAATTGTCGACGACGCTTTCCGGCGATCCGACCGTGCATGTGCGGCCGAACGCCTTCGCCAGGCTGATGTCGAATGTCATCGGCAACGCCTTCCGCTACGCCAAGACGGTGGAAGTGGCCGCCAATCATGGCCGCGGCTCGCTCGTCGTCACCATCGACGATGACGGTCCAGGCATTCCGGCCGAAAAGCGCGAAGAGGTGTTCAAACCCTTCATGCGGCTCGACGAGGCCCGCAATCTCGATGCCAGCGGCACTGGCCTCGGCCTGTCGATCGCCCGCGACATCGCCCGCAGCCATGGCGGCGACATCACGCTCGACGTCAGCCCGCTCGGCGGCTTGCGCGCCGTGATCAAGGTTCCGGCCTGACAGGGATTCAATCGCGGGAAGCGGAAACCGTTTCCGGACGAGGTCATGTTCGGCCGATTTCATTGGCGCGTCATGAAACCATGCTGAAGAGCGCGCATGAAGCGCGCGACCTCACTTGATTCGAGCCCGCCGTCTGACTTCGATCCCGTACCCGCCCGGGTGTGCTGGAGCGAAGCGAGGGCAGCAGGCTGGTCGCCGTCCGGGCATCGGGCCGAGGCAACCGCCGACCTTTCGAGCAAAGGCCCGTCATGCGCATATTGATGGTCACCGACGCCTGGCGCCCACAGGTCAATGGCGTCGTCCACACGCTGGAGCGGCTCACCGAAACACTGAAATCGTTCGATGTCGCGGTGGATTTCCTGACGCCCAACATCTTTCGCACTTTGCCCTTGCCGACCTATCCCGATATCCGCCTGGCGTTGACCACGCCAGGTCATGTCGCGCGCCTGATCGAGGCCTACAAGGCAGACCACATCCACATCGTCACCGAAGGTCCGCTCGGCATCATGGCGCGGCGCTACTGCCGCAATGCCGGCCGGCCGTTTACCACCAGCTACCACACACGCTTTCCTGAATATCTCAGCGCCCGGCTGCCGGTGCCGGAAAGCTGGGCCTATCGCTGGCTGCGCGATTTCCACAATTCCGGCCAAGGCACGCTGGTCGCGACGCAGTCGCTGGCGGATGATCTTGCAGCGCGCGGCTTCAACAAGCTGAGGCCATGGACGCGCGGCGTCGACACCGATCATTTCCGGCCCGACAAGAGGAAGGATCTCGGCTTCCCCGGCCCGTTGTTCCTCTGTGTCGGCCGCGTCGCCATCGAGAAGAACCTCTCCGCCTTCCTCGATCTCGACCTGCCCGGCAGCAAGGTGATTGTCGGCGAGGGCCCGGAACTGGCGAAGCTCAAGGCGCGCTACCCCGCCGCGCATTTTCTTGGCCACCGCCCCAACGATGAACTGGCCGAAATCTACGCCTCGGCCGACGTTTTCGTCTTTCCGAGCCGCACCGACACCTTCGGCAACGTCATCATCGAAGCGCTGGCCAGCGGCACGCCGGTCGCCGCCTTTCCGGTCACGGGACCGATCGACATCGTCGGCGACGGCTTCGGCGGCGCGGTCTCCAACGACCTGCGCGCGGCATCGCTCGCCGCCCTCGATGTCGACCGCGCCCAGGCGCGAGAACGCGCTATGCGCTACAGCTGGAAAGCCTGCGCGGAAATGTTTCTCGATACGGTCCAGGAGGCGCTGGGCACGACGCGGAAGCTGGCCGCCTGACGCTCCCTCTCGGCTAAAACAGCCGCCCGCCGTCCGGCACCTTGCGCTCGATGGCGCCGAGCACCACGGCGCCCTCCTCGTCGGGAAAGCCGAGCGTCAGCACTTCCGACATGAATGGCCCGATCTGGCGCGGCGGAAAATTGACCACCGCGAACACCTGCCGGCCGATCAGCGTCTCGGGCGTATAATATTTGGTGATCTGCGCCGACGATTTCTTCACCCCGATCTCGGGGCCGAAATCGATCTTGAGCTTGAACGCCGGCTTGCGCGCCTGCGGAAACGGTTCGGCCTCGATGATCGTGCCGGCACGGATGTCGACACGATCGAAATCGGCGAAACTGATCTCGGGCTTGCGCTCGCTGCTTGAACTCATGTCGAAGGCATCTTGGTCAGGCGTTGCCGAAAGTCTCGAACAGCACCCCGGCCAGCGCGTCCTTGGCCGATGTGCCGGACCAGACGACGAACTGGAACGCCTGGAAGTAGCATTCGCAGGCCTCCAGCGCCGACGACAGCAGCACCTCCACCTGCTGGCTCGAAGGCTCGACCCCGCCGGCCAGAAGCAGCGACTGGCGGAACATGATCGCGCCTTCCTGCTCCCACAGGTCGAAATGGCCGAACAGCATCTGTTCGTTGATCAGCGACAACAGCCGCATCACTTCCAGCGCGCGCGCCTCCGGCACCTTGATGTCGAAGGCACAGGCCAGATGCAGCGCCTCGAAATCCTCCATCCACGAGAAGGAGACGTGATAGTCGGTCCAGCTTCCGGCGACCGAGATCGAGATTTCGTCGTCGCCGGCCCGTTCGAAGGACCAGTCATTGTTGTGGGCCACCTGCTCAATGACATCCACCGGATGGATTTCGCGGGAGAATTCGAGTTCGAGAAGTTCCATGGAATGCTTCCTGTGTTCAGGGGAGCGCCACACGCTCCGCGGGGCACACACGACGAACAATCTGATCTAGAACTCGGACGGCCAGGACTTCTCGACGCAAAGACCCCAGACCGGACCCCACCGCCCGGCGCATGACCCTGCTCCGAATCATGCAACAAATTCAGTCTATTGATCGGGAGTCGCGTGAACAGCCCAATTTTTCGCGCTGCGTCATTCGCATGTGGAAAGGCGCTGTCACACAGAGTCACGCAATGCCGGTAAGCGATTCACGGCAAAGCGCTTTTCAGGCTGGTGCTTTGTGGAAAAGTTTAACGAATTATTTTTTCGGCCTGGGCTTTGCGGAAGCCGCAGGTGTGGCCTGCCCGGTCAGTTCGGCAAGCCTGGCCTCAAGCGCCTCGATGCGGTCGGCAAGGCGAGCATTCTCTTCCCTGGCCTTGGCGGCCATCTCGCGCGCGGCCTCGAACTCCTCGCGCTGCACCACGTCCATCGAATTCAGGATGCGTTCGGCCTGTCCCTTGAAGGCGGTCTCCACCTCGCGCCGCACGCCCTGCGCGGCGCCCGCGGCATCGGTCATCAGCTTGGCGAATTCGTCGAGAATGCGGTTCGGTCCGGTCGACATGGCAAATCCTCGGTTGCTGAAATTGAGTTAGTAGTGCCGCGCGCCGAATGCAAGAACGTTGAGGGTTGCCGTTCCATCTGCGTTGCTGTGGCGCATGGCAGTGCCATTCCTGTAAGAAGCTCCCGAACGGCGCCAGAGCTGTACTTGAGGGCGCAAGCTCGCCTATTGTGTTCTCGTCTCGTATTGCCTCAAGCACACTTCAGTCAGGTCACCAATGGCAACCCCTCCGCGCCGACCGACCAATCCGATGGCAGCCGCCGAAGCTGCCTTCAAACCGGTGAAGAAGCCGGCACCGCCAATTCGCGAAGCTTCGGCCGCGCCGAACGTCCGCGAGCTTGTTTCGATCCGGATCGACCGGGCCGTGCTCGATCATTTCCAGGAAGATGGCCCCGGCTGGCAGGACAGGATCAACGACGCGTTGCGGCAGTTGGTGGCCGCCAAGCCAAGGGATTGAGCTCACCGCCCGCACGGCGCGATGGGCCTGCAAGCGGTGATCCGATCCGATCTTTGACGCCGACCACCTTGCCTTGACCCCGCCAAAACCCTGCCGCATGGTCCGCGCCAAACGCAACCGAGAGCTCCCCGTTGAACGAATATTTCCTGCTGCCGCTGGCCTCGTTGCCCTTTCCCAACATCGACCCGGTGCTGATTCAGATCGGGCCGCTGGCGGTGCACTGGTACGGCGTCGGCTACATCGTCGGCATCCTGTTCGCCTGGTGGTACGCCAAGCGGCTCGCCGCCAATCCGAAACTCTGGCCCGACGGCATCCTGCCGATGAAGCCGGAGGACCTCGATGATTTCATCATCTGGGCGGCCATCGGCGTCGTGCTGGGCGGGCGCACCGGCTACGTGCTGTTCTATGACCTGCCGCGCTATATCGCGCATCCGCTCGACATCTTCGCCGTCTGGCAGGGCGGCATGTCGTTCCATGGCGGGCTGCTCGGCGTCATCCTCGCCATGACGCTGTTTTCGATCAAGCGCGGCATCCGCACCTGGTCGCTGTTCGACGTCGTGGCCGCTGGCGTGCCGGTCGGTCTTGGCCTCGTGCGCGTCGCCAACTTCATCAACTCCGAGCTCTGGGGCCGGCCAACCGACGTGCCATGGGCGATCGAGTTTCCCAATGGCGGGCCGTTTACCCGCCATCCGAGCCAGCTTTACGAGGCCCTGCTTGAAGGCCTGGTGCTCTTTCTCGTGCTGCGCTTCCTCACCCATTCGCGCCTCAAGCTGAAGACGCCGCGCTTCGTCGGCGGCGCCTTCATCTGCGGCTATGGCCTGTCGCGCATAGCAGTCGAATTCTTCCGCGAGCCCGACCAGCAGCTCGGCTATCTCCTTGGCACCAACTGGCTCACCATGGGTATGATCCTGTCCTCGCCGATGGTGCTGGCCGGCATTTGGGCGATGACGACAGCCAAGCCGGTGCCACAGTCACGGCCGCAGGCGACATGACGCGGCTGAAGGCACGCATCGTCGATCTGATCGAGGCGACGGGGCCGATCCCCGTCAACGAATACATGGCATTGTGCCTGTTCGATCCCGAGGCGGGCTACTACACCACGCGCGAACCGTTCGGCGCCGCCGGCGATTTTATCACCGCGCCGGAGATCAGCCAGATGTTCGGCGAGCTCGTCGCCGTCTGGCTCTACCAGGCCTGGCTAGCGGTCGGCCGGCCGACGCCGGTCACCATCGGCGAGATCGGCCCCGGCCGCGGCACGCTGATGAAGGACGTGCTGCGCACCCTGTCGCGGCTCGAACCGGCACTGGCCAACGACGCTGCGTTCGCCATGATCGAGACCAGCCCGCGCCTGACCGAGGTGCAGAAACAGACGCTCGGCGCCACACCGTTCTCCATTCGCTGGCACGAGACCATCGACACGCTGCCGCCACAGCCGCTTTTCATCGTCGGCAACGAATTGTTCGACGCCATCCCCATCCGCCAGTTCGTCCGCACCGGCACCGGCTGGCGCGAGCGCGTGATCGGCCTCGACGGCGCTGACAATCTTTGCTTCTTCGCCGGCGCCGGCTCGCTCGACCCGACGCTGCTGCCCGCCGATGCCGGCGAGGCGCCGCAAGGCGCGATCGTCGAAGTGGCGCCGGCGCGCAGCGCCCTGATGGCGACCATCGCCGAGCGCATAGCGGCTCACGGCGGCTCCGGCCTGTTTGTCGACTATGGCCATCTGCGGCCGGGTGTCGGCGACACGTTGCAGGCCTTGCGTCGTCATGATCACGAAGATGTGCTGGCCAATCCCGGCGAAGCCGATCTCACCTCCCATGTCGATTTCGCCGCCCTTGCCGGGGTGGTGCGCGCGCATGGTCTCGACGCCCATCTGTCGACGCAGGGCGATTTCCTGCTCGGCCTGGGCATTCTGGAGCGCGCCGGCCGGCTTGGCGCCGATGCCAGCCAGGCGGCTCGCGACAAGATCGCTGGCGATGTCGAACGCCTCGCCGGGCCGCAGGCCATGGGCGACCTGTTCAAGGTGCTTGCCATAGTGCCGCGCGGCGTTGCCGTTCGCCCCTTTGCCCAGGCTCCGAGCTCGGATTGACAAGGCGTGACGACGGCCAGTCCGGTTGTGTCGGTAGCTTTTCATGGCCGGCAACTTCTCATGATAGGAATTTTTTCTTGACAGGGTGAAGGCAACTATGGTAGATATTTGGTTATGGTGCTGAGTTGCGCCAGGGACCCGCCGCACAGGCGGGTTTTTCCGTTCAATGCTCCCTCACCGCGCAGCGGCGAAGGAACCGTTACCCCGGATTGGTTGCGTTGCCCCTTCGCCACGCCGGATTGACTTTTCACCGTCACCCCTCCCAATCTCCCGTCCGGTAAAAGAGCGGCTGAACGCCGGCCGTCTCGCTTCGGACTTTTTCTTGACGAAACCGCCCACACGGACAACAACGCCCACATGCTGAATCAGACCAAACTGGATCCCGTGCGGTCGCCGCTGCTGGACCTGGCGCAGGCACAAGGCATCCGCCACGGTTATTTCACCCGCGTCGGCGGCGTCTCGACCGGCATCTATCAGGGCCTCAACATCGGCACCGGCTCGGATGACGACCAGGCGCTGGTCGCCGAGAACCGCCGCCGTGTCGCCGCCTGGATGGGCGTGCCGGCGGACCATCTCCTGACCGCCTGGCAAATCCATTCGCCTGATGTCGTCGTCGCCAGGGGACCCTTTGCAGGCGAGCGTCCCAAGGCCGACGCCATCGTCACCGACCGGCCGGGCATCGCCATCGGCGCCTCGACCGCCGATTGCGGCCCTGTGCTGTTCGCGGATGCCGCGGCGCGTATCATCGGCGCGGCGCATGCCGGCTGGAAAGGCGCCTTCACGGGGGTGCTCGAGAACACCATTGCCGCCATGGAAAGTCTCGGCGCCAGGCGTGAAAACATCGTCGCCGTGCTCGGCCCCTCGATCGGCCCGGAAAACTACGAGGTCGGGCCTGAATTCGTCGCCCGCTTCGTCGAGGCCGATGGCGAAAATGACAGATATTTCGCGCCTTCGGCGAATCCCGGTCATTCGATGTTCGACCTCAACCGCTACACGGTGGACCGGCTCGACAGGGCGGGTGTGACCGCGCAAGGTCTCGGCCGCTGCACCTATACCGAGGAAGATCTGTTTTACTCCTACCGGCGCACGACGCACCGCAAGGAACCCGATTACGGCCGGCAGATATCGGCAATCGTTTTGGAGAGTGAATAATGGCGCTGCATTTTGAACGATCCGAATTCGACGCGCGCCGCGACCGGCTGGTGATCGAGATGGCCGAGAAGAAGCTCGACGCCATCCTGCTCTTCGCGCAGGAAAGCATGTATTGGCTGACCGGCTACGACACGTTCGGTTTCTGCTTCTTCCAGTGCCTGGTGGTGAAAGCCGACGGGTCCATGGTGTTGCTGACCCGCTCGGCCGACCTGCGTCAGGCGCGCCACACCTCGATCATCGACAACATCGTGCTGTGGACCGATCGCGATGGCGCCAATCCGGCCGTCGACCTGCGCAATCTGCTGAACGAGCTCGACCTGCTCGGCGCCCGCATCGGGGTCGAATACGACACTCATGGGCTGACCGCCTATAATGGCCGCCGCCTCGACGAGCAGCTGCAGACCTTCGGCCAGATCGCCGATGCGTCCGGCATCGTCGGTCGGCTGCGCCTGTTCAAGAGCCCGGCCGAGATCGCCAAGGCCGAGAAGGCGGCGAACCTGGCCGACGACGCGCTGGATGCGGCCTTGCCGCTGATCAAGCAGGGCGGTGACGAGGCGCTGATCCTTGCCGCCATGCAAGGCGCGATCTTTGCCGGCGGCGGCGACTATCCGGCCAACGAATTCATCATCGGCTCCGGCGTCGACGCGCTGCTGTGCCGCTACAAGGCCGGTCGCCGCAAGCTCACCAAGAACGACCAGTTGACGCTCGAATGGGCGGGAGTGTTTCATCACTATCATGCGCCGATGATGCGCACGGTGCTGACCGGCAAGGCCTCGAAGCGTCACCAGGACTTGTTCGACGCGGCCCGTGCCGCGCTGCTGGCGGTCGAGAAGGCGATGACGCCGGGCAACAGTTTCGGCGACGTATTCGACGCGCATGCCCGTGTCATGGAGGCACGTGGACTGACCAAGCATCGGCTGAATGCCTGCGGCTATTCGGTCGGCGCCCGCTTCACCCCGTCCTGGATGGACATGCCGATGTTCTACCAGGGCAATCCCGAGCCGATCGCGCCGAACATGACGTTGTTCGCCCACATGATCATCATGGATTCCGAAACCGAGACGGCGATGACGCTTGGCCGCACCTATCTCACGACCGAATCACAGCCGAAGCCGCTTTCCCGCCATGATCTCGACTTGATCGTACAGTGAATCCACGATGGGAGGCGTTCTTCGCCAAGGAGTTAGAAGGCAAATGAGACGATCGCAGCTGACGACCGTGTCATTGCTCGTGGTCCTGGCGCTCGCCGCCTGCACCAACGCAAAAGACGTCCTCGAACCCTCCGCCATCACCCCGCCCACGGCCGCGGCGCCGGCCACGCCGGCAGCCCAGGGCAGCGCCGCCACCCCGGCGCCCGCTGGCCCTGCCACGACCACGGCGGGCGCTCCAGCAACGACCACGACGTCAGCCACGCCCGCACAGACCGCCGCAATCCTTGCCAGGACGCGCCTGCAGATCGCGCCGATCGTCGGCGCTTCGGTGGAAGCGGCGACGCCGCTGACGGCGGAGTTGCAGACGCGCGCTAGGCAGCGCGGCATCACGCTGGCCGGCAGCGCCGACCAGACCGCGACCCATGTGCTCAAAGGCTATTTCTCGGTGATCTCCGAAGGCAAGGACACCACCGTCATCTATGTGTGGGACGTCTACGATCCCTCGGGCAACCGCCTGCATCGCATCAACGGCCAGCAGAAGGCGGCTTCGGCCAATTCCGGCGCCAGCGGGGGCGGCGACAGTTGGAAAGCGGTGGCGCCAGCCACCATGCAGGCGATCGCCGACCAGACCATCGACCAGTTCGCGGCATGGCTCGGCGGCAAGGCGGGCTAGACCATCGGACCCGAATGGAAACGGCCGCGGGGAAATCCGATGCTTGAACAAGGGGAAGGAGCAGCGGCGCCGGGTCCGCTGCCCGGTGTTGCCCATACGCGATGGCGCGAACATTTCCCAGGATTAGCCGGCGGATTTCCAATCACGGTGCTTGCAATAGCCGCGCGGGCCGCTAAAAGCCCGGTTAAAGGGCGTAGGCGAGTCTGTTGGGGCTCTCCATCCTCCACCAGGAACGGTGCATGAAACTCTTCGCGGGCAATTCCAACAGGGTGCTGGCCGAGGCGGTCGCCCGCTATCTCAACATCCCGCTGGGCAAGGCCAGCGTCAGGCGCTTCGCCGACCAGGAAATCTTCGTCGAGATCCAGGAAAACGTGCGCGGCGAGGATGTCTTCATCCTGCAGTCGACTTCCTTTCCGACCAACGATCACCTGATGGAACTGCTCATCATGATCGACGCCTTCATGCGCTCGTCGGCCAAGCGCATCACGGCGGTGATCCCCTATTTCGGCTATGCCAGGCAGGACCGCCGCGCCTCCGGCCGCACGCCGATCTCGGCCAAGCTGGTCGCCAACATGATCACCCGCGCCGGGGTCGACCGCGTGCTCACGCTCGACCTCCACGCCGGCCAGATCCAGGGCTTCTTCGATATTCCGACCGACAATCTGTTCTCGGTGCCGGTCATGGCCCGCGATGTGAAGGCGAAATACAAGCAGCTCGGCAACGTCGTCGTGGTGTCGCCCGACATTGGTGGCGTGGTGCGTGCACGCGCGCTGGCCAAGCGCTTCGACGCACAGCTCGCCATCGTCGACAAACGCCGCGAGCGTCCCGGCGAATCGGAGGTCATGAACATCATCGGCGCGGTCGCCGGCAAGGACTGCCTGCTGATCGACGACATCGTCGATTCCGGCGGCACGCTGTGCAACGCCGCCGATGCGCTGCTGGCCAACGGCGCCACCAGCGTCACCGCCTATATCACTCATGGTGTGCTGTCGGGCGGCGCGGTCACCCGCATCAGTGGCTCCAAGCTGCAGGAACTGGTGATCACCGATTCCATCCAGCCGACCCAGGGCGTGCTCGACGCCCCCAATATCCGCGTCATCTCGATCGCCGACCTGATGGGCGAAGCCATCTCGCGCACGGCAACCGAGGAATCGGTGTCGAGCCTGTTCGACTAATTGTCGATCCCGGCGGGCGCGTAGCGCAGCAAAACCGATTACAACGTGCAATCAGTGCTCCTGCAAATGGACCTTAGACCGAAGGTTGGCGCATCAGCTTGATGCCATCGGCATGCCTCAAGCGGCGATCGGACCGCCTATGCGCCGCGGGTTTTCGCCGGCATCTCGCGCACCGCGCATATAGCCGCGCGGCGAGGCGCCCAGCATGCGCTTGAACATGGTGATGAAGGCCGGCACGCTGTCATAGCCGAGATCGAGCGCCACCCGGGTGATCGGCTCCCCATCGGCGAGCCTCGGCAGCGCCGCGAACAGGCATGCTTGCTGGCGCCATGTCGACAGCGACAGTCCGGTCTGGCGATGAAAGGCGCGCGTGAAGGAGCGTCGGCTCATGCCGGCGGCGTCCGCCCACTCGTCGATCGTCGCGCGCGGCGACGGTGCCGCCACGAAACGCCGGCACAGCGCCGCCAGCCTGGGATCGGAGGGGAACGGCAGGCCAAGCGGCCGCTCCGGCAAAGTCGGAATTTCGTGCAGCAGGAGATTCATGATCAGCCCGCCACGCCCTTCCAGCACGCCGCCTTGCGGCAGTTTTTCCGATTCAACGATCAGGCTGTGCATCAGGTCGGTGACGCCGACGACGCGCAAGCCTTCCGGCAGTCCGGGGATCGCTCCCGGCATGACATAGACCGAGCGCATCGAGACATCGCCCAGCATCTCGACGGAATGCTCGGTGCCCGCGGGGATCCACATGGCGTGATCGGGCGGCACCATCCAGCGCCCGTGCCGCGTCGTCACCAGCACGACGCCGACCAGCGCATGCAGCAACTGGCTGCGGCTGTGGCGGTGCCGCGGCACATGGTAGCCGTCGGGATATTCGGTCGGCAACGCCACCGCCGGCCCGGCCACTTGCTCCAGCCATAGCCAGCGACGCTCGTGCAACTGCTCGAGGTCGGCATTGCCAGCGTGAAAAATTTCCCTGCCATGCGGCATAAGCTATGGCCCACTTGCGAAACTATTGGACCAAACCACGAAAGAAGTCGTCCCGCAAGCGGCCTATAAGCCATCCGTTCCCAAGGCGGCCGCAGGAGCGTCCGCCAGCTTGCCCGCGGGTATGCCCGCCAAAGAGACTACGGAGCCTGCCTTGACCGATACGACAGCCGTCGCCCCTCCCGCGACCGCCAGCCATGCTTCAGCCCAGGCGACGGCCTTCACCGTCATCCTGGCGGTGAGTTTTTGCCATTGCATCAACGACATCATGCAGTCGCTGCTATCGGCCATCTATCCCCTGTTGAAGGAGAATTACGGCCTCGATTTCTGGCAGATCGGCCTTCTGACCTTCACCTTCCAGGTGACTGCGTCGTTGCTGCAGCCGGTGATCGGCATGATCACCGACAAGCGGCCAATGCCCTATTCCCTGCCCTACGGCATGGCCTCTTCGCTGATCGGCCTGATCGTGCTTGCCTATGCCGGCCACTACACGCTGCTCCTGATCGGCGCTTCGCTGATCGGCATCGGCTCGGCGATCTTCCATCCGGAATCCTCGCGCATCGCCCGCTTCGCCTCAGGCGGCCGCTTCGGCCTGGCGCAGTCGCTGTTCCAGGTCGGTGGCAATTTCGGCCAGTCCATGGGACCGCTGCTGGCGGCATTTATCGTCGTGCCTTTCGGCCAGACCAGCATTTCATGGTTCGCCGTCGGCTCGCTTATCGGCATCGTCGTGTTGTGGCAGGTCGGCGGGTGGTACAGCCGCTTGCGCGCCACACAGGCGAACCGCAAGACGTCCAGTTTCGTCTCGCCCTTCCCGCGCCGCAAGGTGATGGGGGCCCTGGCCGTGCTGACGCTGCTGGTGCTGACCAAGAACGCCTACATCGCCAGCCTATCCAGCTACTACACCTTCTACGCCATCCATAAGTTCGGCGTTTCGGTGCAGATGTCGCAGGTCATGCTGTTCCTGTTCCTCGGCGCCTCGGCGCTGGGCATCCTGCTCGGCGGTCCCTTCGGCGACCGCTACGGACAGAAGGCGATGATCTGGTTCTCCATCGTCGGCGTGCTGCCCTTCACGCTGGCGCTGCCCTACGCCAACATGGAATGGACGATGGTGCTGACGGTGCTGATCGGCCTGATCCTGTCGTCGGCCTTCTCCAACATCGTCGTCTTCGCGCAGGAACTGGTGCCGGGCCGCGTCGGCATGATCGCCGGCATCTTCTTCGGCTTCGCCTTCGGCGTCGGCGGTATCGCCGCCGCCGTGCTCGGTATCGTCGCTGACATGAAGGGCATCGACTTCGTCTTCCAGATCTGTTCGTATTTGCCGTTCCTGGGCCTGTTGACGGTGTTCCTGCCCAATATGAAGGAAGCACGGAAGGCCTAGCCTGGGAAAGCGCCTCGACACGTGCGACCGCGTCGAGGCCTCAGTGCAGGCCGAATTCGCGCAGCAGCTCCTCACGGTGGCGCACGAAGCGGCTTTCGCTGCGATCACGGGGGCGCGGCAGGTCGACGGTGATCAGACGCGCCGCGCCGCCTTTCTCCTTGGGCAGGATCAGCACTCTGTCGGCGAGATAGATCGCCTCCTCCAGATCGTGGGTGACCATGACCATGGTGACGTTTTCCTCGCTCCAGATGCGCGCCAGTTCCTCCTGCATGGAGATCTTGGTCATGGCGTCGAGGGCGCCGAGCGGCTCATCGAGCAGCAGGATCTCGGGCTGCACCGTCAGCGCCCGGGCGATGCCGACGCGTTGCGCCATGCCGCCCGAAAGCTGCCGCGGGTAGGCATCGCTGAACTCGGCAAGACCGACCAATGCTATGTAGAAGCGCGCCCTCTGCTCGGCCTGCGCCTTGGGCACGCCGCGAACTTCGAGGCCGAAGGCGACATTGCTAAGCACGCTCAGCCACGGCAGCAAGCGCGGTTCCTGGAAGATCACCGCCCGCTCCGCGCCGACGCCTTTTATTTGCTTGCCGTCGATCGCAACGGCGCCTTCATCGGCGATCTCTAACCCGGCAAGGATGCGCAGCAATGTCGTCTTGCCCGATCCGCTGGCGCCGACAATGACCAGGCACTCGCCGGAGCGGATGTCGAGATTGAGCGAACGCAGCACGGCGAGCGAGCGCCCGCCGAGCGCAAAGGACTTCGACAGGTCGCGGATCGTGACCTCGCCGCGTGCGGTGGCCATGCTGGGTGCCTCCTTGCTCAATTGGTCTTGCTTTCGCCTGGTCGGTAGAGGATGTCGGCAGCCTTGAGCTTGCCTTTCGGCAGGCGGCCGTCGCGCTCGAGCACAGCCACCCAGAAGTCGATGTCGCGGTCGGTCGCCACCGCCTTCTCACGCAGGCCGAAACCCGTCCAGTAGCGCGCCAGCTCGCCGTTCTCGCCGCGTTTGTCGAGGATTTCGGCCAGCACCTTGCGCGCCTCGTCGGGATTCTGTCGCGACCAGTCGGCCGCACGCGCGGACTGTTCGACGAAGTTCTTGGCGGCGTCGCGATTGGCGACGATGAAATCCCGCCGCAGCACGACGAAGCCGCCAGCGATCTCGCCCAGCACGTCGGCGTCGTTGAACACGCCGCGCACACCGCCATTGGCCACCAGGGCACCGGCGAAAGTCGCCTGCCAGTAGCCGAGCCCGGCGACATCGACCTGATGCGAGCGCAACGTCTGCTCGAGTTGCGGCCCGGGCACCACGACGAGCTTGGCGGCGTCCGGCGGCAGGCCGACGCTGTGCAGCGCTTCACGCACCGCGTAGTCGAGATGGGCGCCGAGCGTGTTGACCGAGATCGTCTTGCCGGCGACGTCCGCGATCGACCTGATCGGGCTGTCCTCCAGCACATAGAAAACACTTTTGACCTGGCTGTTGATGCCGTTGCTCGGATAGGCGGCGACGAAGTCGTTGCCGCCGGCGATCGAGTTGATCACGGCCGGCGTGGCGGCCGAACCCAGGTCGACGCTGCCGGAGGCGAGCGCAAACAGCGATTCCGGGCCGCCGCCGGCATAGCCGACATTCTCGAGCTCGATGCCGAGGCCCTTGAAGTAGCCGAGTTGGTCGGCAAGCTCATGCGGCGAGATGCTGCCGCGGCTGGCGAGATAGCGTATCGTGACGGAAGCGGCCTGCGAGCGCGCGATCGATGGTAGCCCGACGGCGATGATGCCGGCGGCAAGAGGGGCGCGCAGAAGCAGCGAGCGGCGTGTGATGGTCATGATCCGGCCTTTCACTTTTCAAAAATGACGATGATGGGGCGGCTGTTCAGCCGGCGGAACTGCTCCAGCGGCAAAGCCGCCGCTGCAGGCTGACCAGCACCTGGTTCGCGATCAGGCCGAGCGCGGCCAGGATGAGGATGGACGCGAACATCAGCGGGATCTGGAAATTATACTGCGCGTTCATCACCTGGAAGCCGATGCCTTTGTTGGCGCCGATCATTTCCGAGGCAATCAGCAGCAGCAGCGCGGTGGTCGCGCCGAGCCTCAACCCGACGAAGATCGAAGGCACGGCGCCCGGCAGCACGACGCGCCGGAATATGGTCAGCCGCCGGGCGCCGTAGACGCGCGCCATTTCGAGCAGCTTCGGATCGACCTCCTTGACGCCGCTGATCGTGTTGAGCAGCAGTGGAAACAGCGTTGCCCAGAAGATGACGAACACTTTGGAGGCTTCGCCTAGCCCCAGAAGCAGGATGAAGACGGGATAGAGCGCCAGGGCCGAGGTCTGCCGGAACAGTTGCAGGATCGGATCGAGCGCCGTCTCGACGCTGCGGGTCTGACCCATGACGAGGCCGAGCGGGATGGCGACCGTAGCCGCCGCGGCGAAGGCGAGGCCGGCGCGCTGCAGGCTGATGGCGATGTCGCCGAGCAGGCTGCCCCCGGCGAGGCCCTTCCAGAGCGCTACGACGATCATGTCGATCGGCGGCAACACCGCGGCATTGACCCAGCCGCCGCTCGCCGCCGCCTGCCAAAGCGCCAGGAACCCCAAAGCACGCCATAGCGCGACAGCAGACGCGTGAGGGTTCGGCCAGCCAGGCTCAGAATATCGGCGCCGAGCCCGTTGCCGTTTTCATGCGCGCCGATGCCCGTCGGCCGTTCAATGTGCTGCAAAGTCATCGTCATGCCTTTCGCTTCAACGCATCATTCGGCGGCGAGCACGGTCGAACGGGCAACCGTCCAGGGGTTCTGCGGCCGCTTGAGGCCAAGATGCTCGCGCAGCGTCCTGCCCTCGTAAGCGGTACGAAACAGGCCGCGCCGCTGTAATTCGGGGACCACCAGGTCGACGAAATCGTCTAGCGCGCCGGGCAGCCATGGCGGCAGGATGTTGAACCCGTCGGCGGCTTCGTTGCTGAACCATTCCTCCAGCTGGTCGGCGACCTGAATGGCGCTGCCGATCACGGTGTAGTGGCCTCGTGCGGTCGCGACCCATTGATAGAGCTGGCGGATGGAGAAGTTGTGCTCGTCGGCGATCTGGCGGATCAGCGCCTGGCGGCTCTTCATGCCTTCGGTTTCGCGGCTCGGCGGCAGCGGTCCGTCGAGCGGATAGCCCCTGAGATCGAGCGTCTGCCCGGCAAGTCCGTTGAGCAGCGCGACGCCGTCCTCGGGCAGGATCAGGTCGTTCAATTGCTGATACTTGGCTCGCGCCTCTTCTTCGGTGCGGCCGACAAAGGGCGCCACGCCCGGCATGATCAGCACCTGTTCGGGATCGCGGCCGGCCGCCGCCACGCGGGCCTTGATGTCGCGATAGAATTCCTGCGCGGAGGCAAGGTTCTGATGCGCGGTGAAGATGACCTCGGCCGAGGCGGCCGCGAGCTTGCGCCCATCCTCGGACTGGCCCGCCTGCACGACCACGGGGTGGCCCTGCACCGGGCGGGGCACGTTGAGCGGCCCTTTGACACTGAAATGCTCACCCTTGTGGTCGATGTCGTGAAGCTTGTCCTTGTCGTAGAAGCGGCCCGTTTTCTTGTCGCGGATAAAGGCGTCGTCCTCCCAGCTGTCCCACAGCGCCTTGACCGTCTCGACATGCTCATGCGCTCGTGCGTAGCGCTCGGCATGGTTGGGCTGGATGTCGCGGTTGAAGTTGCGCGCCGTGTCGTCGCCCGCCGAGGTGACGACGTTCCAGCCTGCCCGGCCATTCGACAAGAGGTCGAGCGAGGCGAATTTACGGGCAAGCGTGTAGGGCTCCTCATAGGTGGTCGAGGCCGTGGCGATGAATCCGAGATGCGTCGTCAGCGGCGCCAGCGCCGCAAACAACGTCACCGGTTCGAAACCCGCGATCTTGGCGTTGCCGCCTTCGCGGGCGCCAAGCCCGACCGTCAGGTTGTCGGCGAGGAAATAGGCATCGAACAGGCCCCGTTCGGCGGTCAGCGCGAGCTGCTTGTGAAACTCGAAATTGGTCGCGCCGTCGGCCGGAGCGTCGGGATGGCGCCAGGCGGCGACATGCTGGCCGCCACCGGGTAGAAAGGCGCCGAGCTTGATCTGTCTTGATTTGATGGTCATGGCTGGGTCCCTTTGTTCGAAAACCATTTGGAGTTCAGGCGGCGAGGCCGACGCTGCGTGCCGTCCCGACGACGCGGGAAACCTCGGCAACCGCCTGCCGGGCGCGGGCATGGATGGCCTCCGACACCAGGACGCCGTCGGCGAAATCCCTGTCCGATGCGTAGATCGCGGTCGGCACGGTCAGCGCCTCGAAAAAACCGAACAGCGGCCGCAGCTGATGTTCGACGATCAGCGAGTGGCGTTCGCCGCCCCCCGTCGCGGCAAGGATGACCGGTTTTCCGCGCAGCGACGACGGATCGAGCAGATCGAACAAATGCTTGAAGAGCCCGGTATAGCTGCCTTTGAAGGTCGGCGACCCCGCGACCAGCACGTCGGCGCCGACCAGTTGTTCGATGATGGCGCGGGCCGCAGGATCGAGATCGCCGAGGCGCCTTGCCGCCGGCAGCGACGGACCGAGATTTTCAATGTCGTATATAGCCGAGGTCGCCCCGATGCGGTTCGCCGCCTCGCCGGCGATATGGCTGATAAAGGCCTTGGTCTTCGATGGGCGGGTCAGGTTGCCGGATATTCCCACCACCAGCTTGTTCGTCATCGGGCTCTCCTCGCGGTCCTTATTCATTAAGACTACCGATTTTGTAGAATTAAATGAGCGAGAAGATTTCAAAACTGGCGGAATAGGGAGATTGAGTTTGCGCCGCAGCGCCCTTCAGTGGTTCGGCAGATGCGCGGTTCCGGCCAAGGGCGTCGCCATTCTCGGACGCCAGGCCGACGAGCGACAGATCCAGGTCGACCCGACCGCCGCCGCAAGCTGCCCGTCCACTGCAACGCTCGAATGAGACCCCGACCGGACGCTGGCCGAACTCGATGCCTGAACCGAGAGATCCAGCCGCTGTGCGCGGCGTTGACGAGCGATCGTTAGCCACACCCGCGCCTGGCAGCCGTCCCGAAGGATGGATTGTGCGGGGCGAGGATCAAATCGACGGCCCGCCGTGCGGGTCGGCGGGACCTGAGCCAAGCCTGATCAGGCGGATTTCAGCACGGTGAATGGGCGCTTGACGGTCCGCTTGGCCTGGAAACTCCCGGCCGGAGCGGGACGGCCGACATGAAAACCCTGGACCTTGTCGATGCCGAATTCGCGCATGAGAGCCATCTGCTCGTCCGTTTCCACCCCTTCGACCAGGATTTTGTGGCCGCGGTTTCGGACCAGGGCGACAATGTCCTGGAGCATTGCCTTGCCGTTCGGGGTGGCGCAGTCGTGAAGGAAGGAGCGGTCGATCTTCACCGTATCGAAATCGATCAGGCGAAGCCACGAGAGGCCAGCGAAGCCGGTGCCGAAATCATCAAGCCAGATCTTGATCCCCAGCAGCTTCAGGTCGCTGATGCAGCGAAGAATGTCCGAATGCATCTCCATCTCCAGCCCCTCGGTGATCTCGAAGGCCAGCCTGTTGCCGGTTACGCCGGTCTCGCCCAGGATGGTCGCGACCGACGCCGCGAAGCCGGGCGTCTTGAGCTGGATCGGAGAGACGTTGACGCTGACCACGCGCACATGATCGTGCGCCAGGAGCTCGGCGCACACAGTCCTGATGGCCCAGCGCCCGAGTTCCAGGATGGCGCCGGTTCGCTCCGCTACAGGGATGAACAGGCTCGGCGGAACCGATGTGCCGTCCAGCATTTTGAGGCGCATCAGGGCCTCCACCGCTTCAACCCGGTCCGTCGCGACATCCTGGATCGGTTGATAGACGAGTGAAACGAGATCCTGGCCGATCGCGATCTTCAGCAAAGCCGCAATGTTCTCGCTCTCGTCGCTGCTCTGGGGATCGGTTGGGTCGAACAGCCGGGCACAGTTTCGACCGCCTGCCTTTGCCAGATAGAGTGCGCGATCGGCCTCGTGGATGATCTTCTCCAGCTTGGCACCGGTCTGCCTCCTGGTGAATGCGGCGCCAACGCTTACCGTCACAACCGAGATACCGTCGCGCCGCAGTTCGTGGGTAAGCGCCAGATTCTCGACGGTGCGGCAGATGGCTTCCGCGATATCTATGATCTGATCCTTGTTCTCCATGCGGGCCAGGACGATGAATTCTTCACCGCCGTAGCGGCCGATCGAGCCATTGTATTCCCTGATCATATCCCGGAGGGCATTGGCGACATGGATAAGGCAACGGTCGCCTTCCTGGTGGCCGTAGCAGTCATTGAACTTCTTGAAGAAGTCCACGTCGATGAGCATCGCCACGAAACTGGTGCCGACCCTTTGCCACTCCCCCCAGTAGTCCCTGAGCTTTTCGTCGATCGCCCGTCGATTCTCCAGACCCGTAAGCGGATCGGTCCGCGACAGCCGCAGCAGGGCCTTGCCGCGTTCGGTGGCTTCCTTGTGCTGGATTTTGGCCTCCAGCGCGTTCAGGAAGACGTTGTAGCGCTCCTCGTTCAGCTTCCAGTTCACATAGGACGTGAATGTGAAGCACGAAACGTAGAAGGCGCCAAATACCATCTTGTATGTTACCGTGGCAGGCACAAAGTAATTCACGACATACAAGACACACATAATGATGGTTGATGTCACGATCGATAAATTAAAACTGAATGTAAAGAATAGATTCGCACTCATCATGAAAATGGTGCCGAATACCATATAGTAGGCGACGCTTTCCTTGTCCGCGCTCATAAAGGCCGGGAACAACCAGCCGATATAGCCGAAAATGATGGCCCCGGCGCAAGTCACGTCGAGCCATTCCGTGGCCACTCCCCGGCGAAGTTGCGCCTCCAGGATCGACAGCGCGGTCACGCCGACGGCGAAGCGCGCCATGATCGTATAGGCCGCCACGTCCGGGATCAGCAGCAGATCCGTTGCCGAAAACAGGAGATAGATGGCCACGGCGATCCAAAGCCCAGGCCGGGCTTCCAGTCTTCGCTTCGCCTGGGCTTCCCTCCGGTAAAGGACGCGAAGCTCGTCGGGCCCCGGCTCGTAGCGGGCTTCGTACGGCTCTACATGCGCCATGTCGGCCAGTCTGGATGACACGCGTTCGCTCTCGACAAATCCTGGTTGAAGGGGATTTTGCGTTCCAAGTTCTTTTTTGGCTTCTGCCCCCACGCGGGCCAACTCCTTGGACGCGACGGCGACTGCGCACCTCGCACGACAATGCAACGGCGCGAAACAAATTTCGGTTAATTCAGGCCGTGAATCCAATGCGGTGGGTTTTAACGCGCGAACATGGTTGGCGGGAAATTAAGCATACCGTTAAAATGCGTTCGGGACGACATTGGCAAATCGAGCATTGTACGCAATAAGTTAACTGACTGTTAACTATGGAGTGCTCGAGTGCAAAGTGTCTTTGATGGCAAAAGCCTGATTACTGCCGAGATGATTGCCGGCAGTTTTCCTCGAAGAAAGCCCGAGCATCACGGCGAGGCGTTCGAAACCGCCCGCGCGGAACTCGCGCTCATTCTCCACGCGACACACCAGCAGGTCGAGGAAGAGAAAGACCCTGCCGAGATCGTTCGTCGCCTGCTGTCCTATCTCAACGCCCTGCGGGCCAAGGTTCACCCCGACGTTTGGCAGTCGTTGATACCGGTGGCGCAAAACCATCCGATCCTTGACTACTTTCTCCAGGACCCGCTCACCCGGTGGTCATTCACCAAGCCCAGGGGCTATTCCGGCGACGCGCAGTTGCTTGACTACATCTATTGTGATCCGCACGTGGCCGAAAGCGTGGCCGGTGCCTCGGACACAGGGAAGGCACTCTACAGCCATACCAAGGACGTACCGTCCTGCGTGGCGGCGCGGGAACGGCGCGATCTCTTGACCCGGTATGTCGACGAGACGGCGGACAAGAGCGGACCGCAAGCCGAGGTCCTGGCGATCGCCGCCGGTCATCTGCGCGAGGCCAATCGTTCGACCGCCTTGGCTGAGGGCCGCCTCAAGCGTTGGGTTGCGCTCGATCAGGATCCCCAGAGCGTTGGATTGATCGCGCGAGACTTCCAGGGCACCGCGGTCGAGGCCGTCGACGGCTCGGTGCGGACCGTGCTCACCAGGGGCCACAAGCTGGGCAAGTTCGACCTCATCTACGCCTCCGGCCTTTACGACTACCTCCAGCACAACGTCGCCGTGAAACTCACGAAGACTTGCCTGCAGATGCTCAAGCCGAACGGCAGGTTCCTTTTTGCCAACTACGCCGAGGGCAATCCCGACGCCGGCTATCGGGAAACGTTCATGGACTGGGTGCTGCTGCTGCGCTCCGAGGCCGACATGTGGAACATCATCAATGCCAGCGTCGACCGCAACACCGTCGAGGCGCAGGTGTTCTTTGGCGAAAACCGCAACGTGCTGTATGGCGTCATCGAAAAGCGCGGATAGGGCAATTCCAGGAAAAATGTGCAGCGGTTTTCCCGGAGAAAGTGCGTAGCGCCTTCCCGGGCAATTGCCTAAGACAAAGAACTGGAGCGGGTCGGCGATCCTATCACGCTGAACCGCTCCAGTGACAACCTTGGACCGGCGCCGGCGTGAAGCCTCGAGCGCTTTCGGCCGGGCGAGGCGTCCCGTCCCGGACCATTGCCTTTGGATGACTGCCTTTGGCTTGCACCTCCGGCCGCCTTCCGCTATAGAGCCGCCACCCGCGTAGACACCCTTGGAGGCAACGCGGCGGAAGGCCGCCTCACCCGGCGGCTTTCGACGTTTACGGTCCAGGCCCATTGCCAACCGCAAACGCTCCAGAACAACGCGAAAGGAAGTGCCATGAGCCACGATACTTACGAGCTCAAGGCCGAAGCGCGCGAACAGGTCGGTAAGGGGTCCGCCCGTGCAGTTCGCCGCAACGGTAAAGTGCCTGCAGTAATTTACGGTGACAAGCAGCCTCCCCTGGCGATCGCTCTCACCTACAAGGACATCTACTACAAGATCCACGGCGGCGGGTTCCTGACCACGATCGCCACGATCGATGTCGACGGCAAGAAGATCCAGGTCCTGCCGAAGGACTTCCAGCTCGACCCGGTCAAGGATTTCCCTGTCCATGTCGACTTCCTGCGCATCGGCAAGGACACCGAGGTCAATGTCGACGTGCCTGTCCACTTCATCAACGAGGACAAGTCGCCCGGCATCAAGCGCGGCGGCGTGCTCAACATCGTGCGTCACGAGGTCGAGTTCCACTGCCCGGCCAATGCGATCCCGGAATTCATTACCGTCGATCTCACCGGCGCCGACATTGGCGATTCGATCCATATCTCGTCGGTCAAGCTGCCGGCCGGCGTCAAGCCCGTCATCTCCGACCGCGACTTCACCATCGCGACCGTCGCCGGTTCGTCGGCGATGAAGCCGGAGACGGAAGAGACGGTCGAGGCTGCACCTGAGGCGGCTCCCGCCGCCGAAGAGAAGTAACTTTTTCACGCCCGGAGCTGACGATGCCGCTTGTCTTTGCAGGCCTCGGCAATCCGGGCGCGAAATATGCCGCCAACCGGCACAATGTCGGCTTCATGGCGGTGGACGCGATCGCCCGCCGCCACTCCTTTTCGCCCTGGTCTAAGAAATTCCAGGGATTGATCGCCGATGGCACGCTCGGCGGTGAAAAGATCATCCTGATCAAGCCGCAGACCTTCATGAACCTGTCCGGCCAGTCGGTCGGCGAAGCGCTGCGCTTCTACAAGCTCGGCCCCGGGGCGCTGACCGTCTTCTACGACGAGATCGACCTTGCCGAAGGTAAGCTGCGCATCAAGACCGGCGGCGGCGCCGGCGGCCACAACGGCATCCGCTCGATCGACGGCCATGTCGGCAACGCGTATCGGCGTGTGCGCATCGGTGTCGGCCATCCCGGCGTCAAGGAGATGGTGCAGCATCATGTACTCGGCGATTTCGGCAAGACCGACCGCGACTGGCTGGACCCGCTGCTCGACGCGGTCGCCGACAACGCGGCGATGATCGTCAAGGGCGACGAATCCGGCTTCATGAACAAGGCCGCCCTCGCCGTTCAGGGCAAGGCCGGCGTGGAACCGGAAAAGCCGGCGCCCAAGCAGCAAAGCCACATCCGCCAGGCACGGCCGCAACAGGCGCCCGCCAAGCTGCCGGAGAGCGGCCCGATGGCCGCCATGCTGAAGAAGCTGTTCGGCAACAAGGACTGAGCTCGGGTCCATACGGCGTTACAGGGCTTGACGTTCATCACCCCTATCGCCCATAGCCCTCACCAAATCTCAAATTCCCGATAGGACCGGACAAAATGGGTTTCAAATGCGGCATCGTTGGCTTGCCCAATGTCGGCAAGTCGACGCTTTTCAACGCGCTGACGAGGACGGCCGCCGCGCAGGCCGCCAACTACCCGTTCTGCACCATCGAACCGAACACCGGCGAGGTGGCGGTGCCCGATCCGCGCCTGCAGAAGATCGCCGCGATCGGCAAGTCGAAGGAGATCATCCCGACCCGCATCTCCTTTGTCGACATCGCCGGCCTGGTGCGCGGCGCCTCGAAGGGCGAAGGCCTGGGCAACCAGTTCCTCGCCAACATCCGCGAGGTCGATGCCATCGTGCATGTGCTGCGCTGCTTCGAGGATGACGACATCACCCATGTCGAGGGCCGCATCGACCCGGTCGCCGACGCCGAGACGGTCGAGACCGAGCTGATGCTCGCCGACCTCGAGAGCCTCGAACGCCGCATCGCGCAATTCCGCAAGCGCGCGTCCGGCAAGGACAAGGAAGCCTTGACCGTGCTGCCGATGATGGAGGCAGCGCTTGAGCTTCTGCAGGCAGGCAAGCCGACCCGCATCCTGCTCGACGGCATCTCGGCGGAAGACCTGCGCATTCTGCAAGGCTTGAACCTTCTGACCTCACATCCCGTGCTCTACGTCTGCAACGTCGCCGAGGCTGACGCGGCCACCGGCAACGAGCACACCAGGGCCGTGGAGCAGATGGCCGCCGCGCAGGGCGCACGCACCGTCGTTATTTCGGCCGCGATCGAAGCCGAGGTTGCGCAGCTCTCCGACGAGGAAGAGATGGAATTCCTGTCCTCGCTCGGCCTCGACGAGCCCGGCCTGAACAAGGTGATCCGCGCCGGCTACGAATTGTTGCAGCTCATCACCTATTTCACCGTCGGGCCGAAGGAGACGCGCGCCTGGACTGTGCACAAGGGCGCCAAGGCGCCGCAGGCCGCCGGCGTCATCCACACCGATTTCGAGCGCGGCTTCATCCGCGCCCAGACCATCGCCTACAATGATTTCGTCACGCTGGGCGGCGAAGTAGCGGCCAAGGAAGCCGGCAAGGCGCGCGACGAAGGCAAGGAGTATGTCGTCCAGGACGGCGACATCATGCTGTTCAAGTTTAATACGTGATCCTTCGGTCATCTCCGCAGGGACCACAGGCCAGAGTGTGAACAGACCAGGCCGGGTCGCATTCCCGACAGGGTAAGGCCGTGCACGGGCTGCCCTCGCTAGGCCTTTCCGCTATTGGCTCAGTGAACGCGGAAGGGGACCATATGAAAAGGACCATCCCGACCCTGATCGGTTTCTCGGCCATTCTGACCTGGTCGTTCCTCGCGCTGCTTTCGACCGCCGCGGGGCCGATCCCGCCCTTTCAATTGGCGGCAATGACGTTTCTGCTGGGAGGCTCAGTCGGGGCGGCCAGCTGGATTGTCCGCCCGTCGGCGCTCAAGTCGCTGCGGCAGCCATGGCAGGTCTGGGCAATCGGCACGGCAGGGCTGTGCATCTATCACTGCGCGTACTTTTTCGCCATCCAGTCCGCCCCGCCGGTCGAGGTGAGCCTGATTGCTTATCTCTGGCCATTGCTGATCGTCGTCTTCGCCGCTTTCCTGCCGGGAGAGCGGCTGAGGTCTCACCACATAGCCGGTGTGATGCTCGGCCTGGCGGGTGCCATCGTCGTCATCACCAAAGGCGGCAGCGTGGGCCTTGCTGACGGCGTGAAGCCGGGCCACGTCATTGCCCTGTTCTGCGCCTTCGTCTGGTCCGGTTATTCCGTCCTGTCGCGCCGTTTCGGCCAGGTGCCGACCGATGTGGTGGCGGTGTACTGCCTGATCACCGCGGCCGTCGCCTTCACTCTCCATCTCGCGCTCGAGATCACTGTCTGGCCGCAGACAATGACGCAATGGAGCGCTATCGTCATTCTAGGCGTGATACCGCTCGGCGCCGGCTTCTACGCATGGGACTATGGCTGCAAGCATGGAGACATCATGATCCTGGGCGCGCTTTCCTATGCCGCGCCGCTGTTCTCCGTGATCGTGCTGCTGCTGGCCGGATTCGGTATCTTTCACTGGTCTGTTGCGCTCGCTTGCGTCCTGATCACGGTCGGCGCGGTGATCGCTGCCAAGGACATGTTGCTGAAGGTGCAAAAACAATCTCTTACCGAGGAACCATCGCGCGCATAGGGCCAGATCTGCGACTGCGACGTGGCTACTGCCCGGCCACCGTCCTTCCGCTCACCCACACCGTGGCGATGTTGGCGCGTGCCGCGTTGAGCACGATCTTCTGGAAGACATCGTCGAGCGTGTCGTCCGCCGGGATGATGTGGATGTTCGAGGCCTTCGCCGTCGTGTCGATCAGCAGCGCGTCGAATTCATGGCCGACGCGAAAGCTGCCCGTCGGCAGGTCGAGCGCTTCGGCACCGCCGGCGGTGGCCAGCCAGAACGCCTCCTGATGCGTGATCGGCGCGCCGGGCGCGCCGCGCTGCGCTGCGTCCATGCCGGCATGGACGCCGCTCTGCAGCGTCCTCGAGGCTGACAGCGCATGCCGGCAGCCGTCGAAGAGCGACGGGCTGTAGCCGCCGGAAATGTCCGTCCCGAGCCCGACATGCATGTGCCGGTCAAGCGCGTCGCGCAGCGGAAACACCGCATTGGCGAAATAGAAGTTGGACAGCGGGCAATGCGCAACCCCAGCCCCCTTCCCCTTGATGAGGTCCATATCCCGCCCGTCGATGAAGTTCGAATGCGCCAGGATGGTGTGGCGCGTCAGCAGGCCGAAACCGTCGAGGCTCGCCGCGTCGGTGCAGCCAAAGCGCGTCTCGACGAATTGCCTTGCCCAATCGCTCTCCGAGCAATGTGTCTGCACGTGGCAGCTAAATTCCGTTGCGAGTTCGCCCAGGCCTTGCAGCGCCGCATCCGTGCAGCTGGGGATGAAGCGCGGCGTGATCACCGGCCGGACCAGCGGTCTTTCGCCGGTATCCAACGATCTGACCGCCTCGATGAAGCGTCTGGTGTCGGAAATGGCGCTTGCCGCGTCGGCATCGCGATAGAAAGACGGGCACTGCTCGGGATCGTCCATCGCCACCTTGCCGACCAAAGCGCGCTGGCCCTTTTCGAGGCATATCTCGGCAAGCGCCAAGCTGGCCTCGACATGGACGGTGGCAAAATAGAGTGCCGTGGTGGTGCCGTTGGCGAGAAGATTGTCGACCAGGTCGGCATAGACCTCACGGGCGTAGCCGGTGTCGGCATAGCGCGCCTCGAGCGGAAACGTATATTTTTGCAGCCAGACCTCGAGCGGCACGTCCAGTGCCTTGCCCATTTGGGGCCATTGCGGCGCGTGGATGTGCAGGTCGATCAGGCCGGGCAGCAGGAACTGGCCTTCGCCGAGCTCCACTAGGCTGCCCGCCTGGCGGGCATCGCTCTTCCTCGCCGCGTATTCGGGATGGCCGGGTGCGAGAATCTCCGCGATCCGTCCCTGTGCATCGATGCTGAACAGATGGTCCTTCAGCACCTCCAGCCGGCCGCGCTCCGGCGTGTGGAAGGCGGTGCCAAGCAGCGTGAAGGCCTCTCTTGTCATGGATCGCTCCGGTTGCGCTGGCGCGTGTGGCCGTTATTGCATGGCGCGCAAGAAAACAGTTGGCAAGCCTTTGCGCCGCTGTCCTTTGGCGCCGACTGATCCCATGATCGGCCGGGAAATTCCAGAGGGGACATCATGGAACGCACTGCACCGGAAATCACTTTGATTGCTCAGCCGGACGATCCGCTGCCACTGGGCAAGGCCGCCCTGCTCGGCCTCCAGCACGTGCTGGCGATGGATGTTTACATCGTGCCGTTCATCATCGCATCGGTCCTGGCCTTCAGCGCGGGCGATGCCGGCGCCTTCATCCAGTCGGCTTTCGTCGCGGCGGGCATCGCCACCCTGATCCAGTCGCAGCTTCTGATGCGCCTGCCGGTGGTGCAGGGGCCGTCCTTTGTGCCGATCGGCGCGGTGCTGGCTATCGCCTTCGGTGCCGGCGGCGGCATTGCCGGTCTTTCCGCGGTGATCGGAGCGCTCATTCCCGGCGCCATACTGGTCATGCTGCTCGGTTCGCCCACGGGAATCTTCCATCGCTTGGTAGACCGCTTTGTCCCGCCCATCGTCGGCGGCGCCATCATCATCGTCGTCGGCATCGCGCTGATGCCGGTCGCACTCCGCGAAAGCGTGTTCGCGGTCCACGGCACGGCCACCGTCGGCGGCAATATCATCCTTGCCTTTGTTGCGGCGGCGGTGCTCGTCGGCTGCATGCTGACCGGCATGGCGCTCGGCGCAAAGGGCGCCTGGCTGCGCCTGCTCTCCGTAATCATCGGACTTGTGGCCGGCTGCGTGGCCGCCGCCTCCATGAGCCAACTCAACATGGGAGCGGTCTCCGAGGCGACCTGGTTTTCGATGCCGCGCATCGCCTTCCTCAATCTTGACGTGACGTTCTCGCTCTCGGCGACGCTCACGATGCTCATCGTCTATATCGTGGTCCTCGCCGAAACCACCGGCACCTGGTTCGCGGTCGGCGCCGTTATCGACAAGCCGCTGTCGAATGAACAGCTCGACAGGGGCGCCACCGGCGAAGGCCTCGGCTGCCTGGTCAGCGCACTGCTTTGCAGCACGCCGGTCACCGGCTATTCGTCGAATGCCGGCATCATCGCCATCACCGGCATCGCCAGCCGCGCCGCTTTCGCCGCGGCAGGCATCTTCCTGGTCCTGTTCGGACTGATCGGCAAACTGTCGGCGGTGATCGCCTCGATCCCGGGCCCGATCATCGGCGGCGTGTTCGGCGTGCTCTGCGTCGTCATCGCCATGAACGGGTTCCGCGTCGTGCGCGGCACGCCGCTGACGGAAAGGAACATGCTGGTCGTCGGCCTGCCGATCCTGATGGCCCTGTTTGCTACGCTTGCGCCGCCGGATTTCGTCAAGACGCTTCCCGATATCGTGCAGTACATTCTGGGCTCGTCCATCGCCTTTGGCGCCGTCTGGGCCATCGTGCTGCACCAGATCCTGCCGAGCGCCCGATAGGGGCATTCGCAGGCCGGCCCCCGCGGGTCCGGCCTGCTCTCCACGATAAGCCCGAAGCGCGGTCGATGACCCGACCCGTCGAAGCTTTCATGCTGCCGGCTGCTCGACGAATTTTTCTGAGCGCCCCTGGTGTCGGCCCCAAGTCCGGCGTGTCTTGATTTTGTCATGCCGCAAGTCTAAGCGGCGGGCACAGGCTCGGCGCACGAAGGCTAGTGCGATCCGATACGACGCAGCAATCCGAACGCGCTTTCCGGCAGGGAGATCTGGCGATGATCAAGGCTTTCGTCGTGGACAATGATCGCCTGCGTCTCACGGACGATCTCCTGGCCAATGGCGACAAGGTCGTCTGGGCCGATCTCTTCAATCCGACCAAGGACGAAGAGGCAACAATCGAGAATTGGCTCGGCATCGCCATTCCGACCCGCGAGGAGATGGAGGAGATCGAGATTTCCAGCCGCCTCTATATCGAGGACGGCGCCTACTTCATGACCGCCACCTTGCCCGCCCAGACCGACGTCGACGATCCCCTGATCTCGCCGGTTACCTTCGCACTCGCCGGCAACAGGCTGGTCACCGTGCGCTATCACGAACCGAAAGCGTTCAAGACCTTCCCTTTGCGCGCCGAGAAGGTGGCGACCGGCTGCACCAGCGGCGACACCATCCTGATCGGCCTGCTGGAAGCGATCGTCGACCGGCTCGCCGACATCCTCGAGCGCGCCGGCCGCGACGTCGAAGCGATCTCGCGCGACATTTTCGAGGCGCGATCGACCAAGGTGTCGAAGCGCAACCGTGATTTCCAGGAACTCTTGAAGGGCATCGGCCGCAAGGAGGACATCGCTTCCTCCGTGCGCGACAGCCTGATCTCCTTGCAGCGGCTGGCCGGCTTCCTCGCCCATGTCGCGACCCAGGCCAAGATGAGCAAGGACGTCCGCGCCCGTATCAAGACCTTGTCGCGCGACGTGCTTTCTCTTGCCGACCACGCCACCTTCCTGTCGCAGAAGATCTCCTTCCTGCTCGACGCCACGCTCGGCATGATCTCGATCGAGCAGAACGCCATCATCAAGATCTTCTCGGTCGCCGCCGTCATCTTCCTGCCGCCAACGCTGGTCGCCTCGATCTACGGCATGAATTTCGACGTCATCCCCGAGCTCAAATGGGAGTTCGGCTATCCGTTCGCGATCGCCATGATGGTCCTCTCGGCGATCCTGCCCTTCTGGTATTTCCGCCGCCGCGGCTGGCTGTGATCGCAACGGCCGGCCGGGCGCCCGCGGCTGGCTCACCAGAAAGGGCTTGACCAAACGCCGTCCGGCCTGCATCCGGGTTTGCCGATCCATGTGGATCGCACGTTCTGCAACCGGATTCCACGCCATGACTGGAAAGACATGGGCCTATGAGGACTTCGTCGAAGGAGCCTCGTTCGACCTCGGCACCAAACAGGTGAGCGCGGCCGAGATCATCGAGTTCGCCAGCGAATTCGATGCCCAGCCGATGCATCTCGACGAGGAGGCCGGCAAGGCAAGCATCCTGGGCGGCCTCTCGGCCTCGGGCTGGCATACCTGCGCCATGTTCATGCGCATGCTATGCGATGCCTTCCTGCTGGACTCGACCTGCCAGGGCGCACCCGGCGTCGATCAGGTCAAATGGAAGAAGCCGGTGCTGGCCGGCGACACGCTCAAGGGCAGCCTCGTCGTCCTGGCCAAGCGTCCTTCGAAATCGAAGCCGCAGCTCGGCTTCGTGACCATGCGCAGCGAGCTGCTCAACCAACGCGGCGAAAGCGTCTTCGAGCTCGAGAATTCCGTCATGTTCCTCACGCGCAATGCCGCAGGGAGCCTTGCATGATGCTGGACGAATTCTTCCGCGTCGGCACCACCGTCACGCTGGGCTCGCATACGTTCGAAGCCGAGGCGATCAAGGCCTTCGCCCGCAAATACGACCCCCAGGTCTTCCACGTCGATGAGGATGCCGCGAAGAAGAGCGTGCTGGGCGGGCTGTGTGCGTCCGGCTGGCATACCGCCGCCACCTGGATGAAGCTCAACCTCGAAACCCGCATGGACGCCGAGTGGACCGGCCCTGGCCCGACGCCCGAATTCGGGCCCTCGCCTGGCTTCAAGAACCTGAAATGGCTGAAGCCGGTCTATGCCGGGCAGACCGTGACCTTCACCCGCACCGCCCTTTCCCACCGCCCGATCGCCTCACGTCCGGGCTGGCGGGTGCTGACCTTGCGCTCGGAAGCCTTCGATTCGACCGGCGACAAGGTACTGGAGTTCGAAAGCGCCGTGCTGGTCAAGGTGGAGTAATGGCGCCTCTTCCTTCTCCCAGGGAGAGAAGGAGGAACTGCTCTCTCAATGCCCCTCGAACCCGATCAGCGTCCGCACTGGCACGCCGAGCGCTTCCAGCTTGGCGCGGCCGCCGAGATCCGGCAGGTCGATGACGAAGCAGGCGGCAAGGATATCGGCGCCGATCTGGCGCAGGAGATTCACCGCCGCCTCCGCCGTGCCGCCGGTGGCGATCAGATCGTCGACCAGGATCACTTTCTCGCCCGGCGACACGCCGTCCTTGTGCATCTCCATCTCGTCCAGCCCGTATTCCAGGCTGTAGGCGACGCGCACTGTCTCATAAGGCAGCTTGCCTTTCTTGCGGATCGGCACGAAGCCGGCGGAGAGCTGATGGGCGACGGCGCCGCCGAGGATGAAGCCGCGCGCTTCGATGCCGGCGATCTTGTCGATCTTCTCGCCGGCATAGGGATGCACCAGCTCATCGATGGCGCGGCGGAAAGCGCGCGCGTTGCCAAGCAGCGTGGTGATGTCGCGGAACAATATGCCGGGCTTGGGATAGTCCGGAATGGTGCGGATGGCCGCCAGCAGCGTGTCTTCGAGCGAAGGTTTCATGAGGCGGCTCCGGGTGGTCCAGTTTCGGCGGAAAGGCGTGAAATGGCGCAGCGCCAAATCCTAACCCGGCGCGACCGACAACGGCTAGCGCGATGTGGCGGCCGAGACAAGCGCATCCGGCGAAAGGAGCATATACGTCCAAAGGCTTGCCTCTGCCGGCGCTGCGATCTTTCGCATCGAAGCAATGGCCATCACCGAAAACGCAAATTCCGGCGGGTCAACTGTTCGATCGAGCTGCACCCCATCAGCTTCATGCCGCGTTCGATCTCGATGCGCATCTGCTCGAGTGCGCGTTCGACGCCAGGCTGGCCCGCCGCCGCCAGCGGAAACAGATAGTAGCGTCCGACGCCGACGGCCTTGGCGCCGAGCGACAGCGCCTTTAGCACATGCGTGCCGCGCTGCACGCCGCCATCCATGAGGACGTCGATCTGGTCGCCGACCGCATCGACGATCTCGGCGAGCTGGTCGAAAGCCGCGCGCGAACCGTCCAGTTGCCGGCCGCCATGGTTCGACAGCACGATGCCCTTGCAGCCGATCTCGACGGCGCGTCTGGCATCCTCCACCGACATGACGCCCTTGAGGCAGAACGGTCCCGGCCAAAGCCTCACCATCTCGGCGACGTCGTCCCACGTCATCGACGGATCGAGCATTTCGGTGAAGTAGCGGCTGATCGACATCGTGCCGCCGCCCATGTCGATATGCTCGTCCAGCTGCGGCAGCTTGAACGCCTCATGCGTGAAATAGTTGATCGCCCAGGCAGGCTTCATCGCGAACTGCGCCATTCCCGCCAGGTTGAGCTTGAAGGGAATCGCAAAACCGGTGCGCTTGTCGCGCTCGCGGTTTCCCCCGGTGATGCTGTCGACGGTCAGCATCATCACTTCGACGCCGATCTCCCGTGCCCGCTGCATCATCGCCCGGTTGAGGCCGCGATCGCGATGGAAGTAGAACTGATAGACCTGCGGGCCGCTGCTGATTTTTCGGACTTCCTCGAGGCTGACCGTGCCGAGCGAGGAAACTCCGAACATGGTGCCGTATTTTGCAGCGGCCCTGGCGACCGCCCGTTCGCCCTGATGGTGGAACAGCCGCTGGAGAGCGGTCGGCGAACAGTAGAACGGCATCGCCAGCTTCTGGCCCATGACGGTCACCGACATGTCGATCTCGTTCACCCCGCGCAGCACGTTGGGAACGAGATCGCAGGTTTCGAAGCTCTCGGTGTTGCGGCGATAGGTGATCTCGTCGTCCGCCGCGCCGTCGATGTAGTTGAAGATCGGCCCCGGCAGCCGCCGCTGCGCCATGCGGCGGAAATCGGAGAAGTTGTGGCAGTCGCTGAGCCGCATCATGGAACCCCAAACGCCCTATAGGCGGCAAAGCTTTCGCCGCCGTCGGGGCGTCGAATAGCAATCGCCTGCCGCGCTGCCAACCGGCTTGTTCGACAACAAAGCGATCACCTCACGCGCCAGCCTCTTCGGCAAGCAAAAAGGGCGCTTCGCGGGCGCCCTTTCTTCAATCTCCGGCCGCGCGGCTTAGTGCGCGACTGCTTCCCAAACCTTGCGCTTGGTCATGTAGACCAGTGCGCCGAACAGGAGCAGGAACACCAGCACCCGGAAGCCGGTTTTCTTGCGGGCTTCCATATGCGGCTCAGCCGCCCACGCCAGGAAAGCGGCGACGTCGCGGGAGTACTGGTCGACGGTCTGCGGCGCGCCGTCGTCATAAGTCACCTGGCCGTCGGAAAGCGGCTTGGGCATCTTCAGCGACACGCCGGACATGAAGTACGGATTGTAGTGCGTGCCTTCCGGGATGACCATTCCAGCCGGAGGCGTCTGGTCGTAGCCGGTCAGCAGCGAGTGGATGTAGTCAGGGCCGCCGGCATCATACTGGGTGAAGATGTCGAAGACGAACTGCGGAAAGCCGCGCTCCACGCCGCGCGCCTTGGCCAGCAGCGACATGTCGGGCGGGGCTGCGCCGCCATTCGAGGCTGCCGCGGCTTCCTCATTGGCGAACGGCGCCGGGAAATGGTCGGACGGCTTGCCGGGACGGTCGAACATGTCGCCGGCGTCGTTGGGGCCGTCATGGATGGTGTACTCGGCCGCCAGCGTCTTGATCTGTGCGTCGGAATAGCCGAGGTCCGAAAGCGTGCGGAATGCCACCAGGTTCATCGAATGGCAGGCCGAGCAGACTTCCTTGTAGACCTTGAGGCCGCGCTGCAGCTGCGCCTTGTCATAGGTGCCGAACGGGCCGGTGAAGCTCCAGTCCATTTCCTTCGGTTCGTTGATCGGGAAATGCGTCGGCGCCGCCGCGTTATGCGCCTCTTCGGCCGCGGTCGCCCAGGTGCCCGTAGCCCCAAGGCCGGCGGCCACAAGGCCGATCAGCGCAAGCGAGGTGAGAATCTTTTTCATGCCAAATCCCCTTAGATTCTCTACCGCTCAACCCTTGGTCTCAGGTGCGGCCGTGGCGCCCGCCGGATGCCCGCTGCCGCCCTTGTTCTTCTCGAGCACCGCCTCGGTGATCGAGTTCGGCAGCCTGCGTGGCGTCTCGATCAGGCCGAGCACCGGCATGATGATCAGGAAGAAGGCGAAGTAGAACAGCGTCGCCATCTGCGCCATGAACACGTAGCTGCCTTCTGCCGGCTGCGAGCCCAGCCAGCCAAGCAGGATGGCATCGGCCACGAACAGCCAGAAGAACAGCTTGTACCAGGGCCGGTAGACCGCCGAGCGCACCTTGGAGGTGTCTAGCCACGGCACCAGGAACAGCATGGCGATGGCGCCGAACATGCACAGCACGCCGCCGAGCTTGGAGTTGATCGGCCCGATGTTGAAGGTGATGGCGCGCAGGATCGCGTAGAACGGCAGGAAGTACCATTCCGGAACGATGTGGGCCGGCGTCTTCAGCGGGTTGGCGACCGTGTAGTTGTCGGGGTGGCCGAGATAGTTCGGCAGGTAGAAGACGAAATAGGCGAAGAAGAACAGGAACACGATCATGCCGAACGCGTCCTTGATGGTCGCGTAAGGGGTGAAGGCGACGGTGTCGGTCTTCGACTTCACCTCGATGCCGGTCGGGTTCGACTGGCCCACCACGTGCAGCGCCCAGATGTGCAGCACGACCACGCCGGCGATCATGAACGGCAGCAGGTAATGCAGCGCGAAGAAGCGATTGAGGGTCGGATTGTCGACCGCGAAACCGCCGAGCAGAAGCTGCTGGATCCAGTCGCCGACCAGTGGAATGGCGCTGAAGAAGCCGGTGATGACGGTGGCGCCCCAGAAACTCATCTGGCCCCACGGCAGCACGTAGCCCATGAAGCCGGTCGCCATCATCAGGAGGTAGATGATGCAGCCGAGGATCCACAGCAGCTCGCGCGGCGCCTTGTAGGAGCCGTAATAGAGGCCGCGGAAGATATGGATGTAGACCGCGACGAAGAAGAACGACGCGCCGTTGGCATGCATGTAGCGCAGCAGCCAGCCGGAATTCACGTCGCGCATGATCTTTTCGACTGAATCGAAAGCGAGATTGGTGTCGGACGTGTAGTGCATGGCCAGCACGATCCCGGTCAGGATCTGCGCCACCAGCATGATCGACAGGATGCCGCCGAAGGTCCAGGCATAGTTGAGGTTGCGCGGCACCGGATAGGCGACGAAGCTGTCATAGATCAGCCGCGGCAGAGGCATGCGCGCATCGAACCAGCGCTCGATACCGGTCTTGGGCGTGTAGGTCGAGTGTCCCTCGCTCATCGAAATATCCCCTGCCTCAACCGATAAGGATCTTGGTATCGGAAATGAACTTGAATACCGGCACAGCCATGTTCTCGGGCGCCGGGCCTTTGCGGATGCGGCCGGCGGTGTCGTATTGCGAACCGTGGCAAGGGCAGAACCAGCCGCCGAAATCGCCTTCCTGACCCAGCGGAATGCAGCCCAGATGCGTGCAGACCTGAACCATCACCATCCAGGCTTCCTTGCCGGGCGTGGTGCGGTTGGCGTCGGTCGCCGGCGCGTCGGCCGGCAGGTTGGCGTTGCGGGCGATCGGATCCTTGAGATCGGCGAGATTGACGGCCTCGCCGTCCTTCATCTCTTTTTCGGTGCGGTTGCGCACCACGACCGGCTTGCCGCGCCACTTGACGATCAGCGACATGCCCGGCGTCAGCGAGGAGACGTCGACCTCGACCGAGGCGAGCGCCAGCGTCGAGGCATCGGGGCGCATCTGGTCGATGAACGGCCACGCGACGGCGCCCGCGCCGACCACGGCGGCCATGCCCGTGGCGACGTAGAGAAAATCTCGACGGTTGGGATCCTGGGTGTCGGTTGCGCTCACGGGTGCCTGATCCTTTCGCCTCTTCCGTGCCGGTGGGCGAGCCTTGTTCCCCGCTCATTCACGCCAACCCGACAGCGCATGGCGAACAGGCTAGCGAATTCCTCCGGCATTTGGACTTCGGTTTATGCGTGAAGCCCGTTTTTGTCCAGACGGGTGAAGGCACAAGGGCAGATTGTCGCGGGGACGAAATCCGGCACCCCGCGACAAGACGGCGGATGACCGTGAAACACCGCCAAACAGCGGGGAACAGTAGCGAATCCGGGGGTCAGCTTCGCCTCGACACCTGGCTCCGGGGGGGCTATCCTGCCCCCATGGCGCATGTCATAGACCGCGAGGAATGGGCTGTTCGCCCCGACCGCTGGAAGGGCGAGTTGCAATGTGCCCCCTACGGTTCCAACTCCTGCCTGATCTTCAACTACCTGCCGGAGACCGGCGGCGGACCGCGCCTGCATTCCCATCCCTACGCCGAGATCTTCATCATCCGCCAGGGCATCGGCCTGTTCACGGTCGGCGGTGAGGAGATCGAGGCCTCCGCCGGCCAGATCGTCATCGTGCCGCCCGGCACGCCGCACAAATTCACCAATCTCGGCCCCGGCCCGCTGGAAACGACCGACATCCACGAGAACGGCACTTTCATTACCCAGTGGCTGGAGTGATCCAGGCCCAGGTGGTTCCTGGAAAAGTATGAAACGGTTTGCGTCCGCAAACGGGTCAAACAATCCAGCCCTGTCGGTCTTCCGATCGCCGCCTAGATCTATGGCATAGGCAGCCGGCAGGGCCAGGACATGCAAACCTCGAACATCGAAATCGAAGGGCTGAGCATAGCGATCCGCGAGGCAGGCCCGGCTGAAGCGCCTGCATTCCTGCTGCTGCATGGGTGGCCGCAAAGCTCCTATGCGTTCGAAGGGGTGATCGGCCGGCTGGCTGCCGAGTACCGTGTCGTCGCACCTGACCTGCCCTGCATCGGCGGCTCGCAAGGCATGCCTGAGGCCGGCGACAAGAGAACTCTGGCGAGGCTGATGAGAGGCGTTGCCGAGGCCTGCGGGCTGCGGCACCTCGTGGCGGCCGGTCATGATGTCGGCGGCCAGATCGTGTTCGCCCTGCTGCGCGACCATCCCGAGATCCTTTCCGGCGCGGCGATCATGGATGTCGCTGTTCCGGGTGTCGCGCCGTGGGAAGAGGTCATTCGCAATCCGCGGATCTGGCACTTTGCCTTCCATGCCGTCCCGGCGCTGCCGGAAACGCTGGTGAGCGGCCACCAAAGCACCTATTTCGACTTCTTCTTCAATGTGCTTTCGAAGGATCGGGCATCGATCCCGGCGCAGGCCAGGGAAATCTATGCGAGAGCCTACTCCCGGCCTGAAAGCCTCCAGGCCGGTTTCGATTGGTATCGCGCCTTCCCCGAAGACGCCAAAGCCAATGCCGCGCGGCCCGCGGCGCCTACAGCTATTCCGGTGCTGTATCTCAGGGGCTCGGCCGAGTCCGGCGACATCGGCGACTATGTCGAGGGCCTCAGGGCCGCCGGGCTTTCGAATATCGAGGGCGACATCATTGCCGACAGCGGGCACTTCGTCCCCGATGAGAACCCCGAAGCGCTCGCCAGCCGCCTGGCGAGATTCCACAGGGAAATCGGCGCGGCAAGCGCCAACCCTACATGGCGCCGAGCCTGACCAGCACCGCCTTCGGGATGTTGTATTCGCGGATGACGGCATCGTGCTTTCGAAGACCGCACAGTTCGCGCTGGATGAAGTAGCCATGCACCGCCACCGCCGCCTCCTTGAGCAGCCGGGGACGCAACTGCTCGTCGCCATTGTTGCGCAGCCGGGCCAGCGTTTCTTCGACGCGTTGTCCGGCGCGGCCGAGTGCCGCCGCCTTCTCGGCGAGGACTTCATGGCCGAGCGCGTCGAAGGCGGCTTCGGCGGCAGAGGCACTGGTCAGACGGGACGGCGGACGCAGGGACATTTCAGCCTCCTTTCGCGAAAATCATCCGGTGCGTGACGAATTCTTCGCCCGCCACCGGCGCGAAGCCAAGCCGCTCATAGAAGCCGAAGGCTTCCTGCGGCGCACGGGTGTTGAGCACGGTGAAATAGTGGCGTGCCCTGTCGACAACGGTCTCAACCAGCATGCGGCCAAGGCCGGTGCGCCGATGGCGCGCGCCGACGAACAGATGCCGGACCCGGCCATGGTTCCTGCCCTCGAAATAGGGATCGATGTTCAGCCCGCACACGCCGGCGAGTTCGCCGCCGTGCCATGCTCCGAACAGTGCCTGGCCGTGTTTCAGGAACTTGTTGCGGCCGCTTGTCCAGCCGTCGCGAAGCCGCACCAGCATCCAGTAGCCTTCCCGCCGGCTCTCTTCCATCAGCGCATCGAAGGCCGGTGTCGTCGGCCGCAGCCGTTTCAGCAGATAGTCGGTCTCATGCGTCGCGCCCATGCCGCTACTCCGCCGGCCGCGTCTCTTCCAGCACGGCTTCCTCATGATAGAGGAAGCCGCCGGACTGACGCTTCCACAGCCGCGCGTAGAGCCCGTCGAGCGCCACCAGTTCATCATGCGTGCCTTGTTCGACAATGCGGCCGCCGTCGAGCACGACGAGGCGGTCAAGCGCGGCGATCGTCGACAGCCGGTGGGCGATGGCTATGACCGTCTTGCCTTCCATCAGCCGCGTCAGGTTTTCCTGGATCGCCGCCTCGATGTCGGAATCGAGTGCCGAGGTCGCCTCGTCCAATATCAGGATCGGCGCATCCTTGAGGAAGACACGCGCGATCGCCACGCGCTGGCGCTGGCCGCCCGACAGTTTGACGCCGCGCTCGCCGACATAGGCCTCGTAGCCCTGTCGGTCGCGATTGTCGCGCAAGGTCAGGATGAAATCATGCGCCTCGGCTTTCCTGGCCGCCGCGATCACCTGCGCGTCGGTGGCGTCGGGCATGCCGAGTTTGATATTGTCGCGCAGCGAACGGTGGAAAAGCGCTGTGTCCTGACTGACGACGCCGATATTGGCGCGCAGCGAATTTTGCGTCACCTGCGAGACATCCTGGCCGTCGATGGCGATCTTTCCGCCTTCGAGTTCGTACAGCCGCAGGATAAGGTTGGCGAGCGTGGTCTTGCCGGCGCCGGACGGCCCGACCAGCCCGACCTTCTCGCCCGGCCGCACCACGAGATCGATGCCGTTGAGCACGCCGAACCCCTTACCGTAGTGGAACTCGACATTCTTCACCTCGATGCGCCCGCCGGCCACGACCAGTTCCCGGGCGTCGGGTGCGTCGACCAGACCGAGCGGCTGCGAGATCAGCGCCTTGGAATTCTCCAGCACGCCGAGATTGCGCAGGATGCTGTTGAGCTGCATCATCAGCCGGCCAAGCAGCATGTTGAGCCGCAGCACCAGCGATAGCGTGAAGGCGACCGCCCCGACGGTGATCGAGCCCTCGACCCAGAGATAGACGGCAAAGCAACCGATCGCCGTGATCATGATGCCCGACAGCGTCGTCAGCGCCATGCGCACGCCGGTCAGCCGGCGCGTGAACGGGCGCAACGCGTCGAGATAGATGTCGAAGCCGCTCCTGATGTAGCGGTCGTCGCCATCGGCGGAGAACAGTTTCAGCGTCTGCACGTTGGAGTAGGAATCGACGATGCGGCCGGTGATCATCGACCCCGCCTCGGCGGTCGCCTCGGCATGTTTGCGGATTGCCGGCAGATAGAGCCTGGCCAGCCAGGCGAAGGCGGCGATCCAGATCAGCACCAGCACTGCGAGCCTGATATCGAGCCCCGCGACCAGCGCCAGCGTCGTCACCGTATAGACGATCATGAACCAGACGACCTCGATGAAGCTTTCCATCAGGTCGCCGGTCGCTTGCCCAGCCTGCCAGACTTTTGTCGCGATGCGGCCGGCGAAATCGTTCTGGAAGAAGGAGTAGGACTGGCGCGACACGTGCCGGTGCGCCTGCCAACGCACCAGGTTGTAGAAGCCAGGCGTGATCGTCTGCTCGTCGACCAGGGCCGACAGGCCGACGACGATGGTGCGGACGACCAGCACCACGACGATCATGAACACAAGTTCCGGCCCGGCGGCCGTCCACAGCGCATGCCAGCTGCGTTCGCCGGGAAGCTGGTCAAGGATGTCGACCAGCCGCCCGACAAAGTAGAACAGCCCGGCCTCGACCAGCGGCGCGATGCCGCCGATGACCAGCATGGCGAAGAAGGCGAACTTGGCCTGGCCGACATAGTGCCAGAGAAAACCGGCGACGCCGGACGGCGGCCGAAGATTCGTGGGCTCCCTGAACGGATAGACCCAGTTCTCGAACCAGCGATAGACGGCTGTCATCATGCGGCGGCGGCCATCATTCAGCGGCTTGTCCCTTTGCGCCAACGTCATTGGCAACAACGTCGCTTGCGGCACCGATCGGGCCGTCATCCAGCAGGAAACCGCCCGACTGGCGCTGCCAGAGCTGCGCGTAGAGCCCGCCCTTGGCCACCAATTCCTCGTGCGAACCTTCCTCGATGACGCGTCCCTGGTCCATCACCACAAGCCTGTCCATCGCCGCGATGGTCGACAGCCGGTGGGCGATGGCGATGACAGTCTTGCCTTGCATGAGCTTGTAGAGGTTCTCCTGGATGGCCGCTTCCGCCTCGGAATCCAGCGCCGACGTCGCCTCGTCAAGGATAAGTATGGGCGCGTCCTTCAACATAACGCGAGCGATGGCGATGCGTTGCCGCTGGCCGCCGGACAGTTTGACGCCGCGGTCGCCGACATAGGCGTCGAATCCCTTGCGGCCGCTATGGTCCGAAAGCCCGGCGATGAAGTCCAGCGCCTCGGCGCGCCGCGCAGCCTCGACAAGCATGTCGTCGCTGGCGTCGGGCCGGCCATAGAGGATGTTTTCGCGCACCGAACGATGCAGCAACGAGGTGTCTTGCGTGACCATGCCGATCTGGGCGCGCAGTGAATCCTGTTTCACCGCTGCGATCTCCTGGCCGTCGATCAGGATACGGCCGGCTTCGAGGTCGTAGAATCGCAGCAAAAGGTTGACCAGCGTCGACTTGCCGGCGCCGGAGCGGCCGACAATGCCGACCTTCTCGCCCGGTTTCACCACCAGCGACAGGTTCTCGATGACGCCCTTCTGCTTGCCATAGTGGAAGCGGATGTCCTCGAAGCGTATCTCGCCTTTGGAGACCGTGATCTCCTTCGCACCGGGCCTGTCCTCGACAAGGCGCGGCAGCGAAATCGAGGCGATGCCGTCCTGCACCGTGCCGATATTCTCGAACAGGCCCGACATTTCCCACATGATCCACTGCGACATGCCCCACATCCGCAGAACCAGGCCGATGACCACGGCGACCGCGCCGATCGTCACCGCCTGGCCCAGCCACAGCCACAACGAGATGGCGGTAACCGAGAACAGGAGAAGCGCATTCAGGATGTAGAGCGAGCCGAACAGCACCGTCACCAGCCGCATCGACCGGTAGACCGTGTCGAGGAAGCCCATCATGCCCTCCTTGGCGAAGGAGGCCTCGCGGCGGGCATGGCTGAACAGCTTGACCGTCTGGATGTTGGAGTAGCTGTCGACAACGCGGCCGGTCATGACCGAGCGCGCATTGGCCTGTTCCTCGCCGACCTTGCCCAGCCGAGGAATGAAATAGCGCAGCAGAAGGATGTAGCCGACCATCCAGACGCCGAGCGGTGCGGCCAGCCGCCAGTCGGCCGAGCCGACGATGAGCAGCATGCCGAGGAAATAGACGATGACGTAGTTCAGGACGTCGATCACCTTGATCACGCATTCGCGCACGGCGAGTGCCGTCTGCATCAGCTTGGTGGCGATGCGGCCTGCGAATTCGTCCTGGTAGAAGCTCATCGACTGCTTGAGCAGATAGCGATGCACCTGCCAGCGGATACGCATGGGATAGTTGCCCATCAGCGTCTGCTGGTTGAGCAGCGAATGCAGCCATACCGTGCCAGGCAGCGCGAACAGCACGATAAAGGCCATGCTGGCGAGCTTCCAGCCCTCCGTCTGCAGGAAGGTTTCGCGGTTCTGCGCCGAAAGCCAGTCGACGATGCGGCCGAGGAAGCCGAACATCCACACTTCCGCGATGGCGATTGCCGCCACCAGCACCGCATCGACCAGGATATAGGGCCATGCGCCGCGCGTGTAATGCAGGCAGAAGGCAACCAGCGTCTTGGGCGGCTCGACCGGCTCCGCGCCCGGGAACGGATCGAGCCTTTTTTCAAACCAGCTAAACAACAACATAGGTCATGCTCATGAAATCTGTTTCCGCTCACGCGGCGCGTGAACGTACGAAGTCCTCGGACCGCATGGCGCCGAGGGCCGACGGTCCGGAATCATCCGGACCGTCGGCCCTGCTTCGCGCTATATAGGGGTTCGCGGGCTTTTCGCCGACAGGCTCTTTTGTTGATCCTGACGGTGCGGTGTCGACAAGGCGAATCTTCGCGCCCGGCCGGATCGCCCGGATGATACGGCGCACCAACGAGGGCCGGCTCGGGTCGGGAACCGCGCGCGAGAAATCGACATCGGGCAGCATGCCGCGATGCGGACGCCGGCGAACCTCGGCGTGGACCGCCGACGAATAGGTTTCGCCGATCAGCAGCGCCCAGGTCGGCAGCCGGTGGATATGCAGGCTCCTCGAGCCCGGTATTCTGTAGGGATCGAACATCGGTCCGTCCTCCGTGTGAAAATAGAGATAAAAAGGGTGCTCGACGTCCTGCCGCGGGATCGGCGGCTGATCAGTCGAGACGCGTTGGGGCGGGGCCATCGGCCCCTTCGGCAGCTTGAAAAACATCGCAGGATTCCTTCGAAGACCAGGGAATGGTTTCGGCGGAAATCGGTGCGGAAGCGTCTAAGAGATCAGGAGAACCGTCGTACCGAAACCGCCACCGGGCATGTAAGCCCACGGAGAGGGTGCTGGATGTGCATGGTCATCATGAATTACCCCTCCTTCGGTTCGGGTTGACAATGTACGCTGTATACCCGACTTCGCAGAAAATGGCCACCCGCAGGTCCAGCAATTTCCAAAACCGCGAAGCCGCTGTGGCCGATTTGCCACTTAATAGAAGGATGCGGAAATGAACGACCGTCTCCGCATCGCCCTCTACCAGCCTGACATCGCCGGCAACACCGGCACAATCCTGCGCTTCGCCGCCTGCCTCGGGATCGGCGTCGACATCATCGAACCGACCGGCTTTCCGCTCTCCGATAAAGCGCTCAGGCGCGCCGGCATGGATTACCTCGAAATGGCTGCCCTGACCCGGCATGTCGACTGGCACGCCTTCGAGGAGTGGCGCAAGGCCCGCGCGCGCCGGCTGGTGCTGCTGTCGACCAAGGCCGCGACCCCATACACCAGCTTCAACTTCGCCACTGGCGATATCCTTTTGTTCGGCCGTGAATCCGCAGGCGTGCCGGATCCGGTCCATCAGGCGGCGGACGCGCGGCTGACGATCCCGATGCAGGCCGGCGCGCGCAGCATCAATGTGGCGCTCTCCGCCGCCATGGTGGCCGGCGAAGCCACGCGACAACTGGGCCAGAATGCCATCCGCTGAAGCGGCGGCCACGGTCCCGCCGGCGCCCGCGACACTGCCCTCGCCCGTCATTCTCACCCAGGCGCACATCGCCATCTCCTGTCGTTTGCATGTCGATGGCTTCTTCGCTACAAGCTCAACTTAACTTGAGGTCAAGCGGAAAAGTGCGAGATGGCGCCAGCAGCGGAATTAACGGTTGGCCAAGTGGCCGCGCGCAGCGGTGTCGCGGTGTCGGCGCTGCATTTCTACGAAGCTCGCGGCCTGATCCGCAGCCACCGCACGTCAGGCAACCAGCGCCGCTACGGCCGCGACGTGCTGAGGCGCGTGGCCATCATCAAAATCGCGCAGGAGGTCGGCATTTCGCTGGCCGAGATAGCGACGGCGCTTCAATCCCTGCCCGAGGGCCGCACCCCGACGCGCGACGACTGGAGCCTGCTGTCGACCGCCTGGCGCGACGGGCTCGACCGCAAGATCGGTCAATTGAAGAAATTGCGCGACGGGCTGACCGACTGCATCGGCTGCGGCTGCATGTCGATCGACAAATGTCCGCTCCGCAACAAGGATGACCGGCTGGCCAGGGAAGGAACAGGGGCGAGAAGGCTGGTTCTTCCTTCTCTCGGTTCACGGAGAGAAGGTGCCTGAGCGTAGTGAAGGCGGATACAAGGGGCGACGCCTGTATTGGGTTGTCCCCGTAAACAGGGCGAGGAATTCTAATCCGCCGCCGGCAGGCGCCTTATGGTGAATTCGATCAAATCGCCCGGCCGTTCGAACCAGCTTTCGATCTCGGTCCAGTAGGCCTGCTTGGGGAAGCGCTCGAACCATTCCTTTGCCTTCAGGCGGGCGTCCGAACGCGGCAGGACGAAGGTTTCGCGCAAAAATCCGTCGCGCGGCATGCGCGCACGTTCAGCCCGGCTTTGATCGAGCTTTTTCTTCAGGCCATCCAGCGGCGGTCTTGCCGGGGTGCGCACGAAGGTCTCCTTGCTCCGATCAGATCAGACTTGACCCTTTCCCCTAAGAGATTAGGGATCGCGCCGGCAAAAGACGAGTCATTTGTAGGGGCCGGCCGCCCCGAAACCGGAGACAGCACTTGGAACGACCTGAAATACCGGTTGGCCTGCCCGCCGACATCGAAGAAAAGAAGATGAAGGCACGGCTGTGGTTCGAGGCGCTGCGAGAACGCATCTGCGGCGCCTTCGAGCAGATCGAGCAGGATCTCCAGGGCCCGCTCGCTTCGTGGTCGCCGGGCCGGTTCGAAAGGACGCCGTGGGAGCGTGATTCCGGCAAGGGTGGTGGCGGAACCATGTCGATGATGCACGGCCGAGTCTTCGAGAAGGTTGGCGTCCACACCTCGACGGTTTACGGCGAGTTCTCGCCCGAATTCAGGAAGCAGATGCCCGGCGCCGAGGAGGACCCGCGCTTCTGGGCATCCGGCATTTCGCTGATCGCGCACCCTTGGAACCCCAACGTTCCGGCCGTGCACATGAATACGCGCATGGTCGTCACCTCGCGCCATTGGTTCGGCGGCGGCGCCGACCTCACCCCGGTGCTCGACCGGCGCCGCACACAGGACGACCCCGACACGACAGCCTTCCACCGCGCCATGCAGTTCGCCTGCGAGAAGAATGCCGGCGTCGCCGACCATGCGAAATTCAAGGCCTGGTGCGACGAGTATTTCTTCCTTCCGCATCGCAACGAGCCGCGCGGCACCGGCGGCATCTTTTTCGACTGGCTGCATTCGGGCGAGGACAAAGGCGGCTGGAATGCCGACTTCAACTTCGTCCAGGATGTCGGGCGCGCTTTTCTCGTCGTCTATGGCCATCTCGTGCGAGGCAATTTCAACGAGAACTGGACCGATGGCGACCGCGACGAACAGCTCATCCGCCGCGGCCGTTATGTCGAGTTCAACCTGCTTCATGATCGCGGCACCATTTTCGGCCTGAAAACCGGCGGCAATGTCGCCTCGATCCTCTCCAGCCTGCCGCCGGAGGCCCGCTGGCCGTAAAAAGATGGTGAGCGCGCCGTGAGCCGCATTGATGTCCCATTCGCTTCGAAATGGGCATCGAATGTGGCGCGGGAGCCGTCGCAAAGTTTCTTTTTCGTCTAATAGGCTTCGGAAAAGACTGGGCTATTTGTCGGGACGGGTCGGGAAGCGCCGGCGGTTCGCCTGCGCAATTCCAGGAGTGCAGAGCGGTGCTCCGTTCGGAATTGCGTCAGAACGAAGCGGATCGCGACTCGACGCAACCGGACGGCCCAGGACGATGCGGGACACCTCTGCCAAAAGGGTGCCCGCGCTTTCCAGGAGTACTTCGCAATGCGCAAGATCATTGTTTCGGCCGCAGCGGCTGCCCTTCTTGCTTCCGGTTCGGTGGCATTCGCCGCCGTCAAGCACACCACCGGCACGATCAAGACCTTTGATACGGCGGCCAAAAGCCTGGTTCTCGACAATGGATCGTCTTTTACGCTTCCCCGGACCTTCAAGGATCCTGGCCTGAAGGTCGGCGAGAAGGTCAGAGTTTCATGGGACATGAGCGGCAAGGATAAGGTTGCCGAGGCAGTCAAGATCATGAAGTGATGACCTGCCCATAGGGCTGGCGTAAGAGGGCGGAGCAGCGCTGCTCCGCCTTTTTTTCCGTTGACGGCAATCAATGCCACCCCATCTGTGTTATGGTTTCACCCGCTTGCGGTCCAACCGGTCTTAGGGTCGGACAACGTGCCAAGAAGATGCGGAGTCCCTGCCGCCTTTTGCAGGACGGTCGACCGGACTCCATGGAGGAAAAGGAGAAATCCCATGAAGGAATTCCACTGCGGCTCGCTCGTTCCAGGTTGTGAATGGCACACGCGCGCCGAGGAGGAAGCCGAGGTCATGCGCCGTGCCGTCGAACATATGCGCGAGACGCATGGCGAGACGATCATCCGCGAAACGATGATCGAAGCGATCCGCTCGCGCATCGAGAAGGTCCGCGACGCGGCCTGATTTGGAGCAAGTTCCGGAAATCGCGGCGATTTCCGCCCGGATTGCGTTGACGAATGCTCTATCCGGCCTTCAGGGCCTGCGCGGCGCGCTTGAGCAGCGCGTCGCGATCGGGCCCAAACCCGGCATCGACCCATTCCACTTCGAGATTCCTGAGGATCGCGCCGAGTTTTGGCCCGGGCATCCCCCCGATCGCCGTCAGATCGGCGCCCTTGAGCGGAAACACGGGCCTTTCCCATCTCAATGCGAAGGCGAGAAGTCGGGAAAAGCCGCCTGCCTCGATGAGCGCATCGGTCTGGTCCACCGCGCGCACCCGTGCCGCTGCGAGTGACAGGCGAAGCCGGTCGACGACCCCCTGCCGGTCGCCGCGGTAGAGCGTCTTGGCCAGTTCGCCTTCGGTCGTTTTCGGCTCGATTCCCGGCGTAAGCGCCCAGTCGCGCAAACGGTTTGCTTCCGCCGTCGACAGTCTCAGCCGCTCGGCCAGCGTCTTCATGCGCGCCGCATCCGGCGGCACGATCGCCTCCAGCCTGAGCAGCGGGTCCGCGGTCCAGCCCAGATCCTTCTCGGCTCTGGCCAGGCCGTGGATCGCGTCGATGCCCCATTTCTCGCTTTCCGGCAGCACGCTGGTCAAAACGCTTGCCTGCCGCATCCACAACAGCGCGCGGGACGGATCGGCCGCCGACAACAGCTTCTTGAGTTCGGACCAGACGCGCTCGGCCGAGAGCTGCACGAGCCCTCCCTTCAGCCGGGCGCAAGCCTTCAGCCCCTCAGCGTCCGGCCGGCCTTCGCCATACCAGGCGAAGAAGCGGAAAAAGCGCAGGATACGCAGATAGTCCTCGCGGATGCGCGCTTCCGGATCGCCGATGAAGCGCAGCCGGCGCCCCTCTATGTCGGCGACGCCGCCGACCAGATCGACGACCGTGCCGTCGGCTTCCGCGTAGAGCGCATTGATGGTGAAGTCGCGCCGTTCGGCATCAAGCTTCCAGTCTCGCCCGAACGACACCTTGGCGCGGCGGCCGTCGGTCTCGATATCCGCGCGCAGCGTGGTGATTTCATAAGGCTTGCCGCCGGCAATCACGGTGATCGTGCCGTGCTCGATGCCGGTCGGAACCGTCTTGAACCTCGCCGCCTCGGCGCGGCGGATCGTCTCCTGCGGCAGGCAGGTGGTGGCGATGTCGATGTCGGCGACGGGCTGGCCGATCAGCGTGTTGCGCACCGCGCCGCCGGCGACCCGCGCTGCCTCGCCGCCACTCGCCAGAATGGCAAGCAGGCGCTGCAGATGCTTGTCGCCGAGCCAGTCGGCCCTGTCAGCGATCGAGACCTTCACCCATAGAGCCTTTCATAGAGCGTGCGGATGATGCCGGCGGTGACGCCCCAGATGCGCCGGTCGCCATAGGGCATGTCATAGAAGAACCATTCGAGATCGTTCCAAATGCGGCTGTCCCTGATGTGGTTGGCCGGATCCATGAGGAAGCGCAGCGGCACTTCGAAGGCCAAGTCGACCTCCTCGGCATTGAGCGTCAGCTGGAAAGGCGGCCGCACGATGCCCAGCACCGGCGCGATCCTGTAACCACTGCCCGCGACATAATCGGGCATGCGGCCGATGACCTCGATATGGTCCCGGCCAAGGCCGATCTCCTCGAAAGCCTCGCGCAGCGCCGCCGCTTCCGGACTGGCGTCGGTCGGATCGATCGTCCCGCCGGGAAAGGCCACCTGCCCGGAATGGTTGCGCAGCGTCTCGGCCCGCTTGGTCAAAAGAACCGTGGCATCGTCCTGGTGATCGACGATCGGGATCAGCACCGCCGCTTCGCGCAGCGGTTTCGCCCGGTGGAGGCGCGGATGGCCTGGATTGAAGCGATGATCGCCATAGTCGTCGCCGGCATGCGCCTGCGGCTGCGCGGCAAAGCGCGCGCGCAAATCGGCAATGGAAAAGGGCGTCGGCGTCACCTGGTCCATCATGAACTGTCCGTCACGCGCTCAGCTGCCTCAGCCTGTCGGCCGGCATGATCGGATAGGCCTGGCCTTTCGAACGAACGGCAAACATCAACCTGCCGCCGATCTCGATCTCCTCGCCATGCTCGACCAGTTCGTACATCACCGGCCGCGCCACCAGCGCCTCCAGCCGCCCGCGCACCAGCACATAAGGCTTCAGCCCGCCGGTCTCGTGCTCGTCGACGAAGCGCAGCGGCCGCTCCGGTCCGGCCTCGACGACGTCGCCGACATTGGTGCGGAACGTGATGATCTGGCCCTCGCCGCTGCCCGAGACATCCATCTCGACGGCGATGAAGGGTGCGTCGGCGACGCGGATGCCGACCTTTTCCACCGGCGTCACCAGATAGGTCCTGCCGTCCGCGTCCTTGCGCAGCACCGAGGAAAAAAGCTGTACCAGCGGCATGCGGCCGATCGGCGTGCCGAGATAGAACCAGGTGCCGTCAGCCTTGATTTCCATATCCAAATCGCCGCAGAAGTCAGGATTCCAGCGCTCCACCGGGGCCGGCCCCTTGCCGGCGCGGGCCGCACGCGAGATCAGCGCCTCGAGGCCGCGCGCCTCGGTCGCGGCCGCCAGGCTTTGCTGTCTTTGTTCGGAGCCCTCTGCCATCGTCACGAAATAGTCACTGTTGTTGCGCTTGTCAGCCTAACTCTGTGATTTAAATTTGAAGGCAGGCGCCAGACGGAGCCGAATCGCGGCATTCTGCGTCAAGCTGGTATTTCCAACCACAAGGATCGATGCTGCATGAGCGTGATGGTCAAGGAAAGCCCGATCAGCGAAAAAGACATGATCGCCGAGGCCGAGAAGGCGCTGGCCGACATTTCCAGGGTCCGCGACGGGGTCGGTCGCATCATCTTCGGCCAGGAAAGTGTCGTCGAACGCGCTCTGGTGGCGCTTCTGGCCGGCGGCCACGCGCTGCTGGTCGGCGTGCCGGGCCTCGCCAAGACCAAGCTGGTCGAGACGCTGGGCATCGTGCTCGGCCTCGATTCGCGCCGCATCCAATTCACCCCCGACCTGATGCCCTCGGACATTCTCGGCTCCGAGGTGATGGAGCAGGACGAATTCGGCAAGCGCTCCTTCCGCTTCATTTCCGGGCCGATCTTCGCGCAATTGCTGATGGCCGACGAGATCAACCGCGCCTCGCCGCGCACCCAGTCGGCGCTGCTGCAGGCCATGCAGGAGTATCACGTCACCATTGCCGGTGCCCGCCACGACCTGCCCTCGCCTTTCCATGTGCTCGCGACGCAAAACCCGCTGGAACAGGAAGGCACCTATCCGCTGCCCGAGGCACAGCTCGACCGTTTTTTGATGCAGGTCGACATCCTCTATCCCGAACTCGAGGCCGAGCGCCGCATCCTTTTGGAAACCACTGGGGTCGAGGACGCGAAGGCACAGAATGTGCTGCAGCCGGCGCGGCTGAGGGATATTCAGACGCTGATCCGCCGCATGCCGGTGCCTGAAAGCGTGGTCGAGGCAATCCTGGCCCTGGTGCGCTCGGCGCGCCCCGGCCAGGGCAATGCCGAAACCGACAGGCATGTCGCCTGGGGCCCGGGTCCCCGCGCCAGCCAGGCACTGATGCTGTGCACGAGGGCGCGCGCGCTCTATGATGGGCGGCTGGCGCCGTCGGTCGACGATGTGCGTGCTCTGGCCGAGCCGGTGCTCCAGCACCGCATGGCGCTGACCTTCGCCGCCCGCGCCGAAGGCACCAGCGTGCGCGATGTGGTGGCCAAGCTCGTGAAAGGGATTTGATGGCGCGCATCGGCGAGCTCCAGGCTCCGGCAGCGACGCGTGACGCGCTCGCCCGCGGCCGGTTGCGGGCTTCGCTCGTGCCCGACTTGCTGGTCGAGGCGCGCCGCATCGTCAACACCGTGATCGCCGGCTGGCATGGCCGCCGCAAGCGCGGCATCGGCGAGAATTTCTGGCAGTTCCGGCCCTATGTCGAAGGCGATTCCTCGCGCATCGACTGGCGCCGCTCGGCTCGCGACGACCACACCTATGTGCGCGACCGCGAATGGGAAGCGGCCCATACGGTGTGGCTGTGGGCCGACCCCTCACCGTCCATGCTCTACAAATCGACCGGTGCCGCCGTTTCCAAGCAATCGCGCGGCCTGGTGCTGGCCCTGGCCATGGCCGAGCTGCTGTCGCGCAGCGGTGAGCGCATCGCCTGGCCCGGCCTTACCGATCCGTTCACCGCCCGCAACGGCGCCGAGCGCATCGCCGCCCAGCTCATGCATGCCGGCGACTTGCCGGCCAAACCCGATCTCTCCGGCATCCGCCGCTTCTGCGACATCGTCATCGCCAGTGATTTCCTCGACCCGGTCGAGGAAACGATGGCCTGGCTCGACGTGCTCGCCCGCCATGGCGTGCGCGCGCATCTGATCGAGGTCGCCGACCCGGCCGAGGAGACATTCCCCTATGCCGGCCGCACCGAATTCACCGACCCGGAGAGCGGCGAGAAGCTGACCGCCGGCCGCGCCGAGATGCTGGCCGATGAGTATCGCCTGCTCTATGGCGCCCGACGCCAGGAACTGGCCAGCTGGTGCAAACGGCTCGGCTGGAGCTTCACCGTCAACCACACCGATCGGCTGGCTTCCGACGCCCTGGTACGCCTGCACATGGCGATGACGGATGGCGGTCAGCCCGGGCTGACCGCTATTGGCCACGTCGGCATGATCGCCGGTGGCGATCAGCCCAGGCCGATCGCTGGCGATCGTGGCGGCATGATCGCTGGTGGCGATCAGCCAGGAAAGGCCGTCGCATGAGCTGGCTGCCGCTTTCCTTTGGCGCGCCCATGCTGCTGTGGGGTCTTTTGGCGCTGCCGGTGATCTGGTGGCTGCTCAGGCTGACCCCGCCCAGGCCGCAGACCGAGGTGTTTCCGCCGCTGAAGATCCTGGCGCGCGTGCTGAAGCGCGAGGAAACCCCGCAGCAGAGCCCCTGGTGGCTGACGCTGCTCAGGCTGCTGATGGCGGCGCTCATCGTCGCCGCCCTTGCCGAACCGGTCTTCAATCCGCGCGAGAAACTGCCGGCCGAGGGCGCGGCCCTGGCGCTGGTCGTCGACAATGGCTGGGCAAGCGCCGCCGACTGGAACAAGCGCATCGCAACCGCCGAGCGGCTGATCGCCGACGCCGGTTCGAACGGCGTGCCGGTCATCATCGCCTTCACCGCCGAAAAACCCAATGCCGAGATCGGCCCCTTCGATGCGGCCGCGGCGCTCGACCGCCTGCGCGCGGCAAAGCCGCGGCCGATCCCGACCGACCGGCCGGCGGTCTACGCCCGCGTCGCCGCCGCCCTGGAGCGCCTGCCGGGCGCCAGCGTCGCCGTGCTGGCCGACGGACTGGCGGCGAAGGGCGACGAGGCCGCCTTCAACACGCTCCTGTCCAAAAACGCCGCCCGCGTCGTGTGGGCCGTTGCCGACCGGATGTCGCTGACCGGCCTGACAGGCGCCGAGAACGACGTCGACGGTTTTGCCCTCACCGCCATCCGCGCGCCCGGCGATGCGGCCCCGGCGCAAGTCACCGCTGGCGCCTTCGACGACAAGGGCCGCCGCATCGCTGATGCGACGCTGACTTTCGCACCCGGCCAATCAACCGCCACCGGCACCATGGCGGTGCCGTTCGAGTTGCGCAACGATTTCGCCTCGATCGCGCTCGACGGCGAGCGTCAGGCGGGCGCGGTGCGCGTGCTGGACGAAAGCTCCAAGCGCCGCCGTGTCGGGCTCCTGTCGCAGGCCGAGGCCGACCAGGCGCAGCCGCTGCTATCGCCGCTCTACTATATCAGGCGCGCGCTCCAGCCCTTCGCCGACCTGGTCGAACCTTCCAGCGCCGACCTGGCCGACGCCATTCCGCAGATCCTCGACCAGAAGCCGGCGATGATCGTCATGGCCGATATCGGTACCATTCCCGCACAGATCAGGCCAAGGCTCGTCGACTGGGTTGAAAAGGGCGGCACCCTGGTGCGTTTCGCCGGGTCGCGGCTGGCCGCCGCCGGCAATGACGACGACCTGCTGCCGGTGCGTCTGCGCACCGGCGAACGCTCGCTCGGCGGCGCATTGTCATGGACCACGCCGCAGCCGGTCACCGAATTCCCCAAGGCTGGCCCCTTCGCCGATCTGGCGCCGCCGACCGAGGTGACCGTTTCCAGGCAGGTGCTGGCCGAACCGACGCCCGATATCGTCGAGCGCACCTGGGCAGCGCTTGCCGACGGCACGCCTCTGGTCACCGGCCTGAAGAAGGGCAAGGGCACGCTCGTGCTGTTCCACGTCACGCCCGAAGCAACCTGGTCGAACCTGCCGATCTCAGGCAGCTTCGTCGAGATGCTGCGCCGCATCGTGCAGCTGTCGCGCAACCAGGGAGCCGCCATCGCCAATGCCGAAGCCGCCGCCACCTCGCTGGCGCCCTACCGCATGATAGCGGCCGACGGAATGCTGGTGCCGCCGACGCCGGATGCGCGCCCGCTGGTGCCGGGCGCCGGTACACTGCCGGTGACCTTCGAAAACCCGCCCGGCCTCTATGGCTCGGAAGCCGGCGTTTTCGCCCACAATTTGCTCGATGCGACAAGCACGCTTGCGCCGCTGGCGCGCCCGCAAATCACTGTCCCGGTCACCACAATTCAGTATGCCTTTGACGAATCGCGTAATTTGAAGGGCGCGCTGGTGGCCGCCGCGCTGGCGCTGATGGTGCTCGATACGCTGGCGGTGTTCTGGATGGGCGGCCTGTTGACGCGCAGGCCGCGCCGCGCTGCGGCCGTAACCACCATGGCGGCCATTCTGATCGGGCTCGGCGCGCTGTTCGGCCATGTCGGCCCCGCGCGCGCCGACGATGCCAAGCCTGGCGACACCGCCGCGATAGAGGACATCTCCAAGACCCGGATAGCCTATGTGCTGACCGGCGTGCCCGGCGACGATTCGATCAGTCGCGCCGGGCTCGAGGGCCTGACCCGCTTCCTCATTGAGAAGACCGCGCTCGAGCCGGGCGCGCCGGCCGGCGTCGACATCTCCAAGGACGAGCTTTCGTTCTTTCCCCTCATCTATTGGCCGATCGATCCGGCCGCAGCCATGCCCAGCCAGGCCGCGATTGCCCGTATCGATGCCTATATGCAGCAGGGCGGCACCGTGCTGTTCGACACGCGCGACCAGTTCGCCAACGGCATCGGCGCCGACTCGACCAGCCCCGCCACCGAGCGGCTGCGCGACATCCTCGGCAACCTCAACGTGCCGCCGCTGGAGCCGGTGCCGTCGGATCATGTTCTGACCAAATCCTTCTTCATCCTGCCCGAATTCCCCGGCCGCTTCGCCGGCAGCCCGCTCTGGGTCGAGGCATCGCTCGACGCCAGCAATGCCGAAAACCGGCCGGTGCGTACCGGTGACGGCGTCTCGCCGATCATGATCACCGCCAATGATTTCGCCGGCGCCTGGGCCGTCGACGAGAATGGCGACCCGCTGCTGCCGACCGTGCCCAACGATCCGATGCAGCGCATCTATGCGCTGCGCGCCGGGGTCAACATCATGATGTACATGCTGACCGGCAACTACAAATCCGACCAGGTGCACGTGCCCATATTGCTTGAACGGTTGGGCCAGTAAGATGACGCTCCTTCTTGCGCTCGCTCCCCGGATCGGCCCTCCCTGCAAGGGGGAGGGTAAGGCATGAACTGGTCGATCTCCTTCGAACCGCTGATCTCCTGGCCGCTGCTGGCCCTTGTGCTGGTGCCGCTGGCCCTGCTCGCGGCCGTCGGCCTGTGGTTTCGCCAGCGCGGCGCGGTCCTGCGCCTCGTCGCATTGCTGGCGCTCGCCGCCGCTCTCTTCAATCCGGTGTTCCTCAACGAGGAGCGCGAGCCGCAGCAAAGCGTGGTTGCCCTGATCGTCGACCGGAGCCAGAGCCAGGACATCGGTGAACGGACCAAACAGACCGACGAGGCGCTGGCCGGGCTTGAGCAGCGCCTCGGCCGCTTCAAGCAGTTCGACGTCCGCGTCGTCGAGGCCGGCAAGTCGGAAGCCGCCGAGGAACGCACGGAAACGCGGCTGTTCGGCGCGCTCGAAAACGCCTTCCGCGACGTGCCGCCCTCGCGCATCGGCGGCGCCGTCATGATCACCGATGGCGAAGTGCATGACGCACCCGCCGGCGCGCCTGATTTCAATGCCCCGCTGCACGCCTTGATCACCGGCAACGACCACGAGAAGGATCGCCGCATACGTTTCGAGAACGCGCCCCGCTTCGCCCTCGTCGGCAAGCCGCTCGATATGACCTATCGCGTCATTTCAACCAGCAACGAGACCGGGCCGGTCGATGTGCGCGTTTCGGTCAATGGCGAGCAGGTCGCTGTCGAGCATGCCACCGTCGGCCAGGCCATGCCGCTGCACGTGACCATTCCCGGCGCTGGGCGCAACATCATCGAACTCGCCATCGATCGCGAGCCGGGCGAGCTCACCGACACCAACAACCGCGCCATCGCGCTGGTCGACGGCATTCGCGAGAACCTGCGCGTGCTGCTCGTCTCTGGCGAGCCGCATGCGGGCGAGCGCACCTGGCGCAATCTGTTGAAATCCGACGCCTCGGTCGATCTCGTCCATTTCACCATCCTGCGGCCACCGGAGAAGCAGGACGGCACGCCGATCAACGAATTGTCGCTGATCGCCTTCCCGACGCGGGAACTGTTCGTCGAGAAGATCAAGGATTTCGACCTGATCATCTTCGACCGCTACCAGCACCGCGACGTGCTGCCGATCCTCTATTACGACTACATCTCCGAATATGTCGAAAAAGGCGGCGCGCTGCTGATTGCGGCCGGACCCGAATATGCCGGTGAAAGCTCGATCGCGCGCACGCCGCTGATGTCGGCGCTGCCGGCGATGCCGACCGGCGAGGTCGTCGACAAGGCGTTCTACCCACGCCTCACCGACATCGGCCAGCGCCATCCGGTGACGCGCGGTCTCGACGGTTCTGCCAGCGAGCCGCCGCACTGGAGCCGCTGGTTCCGCACCATAGGCGTGCAGAATCCCGAAGGCGAGGTGGTGATGAAGGGGGCCGACAACCGGCCGCTGCTCCTGCTCGACCGCAAGGGAGAAGGCCGCGTCGGCATGCTTCTGTCCGACCAGGGCTGGCTGTGGGCGCGCGGCTTCGAAGGCGGCGGCCCGCATGTCCAGCTCTACCGCCGCATCGCCCACTGGCTGATGAAGGAGCCAGAGCTCGAGGAGGAACGGCTGACCGCCGACGGGCGCGGCATGGTGCTGGAAATCCGCCGCCAGACCATGGCCGACGACCCCGGCCCGGCCCAGATCATTACGCCCTCCGGCAAGACCATTACCGTCAAGCTCGAGAAATCCGAACCCGGTGTCTTCCTGGGCAGCGCCCAGACCTCCGAGATCGGCCTTTACCAGGTCGGCAATGGCGACCTTACCGCGCTCGCCCATGTCGGGCCGGTCAACGCACCCGAATTCGCCGACGTCGTTTCCACGCAGGACCGGCTGAAGGCTCCCGCCGAAGCCACCGGCGGCAGCGTTCGCAGGCTTGCGGGATCGACCCTTGGAGGCGGCGACGTGACCTTGCCCTCGATCGTCCCCGTACGGTCCTCGGGAGAAGCGTCCGGCGCCGACTGGATCGGCCTGCGCACCACCGACGACAGCGTGCTCAAGGCGGTCTCGCGCGTTCCGCTGTTCGGCGGCTTTCTCGGCCTCGGCCTGCTGCTGCTGGCGATGGGTTCGATGTGGTACCGCGAAGGACGATAGGAGCATTTTCCCTCCTCCCCTTGTGGGAGAAGGGAAGAAACCTGCTCTACTCTTCCGGCTCCGTCGTGAACATCAGCGGATAGCCCTTGGCCTTGCCGGCGTCGGTGGCCCGTGTCGCCTTTGTCTCGGCGACGTCCTTGGTGAAGACGGCGACGACGCAGACGCCGCGCCGATGCGCCGTGATCATCACCCGATGCGCCTGGTCTTCGCTGAGCTTGAACTCGCCCTTCAGCACCGTCACCACGAATTCACGCGGCGTGAAATCGTCATTGAGCAGGATGACCTTGTAGAGCTTCGGCCGCTCGGTCTTGGGTAGGGTCTGCGTACGGGGTTTTGTCGTGATTTCAGGCATGGGAACCGGCAATTGCGCGAGCCTCGGCTACGCCCCTATTTTCGCACGGGCGAAAGCGAGCGTCCAATCACAGAGCTATGTGGGAAGTGCGGCCCGCGGTTCAACGGCCCTGGCGGCCGAAGCCGCTCCGGGAGGGCAAGTTTCCGGCAGCATCCGACCGGCGTTCCATCCAGGATGCGACCGGCCAGGCGACGACGCAGATCAGCGTCACGCTGGCAAGTGCGATGAGCAGCCAGGTCTGCGCGGGCGTGATGTAATCCCAGTCGGTGGAAATCACAGGCGCGAACAGTGACGGCTCGGTGCGGCCGCTGGCCGGATCCGGCACGGGACTGGCGGTGAACAGGATCATAAGCCGGGCGGCGCCGGTGGCGACCAGGCTGCCGAACACGATCGAGCGCAGAATGGACGAAAGCCGCCTCTTCATGCGGATTGTCCTACGGCGCCGGCCTTGCAATCGGGTTAAGGCCGATCGAGACAAAGCCGCCGGCGCCGGCTTCGGCCACATCGTTCGGACCTGTCCGTTCGCTTCACTGCCGATACACGGCCTTCGGCTTTTTCGGACAGGAAGAAGGCCGCTCCAGCAAAACGCGACTGGAGCGGCCTTGTCATAAGGCAGGCAGTTGTGCCCGACCTGGATTAAGCCTTCGGAGCGACCTTCTTGTCGGTCTTCTTGACAGTCTTCTTCGCCTTCTTGTGCTTCTTGGCAACGACCTTCTTCACCGGAGGCTTGGCGGTCGTGGTCGCTGGAGCGGTGGTCGTCGAGGAAGCAGCCGGAGCGGCGGTCGTGGTGGCAGCAGCGTTGCCGAGAGCCGGCATGGCGAAGGCAAGAGCAACGGCGAGACCGGTGGCGGAGAGGATGGACTTTTTCATGGCTTCATTTCCTTTTCATGCGGGTCGGGTTTCGAGTGTCACTGAACCGGGTCGTTCGGTGTCACCCCCAGCAACTTCAAAGCGTTGGCGAGCATCCGGATACCCTGTGCCTGTTTCTTGGCGGCGCAGTACCGGTTGCCCTTTCTCTGAAGTGCCTTTGCCGCGGTGACCTGCGTTGCCGCGGCATGGGTTTCGAGGGCTTCATCGAATTGGTGGCTGAGATTGGCACACCGCTCGGTCCGGGTGGTGGGCGTCACTTTTGCATCCGATTGTCCAGCAGCGGCTGTGACGAGCGAAATGCCCATCAACGCACCCAACAAACTGATCGACAACCTTGGCATCGGTTAATCCGTGAACCCGGAGACTTGCGTCGCGGCCAAATGACCTGACCGCCACGGCACCGTTATGCCGGCCTAGTTTTTCAGGAGTTTTTCCCGATTATAGAATTTTGTTTCTGGATTGTGTCTGTGCGCCCCGGCGGGAGGCCTCCAGCGCATTCGGTGTGGAGATTGCCAGATTTACCTTGCCTTGAAATCCAAGGCACTGGCCAACATATGGCCCGAATTCTATCGTGTGGGTGGCCGCCTGCCGGCTTGGCAGGTCAACGAAGACAGGATCCCCGTGAAATCCGACGCACACATACTGATCGTCGACGACGACAAGGGCATTCGCGACCTGCTGCAGGAGTTCTTCCAGAAGCGCGGCCTGCACACATCGGTTGCCGCCGACGGCACCGAGATGGAAACGATCCTGCGCCGTGCACAGGTCGATCTCATCGTGCTCGACGTCATGCTGCCCGGCAGGAGCGGGCTGGAACTGTGCCGTGACGTCCGGGCCCAGTATTCGACGCCGATCATCATGTTGACCGCCGTCACCGAGACGACAGACCGCGTGGTTGGCCTCGAGATGGGCGCCGACGACTATGTGCCCAAACCTTTCGACCCCCGCGAATTGCTGGCCCGCATACGCGCCGTGCTGCGGCGCAACGGTGCCCCCGAGCCCAAACGCGTCACATCGAAGCAGATCTACCGCTTCGCCGGCTGGACGATGGATTGTTCGCGGCGCCGGCTGACCGCGCCCGACGATGTCAGGGTCGAACTGACCATGGCGGAGTTCAATCTGTTGCAGACCTTCGTCAAGAGCGCACAGCGCGTGCTGACCCGCGACCAGCTCATCGAACTCTCCGGCGGCGATAGCGATTATTCCTTCGACCGCAGCATCGACATCCTGGTCAGCCGGCTGCGGCGCAAGATGGAAGATGACCCCAAGACGCCCAAGCTGATCCTGACGGTGCGCAGCGGCGGCTATCAGTTCCTCCCCGAAACGACTTCCGAATGAGACGTTTCCTGCCGCAGACCCTGCCTGTGTGGGTGCTGCTGATCGTCATTGCCGGCCTGTTGATCAGTCAGGTCGCGACGCTCTACATCGTGTCGCGCGACCGCGCGGCCGCCAATGACGTGGTCGATCTCTACCGCCTCAACGACCGCGCCTATTCGCTGGTGCAGCTGATGCATGCCGCCACGCCCGAGGAGCGCAAGGCGACCGCATCCGGCCTGTTCAACGCCACCTACGCTCTCACGGTTTCAGACACCCCCGCGGTCACCTCGTCGATCGCCGGCGACGATGAACTCGCCGAGCTGGAAGACATTCTCGTTGGACGGCTGTCGAAGTTCGGCGTCACCGACGCGCGCGTCCGGCGCGATCCGGCGACGCAGGAATCCGACAGCCCCGGTGGCGAGGTCATGAACAGGGACGTCGGCCAGGTGGAACGCGATCTCCTGGTGCTGGCGGCGAATTTCGCCCAGAGTGACAAGCTGACCGCCTCGCTGCGCTTCGCCGACGGCCAATGGCTGAACTTCACCGAGCCGATCACGCCGGTCGGCCCGATCCTGAGCTTCGACAGCCTGCCGCTCTATTCGCTGATAGCGGGGCTGGTGGTGATCATGTCGATCTGGTCGCTGCGCCGGCTGACCGCGCCCTACCGAATGATGGAAACCGCCGTGAACCGGATCGGCAATGACCTCAAGAGCCCGCCGATCGCCGAAAGCGGCAGCCGCGAGGTGCGCGCCGCCGCCAAGGCGATCAACGCCATGCAGGCGAGACTGCGTGAATATGTCGAGGACCGTGAGCACCTGGCCGCCGCGCTGGCGCACGACCTGCGCACGCCGATGACCAGGATGCGGCTGCGCCTGGAACTGTTGCGCAAGTCGGCGGTTCGCGAGGCGCTGGCGCACGATCTCGCCGATGTCGAGAGCATCGCCAGCTCGGTGATCGACTTTGCCACTTTCGAGGTGAACGAGGAAAAGAGCGAGCGCATCGACTTCTGGTCGCTGGTGGAATCGATCGCCGACGGCTACGCCGAGGTCTCCTTCGACAATGATGATACGCGCTCGCGCGGTCTGATCTGCATGGCGCGGCCGGTCGCGCTCAAGCGCTGCGTCACCAATCTTGTGCAAAATGCAGTCACCTACGGCAAGAAGGCGCATCTCAGCCTGTACCGGTCGGGCGACATGATCACGCTGGCCATACGCGACGAAGGGCCGGGTATTCCGCAAGCCCAGATCGACGCCGTGTTCGGATCTTTCGTGCGCCTGGAACAGTCCCGCAACCGCCAGACCGGCGGCCTCGGCCTCGGCCTCACCATCGCCCGCAACATCGCGCGTGCCGCCGGCGGCGAGATCCGCCTGTCCAACCATCCGGACGGCGGCCTGCTGACGGAGCTGCGTCTGCCGCTGGCGACTTGAGACGCGACTGAGGGATTACCGCCGCAGCACCGCGCTCAGCACGTCCCTGATGCCGATCGCGCCGACGAAGCGCGACTGGTCATCGAACAGCGCCACGGGCGCAGTCTGCGACCGGTGCATGGCCAGCATCACGGTCTTCAGCGACGTTCCGGGATTGGCCCAGAACACCTGGGCCGCTTCCTCGGGCTGGCCTTCGACCTCGGCGCAGGACACCCATACCGCCGGCTTGCCGTCACGCTCAGCCGCCGCCACGAGGCCATGGTCGTCGATCTTGAAGCGCGTCGTCTTGCGCCGGTCGAGCCACACCCAGCCGTCCTTGCCCTGTTCGAGATCGCGGCGGTCGCGCATCACGTTCCAGGCGGTGAGCACCGACAGCGGATTCACATTGGCGATGAAGTCGCGGACATAATCGTTAGCGGGCTTGAGCACGATGTCCTCCGCCGCGCCGGTCTGCACGATGCGTCCGCCCTCCATGATTGTGATGTGGCTGCCGATCTTCAGCGCTTCCTCGAGGTCGTGGCTGACGAAGATGATGGTCTTCTTCAGTTCGGCCTGCAGCTGCAGCAACTCGTCTTGCAGCTTGGTGCGGATCAGCGGGTCGAGCGCCGAGAACGGCTCGTCCATCAGAAGGATCGGCGCCTCGGTGGCGAAGGCGCGCGCCAACCCGACGCGCTGCTGCATGCCACCCGAAAGCTCATGCGCGTATTTCTTCGACCACTGCTCGAGATTGACCAGCTTGAGCTGCCTGTGCACGCGCTCCTTGCGCTCGGCGTCCGGCACGCCGGCAAGTTCGAGGCCAAGCCCGACATTCTCTTCCACCGTCCGCCACGGCAGCAGGCCGAACTGCTGGAACACCATGGCAACCTGCTTCTGCCGCAGGCGCCGCAAGGTAGCCTCGTCGCAGGTGACGACATCGACGGTGCGGTCGCCATCCTTGACCAGAACCTGGCCGCGCGAGACGACGTTCAGGCGATTGACCGCTCTCAGCAGTGTCGACTTGCCCGAGCCGGACAGACCCATGAGGACGGAAATCTCGCCCTCATGCACGGTAAGGCTGGCCCCGGCACAACCGAGCACATTGCCGGTCTGCTCGAGGATCTCGGCGCGCGTCGCACCCTTGTCGATCAGCGCCAGCGAACCCGCCTGGTCGGCGCCGAAGACGATATCGACGTTCCTGAAATCGACGGCGACGGTCATTTCTTGCCTCCAACGCCAATGCGGGTCATGCGGTCGAGCACGATGGCGAGCACGACAATGGCGAGCCCGGCCTCGAGGCCGAGATCGATGCGGCGCGAACCGAGCGCGCGGTTGATCTCGGTGCCGAGCCCGCCGGCGCCGATCAGCGCCGCGAACACCACCATCGACAGCGACAGCATGATCGACTGGGTCAGGCCCGCCATGATGGTGGGCAGCGCCGAGGGCAGCTCGACCTTCCACAGCAGCTGGCTCCTGGTGGCGCCGAAGGCCTCGCCGGCCTCGATGATCGATTTGGGCACCGAGACGACGCCGAGATGCGTGAGCCGGACCGCGGTCGGGATGACGAAGATGATGGTGACGATGAGGCCGGGCGCGTTGCCAAGGCCGAACAGGGTCAGCACCGGGATCAGGTAGACGAAGGTCGGCAGCGTCTGCATCAGGTCGAGCACCGGCAGCATGAAGCGGTAGACCTTCGGCTTGTGCGCCGCCCAGATGCCGAGCGGCACGCCGATGGCCATTGCCATGGCGGCGGCGGCCACGACCAGCACCAGCGTCTGCACCGTCTGTTTCCACAGGTTCTGGTTGATGATGAAGATCAGCCCGAGGAAGACGCCGATCGCGAGCGGGCGCGAACGCTGCAGCAGCCAGGCAATGATGGCGATGATGAGCGCCAGCAGCACCGGCGGCACCACCAGCAGGAGGTCGACCAGGCCGTCGAGGATGAAGTTCAGGCCGTTGGAAAAGGCCCTGAAGACGGTGTCGAAATTGTCGGTGAGAAACCCGAAGAACGCCTTGCCCCATGGGCCGATGGGAATCTTGTAGCTGACCAGGAATTTGGAAATCGGATCCATCTTGCCCCCTCTCCTACCGGCATCGCTTTGCCGCGGTGTCCGCTGTCGTCACGTCATCTTCTCACAGCATATGAAAAAGGGCAGCCTTTTCCAGTGGCTGCCCTTTTGTTCTCACGCGTGCATGCCGAAGTCAGTCGGCTCAGCTCCCCAGTGCGGTCTTGATGGCCGCTGCCGCATCGCCGCCGTCGAAGGTGGTCACGCCGGCGATCCAGGGTGTCACGGCATCCGGATTTTTCTTCAGCCAGTCGGTGGCGACAGTCTGGGCGTCGCCGCCCTTGAGGATGGCGTCCATCAACTGGCCTTCCATGTCCAGGTTGAACTTGAGGTTGGCAATGAGCTTGCCGGCGTTCGGGCACTCGGTGGTGTAGCCCTTGCGCACATTGGTGTGGACGGTGGCGGCACCGAAGCCGCTGTCGCCCATGCCGTCGAGATAGGTGATCTTCATGGCGCCCATCACCGGGTGCGGCGTCCAGCCGAGGAAGGCGATCCACTCATTGTTCTTCATCGACTGCTCGGCCTGCGTCAGCATGCCGGCCTCCGAGGATTCGACCAGTTCGAAGCCTTCGAGATTGTCCTTCGGGTTCTTGATCATGTCGAGGATGATGCGGTTGCCGTCATTGCCGGCCTCGATGCCGTAGATCTTGCCGTCGAACTTGTCCTTGAACTTGCCGAGGTCGGTGAGTGTCTTGACGCCGGCATCCGCCACATAGGTCGGCACGACGATGCCGTAGCCGGCGCCGGTCAGGTTCGTGCTGATGGTCTCCACCGAACCGTCGGCCGTGTAGTCCTTGATGTCGTTGGTCATCGACGGCATCCAGTTGCCCAGGAAGACATCGAGGTCCTTGTTCTTCAGCGACGCCATCGTCACCGGCACCGATAGCTGGATTACCTGCGGCTCGTAGCCGAGCGCCGTGAGCAGCACCGAGGCGATGCCGGTCGTCGCCTGGATATCGGTCCATCCGACATCGGAAAGGCGTACCGCCTTGCAGCTAGCCGGATCCCCGGCGAAGGCAGCGCTCGTCGACAAGAAAGCCGCAAGGCCGAGGCCTGCGACGAAGGAATTCATACGCGACATGAACTTTCTCCCATTCGATTCTTTGGCGAGGCGAAGTCACGGTTTTTGTGCCCGCCTTGTTTCGTCAGCCAAACACCATTCTCGTGCGGTTTCAAGCATTAAGGCAATCACGATCAACGGCGCTGGCTGGCCGATCAGCGACACGTCTGCCGCTTTTTCCATGCAAGCCGGCTTTTTTGGTGGAAGGCCTGCCAGGGGCCTTCCCCGGGCCCGGCCAAGTGGGCTTAAAAGGGCGCCATGGCCAAACTGTATTTCCACTACGCGACGATGAATGCGGGCAAGACGACGATGCTCCTGCAGGCGTCGTACAATTACCGCGAGCGCGGCATGACGACGATGCTGTTCGTCGCCGGCCACTACCGCAAGGGCGACACCGGCCTGATTTCGTCACGCATCGGACTGGAAACGGAAGCCGAGATGTTTCGTGACGGCGACGACCTGTTCGCCCGCGTCGCCGAACATCATCAGCACGGTGCCGTGCATTGCGTCTTCGTCGACGAGGCGCAGTTCCTCGAGGAGGAGCAGGTCTGGCAGCTCGCCCGGATCGCCGACCGGCTCGACATTCCGGTCATGTGCTATGGCCTGCGCACGGATTTCCAGGGCAAGCTGTTTTCCGGCTCGCGCGCTTTGCTGGCCATAGCCGATGAGCTGCGCGAAGTGCGCACCATCTGCCGCTGCGGCCGCAAGGCCACGATGGTGGTGCGCCTCGGCCGCGACGGCAAGGTCGCTCGGCAGGGGGAGCAGGTGGCGATCGGCAAGGACGTCTATGTCTCGCTCTGCCGTCGCCATTGGGAAGAAGAAATGGGTCGCGCCGCCCCCGACGATTTCATCGGCTTTGTCGCGCCTTGACCGGGCTGTGGTATCACGGCCGCCGCTCTTGCCCCCATGGTGCAGTCCTCAGCGATCCGCCACGATGCAAAGTTTGTTAAGGCCCCGGTCCTATTCTGCGTCCTCTCGTTCCAGCCAGAACTCGTCGGGGTCAGCCATGTTTCGAGCCGCTTCGTCTGCCGCAGCCTTTCTGCTTGCCGGCGTCCTTGCCGCCCATGCCGGCGGCGATCCGGCACTGGGCAAGAGGGTCTTCAACCGATGCATGGCCTGCCATGAAGCAGCGAGCGACCGCGACAAGGTCGGCCCGCATCTGATGGGTGTCGTCGGCCGCGCCGCCGGCAGTGCCGAGAGCTTCCTCGGCCATTACTCCGAAGCGATGAAGAGTGCAGGCGCCGCCGGTCTCGTCTGGGACGAGGCCAACCTCGCCGAGTATCTGAAGGCGCCGCGGCAAAAAGTGCCCGGTAACAAGATGGCCTTTGCCGGCCTGAGCAACGACGAGGACATCGCCAATGTCATCGCTTATCTGAAGGCCGATCCCAAGCCCTGAGCCAGGATTATTCCGTCCCCGCGACGGACGCCGAGCTGCCACCGTCCTCACCGCGCTCAATGCTCTGTCGGATTTCAGGCATTCGTGGCAGCGGGGATTGAATGCCTGGCCGACATCCACCGACGTTGAAGTTCAATGACAGTTGAACCACGCGCGTTCCAAACGATCCTTTCGCCATGATCGCGAATCGATTGCGTTTCAAGGGCGTGGGCAAGGTTTTTGTTTTCGAAGCGCCCCTGTCTTCACGTCTTTCAATCCCCTGAAGCCCCACATATATTCGCCGCTGTTCGCAATCAGCGACCTGATGCCGCAGCGGGAGGCCCTTATGGCGACATTGCAGAATTTCGATGCCGAAATTGCCAGGACCAAGCAGGTCGTCCAGGACATGCGCACCAAGATAGACCAGTCCGGCACCGTGCTCGACAAACTTGCCACCGCCGACAAGAAGATCGGCGATGCGAATTTCGATATCGAGAACGCCCGCATCGAAGACGTGCTGAAGCAACAGAAGGTGATGGAAGGCAACATCGCCGACCTGATCATCGGGCTGGAGGACGCCACCAACGTTTTCGGCGCCGAGTTCGAGAGCATGAAGAACTACACCGGCTGGGAAAACTTCATCGGCATCTTCTCCAGCCAACGCAAGCAGCGTCTGCGCACCGACCGCGTCCGCAACATGTCACTGGCGGGCAACCTGCAGGAATTGCTGGCCAAGTCCGACACCATCGTCGGCATATTGAAGGCGCAGAAAGAAGTCCTCGACCAGCGCTACAAGACCTCCGAGACCAGCCTGTCGCAGGTTATCGAGCGCCGCAAGGCCACCATGTCCAACCTGGAAACCGTGCAGAAGCGCATCGAGGAGCTCAATCCGATGCTGCTCGACATCGAAAACAAGATCGCGGCCTCCACCAGCCAGAAGGAACGCACGCAGCTCGAAGGCGAACGTTCCAAGCTCGCCACGGAATACAATGAGAAGCAGGCCAAGGAACAGGAGTTGCTGGCCGAGAGCCAGACGCTGGAGCGCTACACCTCGATGTTCCAGACCTTCGTCGATTCGCTCAACAACCAGATCGCCGCACAGTCGACCCTGATCAACAAGCTGACCATCGACACCGAGCAGCGCATCGTTCTCTACAAGGCGCTGGAGGATTCGCTGAAGACCGCGGCTCAGCAGGACGTCGCCCACAAGATCAACACGCTGGGCAGCCAGGTCGACAACACCGCCGAGGAGACCATGGCCGGCATTGGTGCCGCCTCGCAGAAGCACATTGGCGACCTGCTCGAGATGCACGAGAAGAACATGGTGGCCACCGCCGACATCCAGCGCCGCAAGAAGCTGGCCGACGACGCCTTCGCCCGCCGTTTCGACGAAGTGCTGAAGAAGCACAATTCGGCCAATTACGTGCAGTCGTAATTGCCGCCCGCACCGGTGCGACAATGCCATGGCCAATAGCATGACCTCCGAAAACGACGCGGCGGCGCGGTATTTCTCGGCAATCACGGCAGCGCTCAGCGGGCTGGAAGTGTTCATGCGCGACGATCGCTCGCCGCTCTACCGGCACGGCATCGTCGCCAAGATCGTCGCGGAATACATCGCCCGGCTCGACAAGTCGTTCTCCTGCTGGCGCAACCGGCTGGGCTTCATGGACACGTTCCGCATTTCGCGCGCCGAAAGCGGATTCCCGGTGTTCCAGAACCTGCTTGAGCTCGAAAACGACCGCCGCCAGGCTGACACGCGGCTCGCCAACATCCCGCTGGCCGACGAATTGCGCGAGGAGATGGCCGACTTCATCCTGCGCCACAAGGAATTCCCCCAAGCGCTGCAGAAGTCGATGGCCGAGAGGCTTTATCTCGAGGACGTCAAGAGCGAGCAGACCTTCGGCCCCTTCACCCTGGCGCAGACGGCCAAGGTTTCCGTCAATCCGAAGACGGCGCGGCCCTACTACCTCGTCCATTGGGCGACCTTCGACGGCAGCGCCAACCTGCCGCTGGTCTACATGGTGACGGTGGAAGATTCCTCCGAAGACATGATCCGCCAGCTCGTCGACCGCAATGGCAAGCTCAACGACCAGATCGACATTCCATTGCCAGTCGATGGCCTGCTCAATCCCGAGCTTGCCCATCGCTTCGACGATTTCACCGAAAAGAACTCGGCCTACACGCTGTCGCCGGCAACCATCGCCGTCAACCTCGACAAGGACTTCGAGCCGCTGCACCCCAAGCAGCTTCGGCGCGTCGTGCTCGGCCCCTTCTATTCGGCCGGGATCACCGACAACAATTCTACGGTGACCGAGGTTCTGGCCAAGGTGCGCAAGCCGGAGAACGCCTGGCTGCTGACCTGGACCATCCAGGAGGTCTATTCCAAGGGCGAGAAGCCCGGCCGCAAGGGGCTGTTTTCGAGCGAGAAGACGACGCAGGAGTTCTTCATCAACACCGACGACCTCGAGGCCGCGCGCCAGGGCGTGTCGAGCTACGAAAACCACGCATTGATCCCGCACGAGGCCTACCAGGCGCTCTATGCCGCCGGCGAGGCGCAGAAGATCTTTTCCGGCTACAAGGTCCATATCCTGTCCAACGGACAGGTCATCTCGGACGTCTGACCGTCACACCACGGAGCAACCTTCATGGATACCGGCCTGACCACCATCCCGGAAGCGGCGATCGAGAAGCACCGCGCCACCGCGCAGAGCTTCATCACCCGCATCGTCGTGCTGGAAGACCCGTCTAGCTCCTCCGGCTCCGCGCTTGCCGGCACCAATCGCCGCTTCGTCTCCACCGTCTCGGTCGGTTCGGTGCGCCGCACGCGCGAGGTCGAGCTGGCGAAGACCGTCGGCGCCGTTCACCCCGACGACCAGTTGCTGACCATCCCGCAGCACACGCTTTTGTTTCGTGCCCGGCGCGGTACGGCGCTCGCGCTCGCCATATCGGATGTTTTCGCCGAAGGCTCGGATCTCGAAAGCCTGCAGGCCAGGAACACCCGCGCTCCCCTCGAAGGCGACGAGGCCGCCACGTTCAAGAAGCTTCTGTCGGCCTCGGCTTACATTGCCGCCTTCAGCCTGTCCTCCTATCTGTTCCAGCTCATCGACAGCGACGGCGAGGCGCCCAACGACATTCCCGAGCCGGATTTCCTCTTCGACACGCCGCAGGACGCGGTGAAGTCGATCCTGGCCGGCCTCGACAAGGCGATTTCGGGCGCATCCGACGATGCCGACCTGATGACCAGGGCGCGCGCCTTCGCCCGTGTCGCCATTGACGGCCTCCTGGCGCGAAAAGGCCGCTTCGACGGCATCGGCCCATTCGAGAACGCGCATATCCGCATCGATGCCGACGATTTCACGCTCGACGGCTTCGACGTCGCGCCGGGCAAGCGTTCCAAGCCGCTGGTGATGTCCTTCAAGAAGCCGGAAGAGGTCGTCGGCAACCACATCGCCAAATATCAGTCGGTCAAGCTCGCAAAGATGCTGATGGCCTATGATTTCGAGCGCGAGCTAAACCCGTTCGTCGAGCTCGGCGGCTTCCTGTTCACCTTCATCGGCGACGGCGCGCCGGGCACCGGCAAGACGACCCTGATCCAGATGATTGCCGGTCTTGTCAATGGTTACTGCCAGGTCGCCGGTTATCCCTTCGCCTACGAGAATTTCGGCGTCGACCAGATCTCGTCATATCAGGGCAAGTCCGGCCAGAACTGCCGCCAGTTCATCAACAATGTATTGAACCCGCGCGTCATCGGCTTCGGCACCATCGACGACATCGACCAGGTGGCGGCGCGCCGTTCCGACGACCGCGCCTCGGCCGGCCAGCAGGAGATCACCGGCGTGCTGATGGACGCCTTCGCCGGTGCCGCCACAGTGGTGCGCGGCAACTGCTCGTTCGGCATGTTCTCCAACTATCCCGAAAATGTCGACGATGCGCTGCGCCAGCGCGCCGGCGCCCGCTGGCTGGTCGACGGGCCGCAGACGCGTGACGATTACATCGACATTTTCGTGCTGCTCGCCGGCAAGAACCACAAGATCCCGCTCGGCGACCACGAACTCTACGCCGCGCAGGAGATCCAGCGCGCCGTGGCCGAAGCCTATGAGGAGCACGAGAAGCCGCAGGAGGACGGGCTGATGCGGGTCCATGAGCGCTACATGAAGGAGAATGGCGCGCCCAAGACCATGGCCGACATCGGCACCTATCTGCACCTGATCAAGCAGGCCGAGCCGCGCTTCACCGGCCGCGCCATCAAGAACGTCACCGACGCCATCAAGATGCGCGCCATGGACATCGAGCTTCCCGACGACTGGTTCGAAAAACCAGAGGTTTTCATGCACAAGAGCTATGACGAGAAGAAAGTGATGATCGAGCAACTGCGCGGCCCGTTCTCGATGGACATGGTCATGCAGGAGATCAACCGCTACGCCGACAGCGAGTTCCGCTACTCCGACAAGTCCGACGACTCCGCCGTGGAAAAGCTGCTGCGTGACGCGCGGCTGCGCGAACGGGCAGCGCGTGAGATGGAGGAGATGAAGAAAAAGGGGCTGTGGAATGCGTGATGCGCTCCGGCCTTTCCTTCTCCCCTTGTGGGAGAAGGAATAATGGCCCGCAAACCCGATCTCCTGCGCGACAACGAGCTCATTTACGGCCGGCTGCTCGTCGTCGACGAGCCGCATCTCATCGAGCGCTACAACAAGGCGCTTGCCGCCTTTGGCCTCGAGCCCACCAAGCTGAAGAGCTTCCAGATCGACCGCACCGGTTTTTCGCCGGAAGTGGCGGAGGAATGCGGCGACTACGGCTACCTCGATCCCAATGAGGTCAACCGCCGCTTCATCATCCTGACGCCGTCGCAGATCGACCTGCCGGTGGTGCACACCGCCTTCTCCAACACCTCGCAGCTGATGTTCGAGTTCATGTCCAGGAATCAGCGCGCCATCGACGCGCTGACCATCAAGGATGTCATCTACGGCGAGATCGAGGATTCCATTCCCAAGGTCAACGATATCGAGGATCTGCTGTCGATCAACCAGGTCGAGTTCAAGGTGCTGTCGGCCGAAGATGTGCTGGGCAAGGCCGCGGAGCTCGGCAAGCTCGTCGACCGCCTGAAACAGGAGCCTGACGCCTGGCGCGACAACGCCATGCTCACCCGCATGGTGGAACTGGCCAAGATCTGCGGCGACATCCGCGAGAACGCGCTGGTGCCCGACCAGGTAATCTTCCGCCACAACGCCTACTGGACCAGCCATTTCGGCGGGCTCTACGTGTTCGTCGACCCCGACATGACGACCGTCATCAGCGATCCGGCGGCCCCCGGTTTCCGCCGCTCGCGGCCGTGGCAGGTAAGCTATCTCTCGATCAAGGACGCCGACAAGGTGTTCAAGTTCCTCGCCGCCACCGGCCGCATCGAACTGCCGCGCGCCTCCTGGATCGAAGCCTCGGGCTATCTCGAGCACCGCGCCGAGATGGTGGTGCGTGCGCTGATCCGCGACGCCGAGCCGAACCGCAATCTGACCGACGTCGACAAGGTCTGGCTGCAGACCTGGATCCAGGGTCATGCCGACCTGATCACCAGGGACGGCAATTTCCCCTTCCTCAACGCCGCCAAGCGCGAGATTGCCCAGCTCGGCCATCTCAAGATCGAGGATGTGTTCCCGCAGCAGCGCTTCCTGGTGGTCCGCGCCAAGCCCGACCATCCCGACGCCTGGCTGACCAACCGGCTGATCTCGGATTTCGTGCCGTCGGACTTCGTCTCGCGCTACGTCTTCAACAAGCAGGGCTTCTACAAGGACTATGAGGGCTTCAGCGACGCCTGGCGATCGCATGTTGTGGACGTTCTGAAAACCACATATCTGAAGGACAAGGTGGCGTTCCGCACGCGCCTCTACGGCCTGACTGACTAGAACGAAACCGGCCGTCATTTCGTTCTAACTTGTTGTTTTGGCGCATGATGTTATCCAAAAGTCCGCAACTTTTTGACATTATGCCTTGAGGGGTGACACAGCCATGCTCGATCCGATCGTGAACTTCTTCGTCAGGATTTTCCAATGGATCGGCCGCGGCATCGGCCTCCTGATCGGCGTCATCTTGTGGCCGTTCATGTGGGCCGGCCGCTGGTATGCGCAGCGCGGTTGGATCCTCAAGGCCGTGCTCGGCCTCGCCCTGTTGGTGCTGCTCGGCCTCTACGCCAATTTCTTCTACGCCACCCAGTGGTGGAATAATTTCAATCCGAGCTATCCCGACACCTACACGTTCGAGAAGCGCAACATCTCGGCGGGCGAACAGGTAGCAGCCGGTGCCGGTGCCGACACTGCCAGGACCTGTGGCAACTCCGGCATCGCCCAGATTGCCGCCGATTTGACCGACTTCAACGTTAACCAGAATGCCTGGATCTCGTCGATGATCCTCTACAAGCTCGGCCTGTTCGGCATCAGCTGGGACAACACGCCGTGGATGGACAACAAGGCCTCGTTCCAGCGCGGCATCAACCAGGCGGTGCGCCGCACCGCGACCGAGCTCGCCGACAATCTCGGCCGTGTGCGCACGACATCGCAGATCGACGCCGACCTGCAGGATGCGCGCGGCAATCTGCAGTTCGACGAGTACACCTGGTATTTCGGTGTAAGCCCGTTCGGCCCGAAGACGCCGACCCCGAGCTATTATCGCGACGCCGTGCGCAAGCTGCGCTCCTTCAACGCCCGCCTCGCCACCTGCCAGGCCACCTTTGATGCCCGTGCCGACAATCTGAAGCAATATATCGACCGTATCGCCAGCGATATCGGCTCGACCTCGGCCATCCTCAAGGAACGTGCCGAAAACCATAACAATGGCTGGTTCGATTTCCGCGCCGACGACCGCTACTGGTTCGCCTATGGCCAGCTCTACGCCTATTACGGACTGATGAAGGGCGCGCAGGCCGACTTCGAGGACGTCATCAAGGAAAAGCACCTGCAGAGCCTGTGGGATACGATGGACGCGCAGTTCGTCTCGGCGCTGCGCATCCAGCCCTTCATCATCGCCAATGGCCGCGAGGACGGCTGGCTGCTGCCCACGCATCTGACGACCATGGGTTTCTATGTGCTCAGGGTGCGTTCCAACATGGTCGAAATCAGCAACGTGCTGACGCAGTAGGGCCGGTCGGCCCAATGCATGTCACCCAAAAGTGGTCCGGCCTGGGAAGAACGATATGCATGGAAACAAATGCCTGAAGCGCGATGCGCTTTAGGCCGGCGATGGCGGATTTGCGCCGCCGTGTCTGTCGCATTCCGTGCATTGCGCGGCTGTTTTGAGACGGCGGACGCGTCCCCGCTCTGGCTTCTATACGGCGCGGCAAGCGGAGCCAGAAAGAACCGGAGGCAGGTCGGCCCGCCGCAGAGGAATTTTCTTCATAGGAAACATAGTTGCATGAAAGTTGACGCCACGGCAGCGAGAGGGCTAGAACATGCCCTTGCCCGCGCGGCGTATCGAACATGCACCAGTGATCAACCCGTCCCCTCCACCGTCCAATCCAAAGGAAAGCCGTCATGGCAGAAGTGAAGTCCGACATCGAGATCGCCCGCGGTGCGAAGAAAAAACAGATCCAGGAGATCGGCGCCAAGATCGGCATCCCGACCGAACACCTTTTGCCCTATGGCCATGACAAGGCGAAGGTCTCCGCCGAATTCATCAAATCGGTGAAGGGCAACAAGGACGGCAAGCTGATCCTGGTCACCGCCATCAACCCGACCCCGGCCGGCGAAGGCAAGACGACCACCACCGTCGGCCTCGGCGACGGCCTGAACCGCATCGGCAAGAAAGCGATCATCTGCATCCGCGAAGCCTCGCTCGGTCCGAATTTCGGCGTCAAGGGCGGTGCGGCCGGCGGCGGCTACGCGCAGGTCGTGCCGATGGAGGATATGAACCTCCATTTCACCGGCGACTTTCATGCCATCACCACGGCGCACAACCTCCTGTCGGCGTTGATCGACAACCACATCTATTGGGGCAATGAGCTCGGCATCGACACCCGCCGCGTTGCCTGGCGCCGCGTCATGGACATGAACGACCGGGCGCTGCGCGAGATCATCTGCTCGCTCGGCGGCGTCGCCAACGGCTATCCGCGCGAGGCCGGGTTCGACATCACCGTCGCCTCGGAGGTCATGGCCATCCTGTGCCTCGCCACCGACCTGAAGGACCTGGAGAAGCGCCTGGGCGACATCATCGTCGCCTATCGCCGCGACAAGTCGCCTGTCTATGCCCGCGACCTCAAGGCCGACGGCGCCATGGCCGTGCTGCTCAAGGACGCCATGCAGCCGAGTCTGGTGCAGACGCTGGAGAACAATCCGGCCTTCGTGCATGGCGGCCCGTTCGCCAACATCGCGCATGGCTGCAACTCGGTGGTCGCCACCACGACGGCGCTCAAGCTTGCCGACTACGTCGTGACGGAAGCCGGCTTCGGCGCCGACCTCGGCGCGGAAAAATTCTTCGACATCAAGTGCCGCAAGGCCGGGCTGAAGCCGGCGGCGGCGGTCATCGTCGCCACCGTACGCGCCATGAAAATGAATGGCGGCGTCAAGAAGGAAGACCTCGGCAAGGAAAACATCGAGGCGGTGAAGAAGGGCTGCGCCAATCTTGGCCGCCACATCGAGAACATCAGGCAGTTCGGCGTGCCGGCGGTAGTTGCCATCAACCACTTCTACTCCGACACGGATGGCGAAATCCAGGCGATGAAGGATTATGTCGCCTCGATGGGCGAAGAGGCGATCCTGTGCAAGCACTGGGCCAACGGCTCGGCCGGCATCGAGGATCTCGCCAAGAAAGTGGTGGCGCTGGCCGAATCCGGTGCCTCGCAGTTCGCGCCGCTCTATCCCGACGCCATGCCGCTGTTCGAGAAGATCAACACCATTGTCCAGCGCATCTATCGCGGCTCGGAAGCGATCGCCGACAAGTCGGTGCGCGACCAGTTGCACGCCTGGGAGCAGGCCGGCTACGGCCACTTGCCGGTCTGCATGGCCAAGACGCAGTATTCCTTCTCGACCGACCCGAACCTGCGCGGCGCGCCGACCGGCCACACCGTACCGGTGCGCGAGGTCAGGCTTTCGGCGGGCGCGGGTTTCGTCGTCATCATCTGCGGCGAGGTCATGACCATGCCCGGCCTGCCCAGGGCGCCGTCGTCGGAAAAGATCTTCCTCAACGAAGCCGGCCAGATCGAAGGCCTGTTCTAGAAATCCTCAATTCCAAAAAGTGCTAAGGGCGCCGCAGCGATGCGGCGCCCTTTCTGTTTCCGGAAATTCCTACGCAGCGTTGCGCGACAGCGCCCGCTGGTTGGAGCCGAAGATCGTATCGCGTTCCGGCAAGGTGCCGGTCTTCAGGCACTCGATCCATTCGGCGGTCTTGAGCACGGCGGCGAAGCGCGACTGCAGGATGATTGTCACCACGCGGTGGATCTCCTCGGCCGAGGCATAGCCGGCGCTGTTGGCGTAAGGCACCGAGCCGGTCGCGTCGGACAGGAACTCGACGGCAAAGCCCATATGCACGGCATGGATGATGGTCGACAGGTCGCAATTATGCGTCATGTAGCCGACCACCACGATCGTCTCGACAGCGTTGGCGCGCAGCCACTCTTCGAGATCGGTGCCGGTGAAGGCGGAAGGCAGCGTCTTCTCGACATAGTGGTCGCGTGGCCGCCTCGATATCTCGGGATGCAATTCCGCGCCATGGCTGCCCTTGGCGAAGATTGGTGACGTCTCCGGCGCCATCTGCTTGACGACCACCACCTTGATGCCGGCCGCGGCTGCCGCGTCCATGGCGCGCGCCACGTTGACGACGCTGTCGCGGAACGGCGGATGCTGGATGGCGAGATTGCCGCCGTCATAGTCATTCTGGACGTCCACGACGACGAGCGCGCGGCGCGGCGTCTTGCTGGCTGGTTCGGACATGATGCATTCCTTTGAGGCTTGATGTGATGCCCGAGCATAGGTCCGCCACCATCGGACGAAAGTGGCCCGATTGACATCATTCGAAAGAATTGGGACAATCCGCCATAACCCGCGCAGAAATCCCTGGCAAAGACATGACCCACCCGATCGTCGCCGTCCTCGCCTTCGACGGCATCAGCCCGTTCCATCTCTCCGTCCCTTGCCTGGTGTTCGGCGAGGATCGCACATCGTTCGGCCTGCCGCGCTTCGACTTCCGCATCTGCGCGATCGAGGCCGGGCCCGTCCACACCGAGGCCGGGCTGAGCGTCGCCGCGCCGCATGGGCTTGAGGGGCTCGACGGCGCCGACATCGTCATCGTGCCGAGCTGGCGGGATCTCGAAGACCCGCTGCCGGAACTGCTGACGCAGGCACTGCGGCGGGCCCACCGCAATGGTGCCCTGATCGTCGGCCTTTGCCTGGGAACGTTCGCAGTCGCTGCTGCCGGACTGCTTGGCGGTCGGCGTGCGGCCACGCATTGGGCCTACGCCGAGCGGCTTCAGAAGCTTCATCCCGACATCGCGGTGGATGCCGAGGTGCTCTATGTCGACAATGGCGACGTGGTGACGTCGGCCGGCGTCGCGGCCGGGCTCGACTGCTGCCTCCATATCGTTCGCGCCCGCTACGGCGCCGAGGCAGCACTGCGGCTCGCGCGGCAGATCGTGCTCTCCCCGCACCGGCAAGGCGGACAGGCGCAGTTCATCGAGCGTCCGCTGGCGAGGAGCGCCGATACCGACAGGTTCACACAAGCACTCGACGCGGTGCGTGCGACGCTCGGCGATGCGCACAGCCTGGACCGCGTCGCCGAAGCCGCCGGCATGACACGGCGCACCTTCACCCGCCGCTTCCAGAAATCGATCGGCACCAGTTTCGGCGATTGGCTGATCGAGCAACGGCTTGAACTGGCGCAGCGTCTGCTCGAGGCGACGGAAAAATCGATGGACGTCGTGGCCTTCGAGGCCGGCTTCGGCAGCGCCGCTTCGCTACGCCAGCATTTTTCGGCGCGTCTCAGGACCTCCCCGGCGCAATACCGGCGTGAATTTTCCAGGCGGGCCGACCAGGGCGACCGGTCGCCGCACGCGCTTTCGCACTGAGCGCCCGCCGGGCACTCAACCGCGTTTGACCGCCCGCGCCGGATTGCCGACCACCGTCATGTTCGCGGGCACGTCGCGCGTCACCACGGCGCCGGCGCCGACGATGGCGCCCTCGCCGATGCTGACGCCGCCGAGGATGACGGCACTGCCGCCGATCCAGGCATCGGCACCGATCTCGACCGGCCTGGCGATTTCCAGCCCGGCTTGTCGCCCCGCGGCCTCCCTGTGATGCTCGGCGCAATAGATCTGCACATTGGGGCCGAGCAGCGTTCCCTTGCCGATGCGCACGCTTGCCGTGTCGAGAATGATGCAGCCGGCATTGAGAAAGACGCCGTCCCCGAGAAAGATGTTGAAGCCATAGGCACAGTGGACCGGCGCCTCGATGCGGGCGCCCTCGCCCGCGCCGCCGAGCAGATCCCGCAAGGCAGGCCCGATGTTGCCGCGCTGACGGGGCGCAAGCGAATTGTGCTCGAATACGGCGCCCGCAGCCACGCCACGCAGCGCCTCCAGTTCGTCATCCATGCACGTATACCACTCGCCCGCCGCCATTTTTGCGCGTTCGCTCTCAGCCATGCGGTGCCTCCGTCATCATTGCCACGCACCGTTGCGGCGTAAGAGAGCGCCTATGCAAGTACTGGCCAAATACCGGACCTATGGTAGCCTGCCTTTTCAGGGCTGTCCCGGCCCGGGATCGAGGGGGATGAACATGCTTTACATTCTTGCACTTCTGATCGGGGTCATTGCCGGCCTGCGCGCCATGACCGCGCCGGCCGCCGTCGCCTGGGGCGCCTGGCTCGGCTGGCTGCCGGTTGCCGGCACCTGGGCAAGCTTCATGAGCCACTGGGCCGCTGTCGGCATTTTCACTATCCTGGCCATCGTCGAGCTGGTCACCGACCAGTTGCCGTCGACGCCGAGCCGCAAGGTGCCGCAGCAATTCGGCGCCCGTATCCTGCTCGGTGCCTTCAGCGGCGCCGTGATCGGCGCCACTGGCGGCGCCACCATCGTCTGCCTGATCGCCGGCGCCATAGGGGCCGTTATCGGCACGCTCGGCGGCGCGGAGGCGCGCGGCCGGCTGGCGGCCGCCTTCGGCAAGGACCAGCCCGCGGCCTTCATCGAGGACGCGGTCGCGATCGTTGGCGGCCTCTTGATCCTGGCGGCGGTGGCATGACGGCGAAAACCTTCGATGCTATCGTCATCGGTGCCGGCCAAGCCGGCCCTTCGCTGGCCGGCCGGCTGACCGCGGCCGGCATGAGCGTGGCGCTGATCGAGCGCAAGCTGGTCGGCGGCACCTGCGTCAACACCGGCTGCATGCCGACCAAGGCCATGGTCGCCAGCGCCTATGCCGCGCATCTGGCGCGGCGCGGCCCGGACTATGGCGTGACCCTCTCCGGCCCGGTCGGCGTCGACTATGCCAGGGTCAAGGCGCGCAAGGACAAGGTGTCGAACGACGCCCGCGGCAATCTGGAAACCTGGATCGCCGACATGGATAAATGCACGCTCTATCGCGGCCATGCGCGTTTCGAATCCGCCAACACGGTGCGCGTCGGCGATGATCTCCTGACCGCCGGCAAGATCTTTCTCAACACCGGCGGCCGCGCATCGGTACCGGATCTGCCCGGCATTCACGACATCGACTTTCTCACCAACTCTTCGATGATGGACCTCGACGTGTTGCCGCGCCACCTCGTGGTGGTCGGCGGCAGCTACATCTCGCTCGAATTCGCGCAGATGTTCCGCCGCTTCGGCGCGGAGGTCACGATTGTCGAAAAGGGCTCGCGGCTGATCGGCCGCGAAGACGAGGATGTGTCCGACGCCATCCTGTCGATCCTCGAAAACGAAGGCATCGCGGTCCATCTCGGCGCCGACGCCATAAGCTTCGCCAGGCAGGGCGAGGATATTGCTGTTGCCTTCTCCGCCGGCAAGCCGCCGGCCGTCGGCTCGCATGTGCTCCTGGCTCTGGGGCGAACGCCCAATACCGACGATCTCGGCCTCGACCAGGCCGGCATCGAGGTCGACAAACGCGGCTTCATCACCGTCGACGACCAGTTGCGCACCAGCGTGCCCGGCATCTGGGCGATGGGCGACTGCAATGGCAAGGGCGCCTTCACCCACACGTCCTACAACGATTACGAGATCGTTGCGGCCAATTTGCTCGACAATGATCCGCGCAAGGTCACCGACCGCATCGAGGCCTACGCTCTGTACATTGACCCGCCGCTCGGCCGCTGCGGCATGACCGAGGCGTCGGTGAAGAAGTCGGGACGCCGCGCGCTGGTCGGCCAGCGGCCGATGACCCGTGTCGGCCGTGCCATCGAGAAAGGCGAGACGCAAGGCTTCATGAAGATCCTCGTCGACGCCGACACAAGGGAAATCCTCGGCTGCTGCGTGCTTGGCCCCGGCGGCGATGAAGCCGTGCATTGCGTGCTTGACCTGATGTACGCCAAGGCACCTGTGGACACGCTGGCGCGCGCCATGCACATCCACCCCAATGTCTCGGAACTGCTGCCTACCATCGCCCAGGAGTTGAAGCCGCTGGTCTGAACTCCGGCTCAGCCGGTCGGTTCGGCCGCTCGGGCGGGTTCGGTCAGGGTCGTCTAGCCCGGCAGGGCACGGCACAAGCACCGCTGCCAGTGCCTCTTTGCTCTCCGCTTTCTGCATTGCTGCATTGCGGCAATGGCGCTTGTGCGCCATGGGGCGCTCGCGCAGTTTCCATTTGAACCGATTCAGCCTGGACCTCCCATGCCTTTGCCGATCCTTGCGCTTGCCATTGCGTCCTTCTGCATCGGCACCACCGAATTCGTCATCATGGGTCTGCTGCCGGAGGTCGCCGCCGACCTTGGCGTGACCATTCCCGCGGCCGGGCTGCTGGTCACGGGCTATGCGCTGGGCGTGGTCTTCGGCGCGCCAATCGTGGCGATGGCCACCGCGCATCTGCCGCGCAAGCCGGTGCTGGTCGGACTGGCCGCACTGTTCGTCGTCGGCAACCTGCTCTGCGCCATCGCGCCCAATTACTGGATGCTGATGGGCGCGCGCGTCTTCACCGCCTTCGGCCACGGCGCCTTCTTCGGCATCGGTTCGGTCGTCGCCGCCAGCCTGGTGCCCCGCAACAAGCGTGCCAGCGCCATCGCGCTGATGTTCGCCGGCCTGACGCTGGCTAACATCCTCGGCGTTCCCGCCGGAACGGCGCTTGGCGAAGCCTTCGGCTGGCGCGCCACCTTCCTGGCGGTGGTCGGCATCGGGCTGATCTCGGTCGCGGCGATCGCTTGGCTAGTGCCGCCGGATGTCACTGAACCAAGCGGCGACGGCTTGCGCGGCGAATTGCGCGTGCTCGGCAAGCTGCAGATGTGGCTGGCCATGCTGATCGCGGCGCTCGCCTCAGCCAGCCTGTTTGCCGTCTTCACCTATATCAAGCCCTATCTCACCGACGTGTCGGGCCTGTCCACGGCGGCGGTCACCTGGGTGCTCTTGCTGTTCGGCGCCGGCATGACCATCGGCAACATCATCGGCGGCCGGCTGGCCGACTGGAAGCTGATGCCGACGGTGATCGGCACGCTGCTGCTGCTGGCGGTCCTGTTTGTCGGCTTCATGCAGTTCGGCGCTATCGCCAGTGTCGCCATAGGCATCGTCTTCCTGTGGGGCATGCTCGTCTTCGTCGTCGTGCCGCCGTTGCAGATCCGTGTCGTGGAAGCCGCTTCCGAGGGACCGAACCTTGCCGCCACGCTGAACCAGGGCGCCTTCAATGTCGGCAACGCCAGCGGCGCCTGGATCGGCGGCGTGGCGCTCTCCTGGGGCGTTTCCTATGCCAACCTGCCGCTGGTGGGCGCGGCACTCGCTCTGCTGGCGGTCGCCGTAGCCGTTGCCTCGCGGGCACTGGACCAGCGCGCTCCGGTCGTCACTCTTCAACCTGCCGCGCAGTAGCTGCTTGCGCCCATAGCGCGACAGCCTGGACCAATCGACAAGCGCACAGTCGAAGAGGCATGTCTTCTCGCCTCTCGGCGGAGAAAGACCCCATGCAGAAATCGATCGAACGCATAGCCGGCGACAGCGAAGGGGTTTCCTACGAATTCCCGCTGTTTCGCTTCGCTGGAACCGACAAATCCGCGCCTTCGGCCTATCTGCAGGCAGCACTTCATGCCGGCGAACTGCCCGGAGTCGTCGCCATTGACGCGCTGATGCCGATGCTGGCCAGGGCCGAGGCGGAGGGGCGCATCAAGGGCGACATCACCATCGTGCCCTGGGCCAATCCGATCGGCCGCGCCCAGTATCATTTCGGCGAACATCAGGGCCGTTTTCATCTGGGCACGCGCACCAACTTCAACCGCGGTTTCCCGCTGCTCGCTGCGCCCGACACGGCACTCCTGCCCGACACCGCGCATGGCACGCCCGACCAGCGGCTGAAGACGAGACTGGTGCAGCTTTCGCTCGGCCACGACATCGTGCTCGACCTGCATTGCGACGACGAGGGTCTCTCCTACCTGTATGTCCACACAAGCCTGTGGCCGGCAATGGCCGACTGCGCCGCCGCCATGGGCGTCGAGGCGGTGGTGCTGTGGAGTGAAGACACGGACGGCACTTTCGAGGGCGCCTCGATCATGCCCTATCAGAACGTTCCCGCCGATGTGGCGAAGCTCGGCCGGCGCGTCGTCACGACGGTCGAATATCGCGGCATCCTCGATGTCGATGGCGCGTTCGCGGCGTCGGACGCCGCGGGGCTCTACCGGCTGCTGGTGGCGCGCGGCGTAGTCGCCGACCCGGCCCTGCCCTCACCCGGTGCCTTCACCGGGGTTGTCGCGCCGCTCGAAAACATCGACATGATGCCGGCGCCCCGGGCGGGTGCCGTGCTCTATGACGTGGAGCCCGGCGACCGCGTCGCCAAGGACACGCGGCTTGCCGTCATCGTCCACGCACCGGGCGAAGCCGATGGCCGCACCGAGGTGTTCGCGCCGCAGGCCGGCATCGTCCTGACCCGGCGCTCGCGCCGTATCATCCGCGCCGGCGAGGATCTGTTGAAACTGGTGGGCGACAGGAAGAGCGCCGACGCAAGGTCCGGCACACTGGAAGATTGAGCCTCCATCGAATCCAGTTGCGCGGTCGCTCAATCGCCGCTATGGGAATCGCCATGAACATGCGTTCGATCAAGACCGTTTGGTGGTGGGCCTGCTGACAGCGGCCTGTTCGAACGCGTGCGCGTGAAAAGAGAGGGTGGCCGCAGCGGAATGTCCGGGCGGCCATTTGTTTTTTCCAAGCCATTCCCGGGTCCGTTGCCCAAGAAGCTGATGGAGACGGCAATGACGATGAAGGTTCTGGACAACGGCGCAGAGAGTTTTGTGACCGGGGGTGGCATCACCATCACCCGCGAGCGCCACGACCGGCCCTATGAAGGCGCCATCGACGCCTATGTCGACGGGCTGAATGCGCGCCGGGGCGCGGTGTTCTCTTCGAACTATGAATATCCCGGCCGCTATACGCGTTGGGACACCGCCATCATCGACCCGCCTTTGGTGATCTCGGCGCGTGGCCGGTCCATGCGCATCGAGGCGCTGAACCGGCGGGGCGAGGTGCTTCTGCCGGTCATCGTCAAGACGCTCGGCGATATCGCCGAGATCACGATCGCCGAGGCGTCGAAAAAGCTGATCCGCCTCGACGTCGCCAAGCCGGGCCGTGTCTTCACCGAAGAAGAACGCAGCCGCGTTCCTTCCGTCTTCACGGTTCTGCGCGCCATCACCGCCTTGTTCAAGACCGCCGAAGACGCCAATCTCGGCCTTTACGGCGCCTTCGGCTACGACCTCGCCTTCCAGTTCGATCCGGTCGACTACAAGCTCGAACGCAAGCCAAGCCAGCGCGATCTCGTGCTGTTCCTGCCCGACGAGATCCTGGTCGTCGATCATTATTCGGCCAAGGCCTGGACCGATCGATATGACTACGCCGGCAAGGGTTTTTCGACCGAAGGCCTGCCGCGCGACGAGATCGCCGAGCCGTTCAAGACTGCCGACCGTATCCCGCCGCGCGGCGACCATGAACCCGGCGAATACGCCAATCTTGTGCGCCGCGCGATGGACAGCTTCAAGCGCGGTGACCTGTTCGAGGTCGTACCCGGGCAGATGTTCTACGAACGCTGCGAGACCCAACCCTCCGAGATTTCGCGCAAGCTGAAGTCAATCAACCCCTCGCCCTATTCCTTCTTCATCAATCTGGGTGAAGGCGAATACCTGATCGGCGCTTCGCCCGAAATGTTCGTGCGCGTCAACGGCCGCCGTGTCGAGACCTGCCCGATCTCGGGCACGATCAAGCGTGGCGACGACGCCATTTCCGACTCAGAGCAGATCCTGAAGCTGCTCAATTCCAAGAAGGACGAATCCGAGCTCACAATGTGCTCGGATGTCGACCGCAACGACAAGTCGCGCGTCTGCGAGCCGGGTTCGGTGCGCGTCATCGGCCGCCGCCAGATCGAGATGTATTCGCGGCTTATCCACACGGTTGACCATATCGAGGGCAGGCTGCGCGAAGGCATGGACGCCTTCGACGCGTTTCTCTCGCACGCCTGGGCGGTGACCGTCACCGGCGCGCCGAAACTATGGGCCATGCGCTTCATCGAGCAGAACGAGAAGAGCCCGCGCGCCTGGTATGGCGGCGCCATCGGCATGGTCAATTTCAACGGTGATATGAACACCGGCCTGACACTGCGCACCATCCGCATCAAGGACGGCATTGCCGAGGTGCGTGCCGGCGCCACATTACTGTTCGACAGCATTCCCGAGGAAGAAGAAGCCGAAACCGAACTGAAGGCCTCCGCCATGCTCTCCGCCATCCGCGACGCCAAGACGGGCAATGCCGCCAGCACCGAGCGCACCACCGCGCGCGTCGGCGACGGCGTCAACATCCTGCTCGTCGACCATGAAGACAGCTTCGTCCACACGCTGGCCAATTACTTCCGTCAGACCGGCGCCAATGTCTCGACCGTGCGCACCCCCGTGCCGGAAGAAGTTTTCGACCGGCTGAAGCCGGATCTCGTCGTGCTGTCGCCTGGTCCCGGCACGCCCAAGGATTTCGACTGCGCCGCCACCATCGGACGAGCGCGCGCCCGCGAGCTGCCGATCTTCGGCGTCTGCCTCGGCCTGCAGGCGCTGGCCGAGGCCTATGGCGGCGAATTGCGGCAGCTGCATGTGCCGATGCACGGCAAGCCGTCGCGCATTCGCGTCTCCAAGCCCGGCATCATCTTCTCCGGCCTGCCCAAGGAAGTCACCGTCGGCCGTTACCATTCGATCTTCGCCGATCCGGTGCGGCTACCCGACGATTTCGTGGTCACCGCCGAGACCGAAGACGGCGTCATCATGGCCTTCGAGCACCGCAAGGAGCCGATCGCCGCGGTGCAATTCCATCCGGAATCGATCATGACGCTCGGCCACAATGCCGGCATGCGCATCATCGAGAACATCGTCGCCCACCTGCCGCGCAAGGCCAAGGACAAGGCCGCCTAGAGACGATGGTCGAAACGCGGGACACGATGGCGGTCGCGGCGAAGGCCGCGACCAGGCGCAAGGTCGCAAGGCTTGCCTTCTGGTCGATCGTCGTCGCTTGTGTGGTGCTCGCACTCAAGCTTGCCGCCTGGTACATCACCGGTTCCGTCGCACTCTATTCGGACGCGCTGGAATCGATCGTCAACGTCATCGCCTCGGCCGCCGCGTTCTGGGCGATCCAGGTCAGCTACAAGCCTGCCGACCAGGACCATCCGTTCGGCCACCACAAGGCCGAGTATTTCTCGGCCGTCCTGGAAGGCGTGCTGATCGTGGTCGCGGCACTCCTGATCCTGAACGAGGTCTGGCAATCCTGGCTCAACCCCGTCCCGCTCCAGCAGCCATGGGAAGGCCTTGCCGTCAACGGTGTGGCGACGGTCATCAACGCCTTCTGGGCCTGGGCGCTGATCCGTACAGGGCGCAACGCAAGATCGCCGGCACTGGTCGCCGACGGCCAACACATCATGACCGACGTCGTGACCTCGGTCGGCGTCTTCGCCGGCCTTGTCGGCGCGGTGCTGACCGGATGGCAGATCCTCGATCCGGCGCTGGCCGTGATCGTCGCGCTCAACATTCTTTGGCAGGGCTGGCATGTTATCGGCTCGTCGATGAACGGGCTGATGGACCGCGCAGTCGACACCCAGGAGCATATGCGCATCCGCGACATCATTTCGGCCAATTGCAAAGGCGCGCTCGAAGTGCACGACCTCAAGACACGCATCGCCGGCCGCGCCACCTTCATCGAATTCCATCTCGTCGTCGATGCCGACATGTCGGTCGGCGCCAGCCATGTCATCTGCGACCGCATCGAGGATGCGCTGCAGGCGGAAATCCCTTCCGTGCGCGTCACCATCCATGTCGAGCCCGATGATGAGGCCAAGCTGCCGAAGGGCACGACGGCGGTGCCGTTCGCGTGAGGCAGTTCACCACGTCTCGATTGACAGAGCTTTGATCCGCTCGAATTCCCGGACATTGCGGGTCATCAGCGTGAGGTTCCGCGCGCGCGCCTGCCCACCAATCAACGCATCGTAGGGACCAATTGGAGTTCCCAATGTGGCAAGCGTTGCCCGAATCTCTCCGGCATGTCTCGCGTCTTCCCGATCGAATTCGAGCACAGGAAACAGCAGAGCTTCGATACGCGCCATATTTTCGACCCGACGCTGGCTCTTTTCGGCGCCATAGCACAGTTCGTGCACGACGATCGCTGAAACGGCAAAGTCCTGCGGCCTATGCCGTTTCAGCAGTGCAAGCAGATCCTCATCGCCCTTCATGACCGCGATGACGGCATTGGTGTCAAGCAGGTAGATCACTTGAAGACGTCGTCCAAGGCAGGTCGATCCTGCCCGTCCTGACGTTCCAGTGCTGCCTCGGCGAAATCATTATCAAGCGGTCCAATCACTTGGTCGAGCCACGCCCAGTCCTGCGCAAGCGGTTCCAAGATGACGGTTTGCCCGTGACGGCGTATCGAGACCTCCTCCGTGTCGAAACGGAACTGCTTCGGCAGGCGCACGGCTTGGGATCTGCCTGACCAGAACACTTTTGCTTTGTCCATCGTGCTATCCTCAAATGAGATATAGCAAAGATATATCCCTTCGTGCTGACCTAAACAAGGCTCCGCTCAAGGCGCGCAAGCCGATTGCGGCATCGGTTCCAGCCGGTAGATCTTATCGTCCGACTTCGTCTTGCCGTCGGCTGCCTGTGAACAGAAATCGACGATTGCCAGGCTGTTGTTGGTATTGGCCAGCATCATCATGCCGTTGGCGCCGCGCTTGAGGAAAATCTCCTTCTGCGTGATATCGCAGGAGAAATCGCTCATCTTCGAACTCGCCGCGCAGCGCCACTGGTCGGCCTCGCCCTGGCAGGAATAGACCTGCGTGACCTTGCCCGACTTTTGCCGCGTCGTGACCGAAACGGCGATGTCGGCGCCGTCAGGCCAATTGGCAAGGTCGCCGCCCGCCGCGAATGAAGCCAGTTCGACCGGCCCACGGAACACGCGGATCGACTGCGTCAGTTGGTCGGGATGCGAACCGAAATGCGCGGCATCGTAGTCGCGTCCGTAGCAGAAGGCCTGGTCGGGCTTCAGCCGGTCGCGCAGCGGCGGACCCATCGCTGGGTCGATCGGGTCGATGCGGGCGAACTCCGCCTTGCAGGTCGCTGCCGGCATCGGGTCGAGGCGGAAATTGTCGTCCCGCGACCCCAGCGCCTGCCTGTTGTATTCAGTCGTGCCGAGTTCCTCCTCGGAACCGGCATCGAGATAGATATCGGGCTGCAGGTCCGAAAGGATCAGCCGGCCCTTGTGGTCGACTTTCAGCGACGCCAGCGTGCGGTCGCATTCCATGCCGCAATGGATCGGGTTTGATGCGCCATCCTCGGATTGGTGACTACACCAGCCGCCGGCCCATTCCGGAGCCTTGGCGCCACGCACCGTGGTTGTGACGAAGCCATTGTAGGACGTGCCGGCATTCGCGGCCGGTTCCTCGTTCGGCCTGCTGACCGGATCATGGCCGTAGTAGAAGAAGATCCGGGCCACCTTCTGGTCCGGATGCGCCTTGAGGTGGTTGGCATCGTAGATGCGGCCGAAACAGGCGTCCTGACCGTTGGGACTGAGTTCGGTGAGCTTGGCCGCCTCGTCGGCGAAAGCCGTCGCGCCCAGCAGGCTCAACAAGGCCGCTCCGGACAGGACGCTTGCCAGTCTCTGTTCGAACGCCATGTGACCCTCCGCATCGGCAGGACGCGACGCCGATTTATGCTACACTCGGCGTCGCGGCCACGCAATTCGCTGCCATCTTTCAACCCGGGGGAACCATCGCCATGCGTCGACGCGACATGTTCCGCGCGATTCTCGTCGGAGCCGGCACGCTGATTGGACTGCGGGTGGCGCAAGCCGCGGCCACCGAGGCCACGAGATTGAAGGTCGCCTATCATCTCAGTGACCTCGACAAGGTCAATTTCGTGCTGGGCAACATCAAGAACCATTACGAAGGCACCGGCGGCAATGTCGATATCGCGCTGGTCGTCCATGGTCCGGCTCTTGCCGGTTTCAAGTCGAAGGGCATATCGGCGGCGATCTCCGGTCGTTTCACCGGTCTCGTCCAGCAAGGGCTCGATCCGCATGCCTGCGCCAACACCATGCACGGCATGGATATTTCGCTCGCCGACCTGCTCGACGGTTTTCATGCGGCCGACAGTGGCGGCGTCGTCAAGCTCGCCGAACTGCAAAGCCAGGGCTATGCCTATCTCAGGCCTTGAAGCTGCATGGACTGAATGCAAGGGTAGCAAGACCAGCTAAGAACCGCGAAATCCCGGAGAAACGGCAGTGCCAGCGACAACCACTCCCCTCGGGCTTGTCATTCCCGATCTCGCCGGCAAGGCGGTGCTGGTCACCGGCGCCTCGACCGGCATCGGCGCGGCACTCGCGTTGGCTTATGCGACGCAGAAATGTCTGGTCGCACTGCACTACAATTCCAGCCGTGACGCCGCCGAAAAACTTGGCAAGGCCATTCGCGACAATGGCGGCGAGGTGCTTCTCGTCCAGGGCGATTTTTCCCTGGCCGCCGACGTCGAACGCGTCGTCGAGGACAGCGCGCAGCATTTCGGCCGCCTCGACGGGCTGGTCAACAATGCCGGCGGGATGCTCGGCCGCGTGCCCTACGCCGAGCAGACAGAGGCGCATTACGACGCGGTGATGGATCTCAACGCGCGTTCGGTGTTGGCCGCCTCGCGCAAGGCGATGCCGTGGTTGAAGAGACAAGGCGGCTTCATCGTCAACACCTCCTCGATCGCCGCCCGCAACGGCGCCGGCGGTGGCGCCGGGCTTTACGGCTCGGCCAAGGCTTTCGTCTCCAACGTCACGCGCGGCATGGCCAAGGAACTGATCGGCTTCGGCATTCGCGTCAACGCGGTGGCACCCGGCACCATTCTCACGCCGTTCCACGAACGCTACTCGACCGAAGAGCAGATCAGGGGCATGGTTGCCACCATTCCGCAGGGGCGCGCCGGCACGGCTGAAGATTGCGTCGGTGCTTATCTGTTCCTCTCCTCCGATCTGTTGAGCGGCTACATCACCGGCCAGGTGATCGAGGTGAATGGTGGCCAGTTGATGCCTTGAGCCGCGACCTGCATACTGACGAACGGTATACTCTTGTCGAAAACGCTGAAGGGAGACGAAGGGATGTACGGTCTGATCGGCAAGATGCGGGCGGCCCGCGGCCAGCGCGACGCTGTCATGGACGTCCTGCGCGCCAGCACCGGCGCCCTGCCCGGCTGCCTGAGCTATATCGTTGCCACCGACCCGGCCGATGCCGATGCCATCTGGGTCACAGAAGTGTGGACTGACCAGGCAAGCCACAAGGCCTCGCTGCAGCTTCCCGAAGTCCAGGCGGCCATCGCCAAGGCGAGGCCCTTCATCGCCGGCTTCGAGTTCCAGGTGGAAACCAACCCCGTCGGCGGCTTTGGATTGGCTGACGACAAGACGGGCTGATCCGGGTGGACGACTCGACGCAGATCGTAAACATTAGCGATGCGAAGGCCAATCTTTCACGTCTCGTTCAGCGAGCCGCCAACGGCGAACCTTTCATTATCGCCAAGGCTGGCAAGTCATTGGTCAAGGTCATTCCTATGGATCAATCGGTGCCGGTACAATCGCGACGGGTTGGCTTTATGGCTGGTCAGTTTTCGGTGTCCGACCGTTTCGATCGCATGAGCGGTGGAGAAATCGAGCAACTGTTCGGCACAGACATCTGAGGCGATCGCTTTTCGATGCAGCGGGGGTTCGCATCCCTTACCGCTCAGTCTAAGACCAGAACATGGATTCCTCGCCCAAGCAGCCGTCTCCTGGCCAGCCGGCCGTCGAGCGCATGGCGCGCATGCGCAAGCCTTGGCAATGGCTGGCCCTCCTCGTCATTTCCGTGCTGTTTGCCGGTGCGCTCGAACTGGCCGCGCTGCCGGCGGCGCTGCTCATCGGGCCGATGCTGGCGGCTATCGTCGCCGGCACCAACGGCGCTACCGTGCGCGTGCCGCGGCTTCTGTTCGGCTCCGCCCAGGCGATCGTCGGCTGCCTCATCGCCGCTTCGATCTCGGCCGACATTTTTCGCGTCTTCTATGCCGAATGGCCGCTGTTCCTCGGCGCAGTGACAGCCACCGTCACGGCGTCCAGCCTGCTCGGCTGGCTGATCAGCCGGTGGCGCATCCTGCCCGGCACGACCGCCGTCTGGGGATCCTCCCCAGGCGCCGCCACCGCAATGGTGCTGATGGCCGGCGCCTTCGGCGCCGACCAGCGCCTCGTCGCCTTCATGCAGTATCTGCGTGTCATCTTCGTCTCGATGACGGCGGCCATTGTCGCCAAGATGTGGGTCGACACGTCAGGCGTCGAAATCCCGCCGATTATCTGGTTTCCGCCGATCGATGCCCAAGCCTTAGCAGCAACCATTGGCATCGCGCTGGTCGGCGGGCTGGCGGGAAGGCTTTGCCGGTTGCCTTCGCCCTCCTTTCTGGGCACCTTCATCTTCGGCGCGGTGATCCACCTTGGCCTCGGCGTGCCGATGCAATTGCCGCCTTGGCTGCTGGCTGTCAGTTACGCCATGGTCGGATGGTCGATCGGGCTGAACTTCACAAGGCCGATCCTGCGCCATGCGACACGTGCCCTGCCGCAGATCGTCGCTTCGATCGTGGCTCTGATCGCCTTTTGCGGCGGCCTCGCCTTCATGATCAGCCATCTGCTCGGCATCGATCCGCTGACCGCCTATCTCGCGACCAGCCCCGGCGGCATGGACAGCGTCGCCATCATCGCCGCCGCCGCCCAGAACGTCGACATCTCCTTCATCATGGCGCTCCAGTCGGCGCGTTTCCTGATCGTGCTGCTTGTCGGCCCGAGCATCGCGCGGCTGGTAGCGCGCGCGGTGAAGGAATAGGCTGCTCCGCCCCGGCTGCCGGCATACTTATGGATCGATCCTAACCCTCGTCGTCGCCCTCGGCCTGCGCGTCGCGACGCCAATAGGCCGTTACCAGGTGCCGGTCGCGGCCCAGGCCCCACTCCTTGCGCACGATCTTGCGGATCTCGCGGAAGTCCGTGAACTCGCATCCGGCCCAGACGTAGAGGTTATCGGCAAGCGCCATGTGGCTGCGCTCGCGCAGGGCGGCCGCCAGCAGGCCGGCGGTGCCGGCCGCGCGGTCGTGCCGGTAAAGCCAGGTGATTTCGATGTTGTCGCCTTGCGCCAGCGCGATGCGGTCGTCCGGGCCATCGACCTCGATGAGCGCCTCGACGCGGGTTGACGGCCGCAGTTCCCCCAGAATCCGGCCAATTGCCGGCAGCGCTGTGTCGTCGCCGACCAGCAGCAGGGTCGGCGCCGTCGGCGTCTCGCCGCCGCTTGGCCCGATCATGCCGATCACGTCTCCCGCCACCGCGTTCTGCGCGAATGTGGCAGCGGGCGTGTCATGGTCGGGGTGCAGCACGAAATCGACATCGAGCCAACCGCTTATCGGATCCACCGCCCGGATCGTGTAGATGCGGACGGTGAGCGCATCCTCACCGGCAGGCCACACAAGCAGGCCGTCGGCGCCCATCGAGGGCCAAACGGGCGGCCTGCCCCGCGGCGGCAGCAGCAGCCGGATGTGCAGGCCGCCATGAGTAAACCGGCCAAGATCATCGCCTGCAAAGCGCAGGCGCTGCATATGCGGAGAAATCCGCGTTGACGACACAACCGTGATTTCGCGGAAGAAGATTGGGGTGCCGGTGTCGCTGCCGTCGCCTTGCCAGCGCAGTCCGCTCGTCGTTCCAAGGTGCTGCGCGACGTGGCCGGCGACCGTCATCTTCATGTAGGACAGGCAGGTTTCGTCTACGGCCGAGACGCGGATCAGCATGGAGTCGCCCTCGAGTGCCGCGCTCAGCGAACCGTAGTACAGGCGAAGTTCCCATCGATCGGCAACACCGGTCTCGACCTCGAATTCGCTGTGCTCGGTGCGCAGCCGGTCCATCACCGACCTGATCGCCGCATCGCTGATCCGGGTTTGCGCTCGCAGTTGGTCCATCGTTCGCGTCTTTCGAAACGGTTTGAAGCAATCGGCCGCAGGAGGGCCGCGCCGGCAGCGGCATGCCATAGACGTTCCGAAGTTTCCACAGAAACTTGAATACATAAGTCATCTTATATATTGAACCGCTACGTCCCGTTGGCGGCCAGGTCCGGCCTCGGCCTGTTGGAAGGGCACGCACGTCGGCGACGTCAGACGGAACGTGGCCCGGCACGCGCCCGGCTGTCGGCATGGCTTTCGGTACGGCTTGCCTCCGGCTGGCCGCTCCTGTATGAAAACCGCCATGAACACGCGCGCCACCACCGCTTCCCGTCAGACCGGCTTTGCCGGCGAGACCGTGCGCGCGCTTGCCTCGACGCTGCTTCTTCTTCTCGGCCTTATCGGCGATCGCCGGGTTCGCTGAAGGAGCGCCCGGCGGTCGAGCCGCCGCGCAAGCGCATGCTCCTTGGCAGTCACATCAAGCGAACGAAAATCTGGTAAAGGCGCCACTCGCCACCCATCCGCCTGAAGGCGGATTCGAGGGTCGCCGGGAGAAACGACGATGAACGCACGAGAAGAAATCCGCGTAAGCGAGGCCCCGGCGGGCCAGCAGAACGGCGGCATGCCGGACGCCGCCCGCAAGTACCAACCCTACCCAATCGTCGGCCTCACCGACCGGACCTGGCCCTCGAAAGTGATCGACAAGGCGCCAATCTGGTGCTCGGTCGACCTGCGCGACGGCAACCAGGCGCTGATCGACCCGATGGGCCACGAACGCAAGGCGCGCATGTTCGCGCTGCTGCTCGACATGGGTTTCAAGGAGATCGAGATCGGTTTTCCTTCGGCCTCGCAGACCGATTTCGACTTCGCCCGCTGGTGCATCGAAGAGGGCAGCGTACCGGCCGACGTTTCGCTGCAGGTGCTGGTGCAGTGCCGGCCCGAACTGATCACCCGCACCTTCGAAGCGCTCAGGGGCGCCACCAACCCGATCGTGCATTTCTACAATTCGACCAGCGAGTTGCAGCGCCGCGTCGTCTTCGAGAAGGACGTCGCCGGCATCAAGCGCATCGCCACCGATGCCGCCAAGATGATCACCGACATGGCAGCGGGTGCCGGCGGCGGCTACCGTTTCGAATACTCGCCCGAAAGCTTCACCGGCACCGAGCTCGAGGTGGCGCTGGAGATCTGCAACGCGGTCACCGAGATCGTGAAGCCGACGCCTGACAACAAGCTCATCATCAACCTGCCGTCGACCGTCGAGATGTCGACGCCCAATATCTATGCCGACCGCATCGAGTGGATGTGCCGCAATCTCGACAGGCGCGAGAACCTGATCATTTCGCTGCACCCGCATAATGACCGTGGCACCGGCATCGCCACCACCGAGCTCGGCCTGATGGCCGGCGCCGATCGCGTCGAAGGCACGCTGTTCGGCAATGGCGAGCGCACCGGCAATGTCGACATCGTCACGCTGGCGCTCAACATGTACACGCAAGGCGTCGATCCGAAGCTGGACTGCTCCGACATCAACCGGATGAAGGATGTCTACGAATATTCGAACCAGCTGAAGATTCCCGAGCGCCATCCCTATGTGGGCGAACTCGTCTACACCGCCTTTTCCGGCTCGCACCAGGATGCCATCAACAAGGGTATGAAGGCGCTGAAGAAGGCCAACACGCCAGTGTGGGAGGTTCCCTACCTGCCGATCGACCCGGCCGATGTCGGCCGCAGCTACGAAGCCATCATCCGCATCAACTCGCAGTCCGGCAAGGGCGGCATCGCCTATGTGCTGCAGGCGGATTACGGGCTCAACCTGCCGCGCAACCTGCAGATCGAGTTTAGCCAGGCAATCCAGGCGATCACCGATGCCGAAGGCAAGGAAGTGCCGGCCAGGCGCATCTATGAGCGCTTCCTCGATACCTATGTCGACCAGCCGGGCGCCAGGCTGAAATTCCTCGATCACCACACCTATCCGGACACCGAGGTAAAGGGCCGGCGCGTTGTCGAGGCGGTCATTATCGACGACGGCAAGGAGATGACGATATCAGGCACAGGCACAGGCCCGATCGACGGCTTCGTCGATGCGCTGTCGCGCCATGTCGGCGTCGATATGTCGGTGCTCGACTATTCCGAGCACTCGATGCAGCGCGGTTCGAACGCCTCGGCCATTTCCTATGTCGAGATGGAACATCCTGACGGCAAGCTGTTCGGCGCAGGCATCAACACCAACATCGTCGCTGCCTCGCTGGAGGCCGTGGTGTCCGCCGCCAACCGGATTATCGGCAAAAGAGCCGGTTGATACAGGCCTGGAACGAATTCGGGACCATCGTCGTTTAGCGATTGGTCCCGACTTTTGTGTCATTAACCACCGGGAAATTATCCGGTGTGGTACGCGATCGCATAATACGTGTATGCTTGTACGGTGGTGCGGTAACGATATGATCGCGCCTCAACCTGTGCCGACTTCGAGAGGATCGACACTTGCAGCATGCCACGCCTGCCGCCCCCGCAGTGCGCGAGACACTGGAGCGACTGCTTGCCAGCGAAACGTTCGGGAGATCCGAGCGCGCGCGCAAATTGCTTCGCTATCTCGTCGAGCGCGAGCAGGCCGGGGAAGCCGACAGGCTCAAGGGCTTTTCCATCGCTATGGATGTTTTCGGCAAGGACGGCGATTTCGATCCGTCCACCGATGCCGTCGTGCGGGTGCAGGCGGGCCGCCTGCGCGAACTGCTGCAACATTATTTCGCCAATGAAGGCATTGCCGAGCCGGTCCGCATAGCCATTCCGCGCGGCGGTTACGTCCCGGCCTACGAACTCAATGCCATCCGCCTGCCGCAAGCAGCGGAAGCCGCCAGTCACGCAGAGCCGACAGCCAGCCTGCCCGAACAGTCCGGTGCCGCCGATGATGCCGCACCCATGGCGGCCTTGCTCGGCCAGGTTCCTGCGGCGGGCCTCTCGGTGACGCGCCATCTCAGGTTCTTCTGGATCGCGATCGCCGTGGTTATCGCCATGTTGGGCGTTCTGATCCTGCGCCAGGGCGGCGGTGCCTTGCTGGCGGGAGGCGACATCCCGGCAACGTTCGAGACCGCCGGCGAAACCGGCAGCATCACGCCGTCGCCCATGGTCGAAGCGCTGCCGCTCGTCTACATCGCCCTCAGGGCCAACACTCCCAATGCCAGTCGCGTCGCCGCATCGCTGCGTGCCGGCCTGAGCGGCTTTGACACGATCGACTTCATCGGTCGCAACACCGTCAACAAAGCCGATCCGGTCGCCGATGCGACGAGTTTCATTTTCGATATCCTGCCTGGACCAGACGCGGGCGACGTTACCATCGAACTGCAAAGCTTGGCGTCCGGACGGGTGCTGTTGTCGCGCAACCTGACCGCCGCCGACAGCGCACCAACCGTAGTCGAGGATCGCATATCCGGCATTCTCAGTGCGGCACTTCCCGCTTCTGGCACCATCTACAATTACATCGAGCAGTCCGGCGCGGAGACCGGCCTGACGCAGTGCCTGCTGCTCAACGACAAGTACTATCTCGACCAGAACGCCAGGACTCACGAGACCGCCTATCGTTGCCTCGAAGCCCTTGCCAACAGTGGCGCGAAATCGTCACTGGTTTATTCGGAACTCGCCTCATTGCATTTGGAGGCCGTGACCGACCACTACGCCTACCCGCCGGACGCAACGATCGAGAAGGCGATGACGTTTGCCCATCGCGCCGTGCAGATGGGGCCGACCAGCCCGTACGCACATCGCTCCTACGGCTACATCAATTCGCGCCTCGGCAATGCCGACGAGGCCCTGCGATGGATGCGGAAGGCCCATGATCTTAACCCCTACGATCTCGCCATGGCCGCCGCCTATGGCTACGGGCTGGTTTTCGCCGGCCGGTACGCCGAAGGAACACCTCTTCTGGCGCATGCCGTGGATGCCTCGAGCGGCCACCCGACCTGGTGGGACTTTGGGCTTTTCGCCGGAGAATTAATGCTGGGCGATACCAGCAAGGCAGCGATAGCCAGCAGCGCTCTGAGAACCACTGCGGCGAAATCGCACTATCTCGCCGCCCGTCTGATCGGCGCCAAGATCGCCGGTCGGGACAACCAGGCACGCAGGCTGCTTGATGAGCTGATAACCGAATTTCCGAAATTCGCCGCCAATCCGCGCGCAACCTTCATCGACAGAAAATATCCCGCCGATCTGACCGAGCGGCTGGTCGACGCCTTGCGTGCCGCCGGGCTCTTCAACGCGAGCTAGATGTGAGCCATTCCAGGGCAGCTAGTGCCGGGTTCCCTTCCGGAGTTGCGTGAAAATGAGGACTTCAAGCGGACAGCGAGTCCATCGAATAATGAAAGGCCCAAAAGCGTTTCGCGTCGAAACGGATTCATGCGACACGCCTTAGGTCTTTTTGCTCGTGCGTGTCGTTCGCCCAAATCGAGGTCGCTTTTGGGAGCGGCATCCACCAGCAGCCGGCTCGCTGTTCGGCCAATCGCCTAATCGCGAAAATTTTACTGGCGAACGCTCTGGACTAGGAGCAATTCAGCCACATTTCCATCGCGCCTTCTCGAATAAAGCCTCAATCTTTCATGACTTCATCACTTTATGCCGACGAACGGGGTGTGGGTTCGAAGACCATCGTCCTGCTGCATGGTTTTGGCGGCAGCCACGATGTCTGGCGCGAGGTGATCTCCTTGCTGCCGCCTTCCGTACGCACATTGGCCTATGATCTGCCGGGACACGGCCTGTCGCTCGACTTTCCGTCGGCCGGACCGGCCAAGGTCGCGGCAAACGCCATCCTTGCCGACCTCTCCGCACGCGCGATCAAGCGCGTCCACCTCGTCGGCCATTCGATGGGCGGCGCGGTTGCAGCGCTGATGGCGTTGGCGGAGCCGGCAAAAGTCGCCTCGCTGACGCTCCTGGCGCCGGGCGGTTTTGGCCCCGAAATCAATGGACCGTTGTTGCGCCGCTTTGCCCGCGCGCAGGACCTGGCCGAAGTCCAGGCCTGCCTCGCCGAAATGTCCGGCCCTCGAGCCGCGCCCTCGCGTCGCATGGCCGAATTGCTGTGCGAAATGCGCGGCCGCCCCGGACAAACCGAAAAGCTCGTCGAGATCGCGGCCGCCATGACCAGGAGCGATCGACAGGGCGTCATCCCGCGCGAGCGGCTCGATGCGCTGAACATGCCGGTGATGGTGGCGTGGGGATCGGATGACGCCGTTCTACCCTTTACCCAAGTGGATGACCCGCCGGAGCGCTTCCATGTGCACCATGTGCTGGAGGCCGGCCATATGCTGGCCGAGGAAGCGCCCGACCTGATCGCCGAGATCATTCGCCGCAACAGCAATCGCCGCGTCGGGCCGCAACGGGTGAAACTGTCCGCCGCGGCCAGCTGACTTCTTCCGTCTGCGCCGCCAACGGCGACCCTTGATGCATTGATCTCGCCAGTGCATTTTGCCGGCGGCTGTGTTAACTCCATGTTAACCAAACCCGCGAGGCCACGCCCATGAAGGATGCAGGCGAAAAGATCATCGACCCGTCGAGAAAATTGTCCGATGCCATTCGCGATGTAAAGAATGCCTTTGCCGATCGCGACGACGTCGTCGTCGACATGCGCGAGGCGCATCGCATGCGGCTCGACCTTCTTGCCACCGAACTCGCGCCCGTTTTTGCCGACGTTCCCGCCGACATGGACAGTTTCGACTTCGTCGTCTCGTCCGGTCTGCAGCCGCGCCTGTGGATCGACGCCGTCAGCCATGTCGCCATGGGACGCGACCGCCGCACCTACCGTTTCCTGAAGGACACCCGCATCGGCCGTGTGGTGCTGGCCGAATCGAGCGAGATGAAGCCGGTTGCCGATTCCGTGACGCGCTATGTCGCCGAGCGGATCGTCGAACGTCAGAGAATGATGGAGGGTGGCGTCGAGGCTGCCGTTCCCGGGATGAAGCGGCACGTGGTGCCGGAAGCCGAGCCGCCTTTGCGATCGCCGCCGCGCAGCAAGGGCTGGTCGGCCGTCCTGTCCGGCCTTGGCCTGATCGCCGCAGGCGCGCTGGTGGGACTGGCGGTTTCGATCGTGCTGTTCTGGGACCGTATCGTGGCGCTGGGGCTCAGCTTGCGGCCATAGCCGGTTGCGCCCCGAGCTCGAGCGTCTGCAGATCCGAAGGTGGTATCGCCGGCCCCGTCAAGCCGCGCCGCGTCAGGCGGATGCGCCAATCGCCTTTTTCACCGTCTATGTCGAACAGATTGTACTGCGCCGCCGGAGGCTTGCCGCCGGGAGCCTGGCCGGCCGCGGCGACGCCAACCACCGGGACCTTGGCGTCGCGCGGGCCGATCTGAAACAGCGACGGCAGATGTGAATGGCCATGCAGGACGAGCTCGGCACCGTGCCGGCGAATGATTTTGTGGAAGCGGGCGATGCCGAACAGCCGCTTGTGCTGCGGGACGGCGCCCCGCACCGGCGGATGATGGATCATGATCGCACGGAACAACCCTTGCTTCGCCGTCGCATCGAGCATTTTGCGCAGCCGCTCGGCCTGGCCTTCCATGAAGAAGCCGTTGGCCATGAAGGGTGCCGTCGCACGCGCCGTGGTGATGCCGATCAACGCGACATTGCCGCGCACGCGCAGATAGGGAAACGAATTGCGATCGATCGGACTGTTGACGCCGTCGCCCGTCATCCATGCCGCCCAGGACCGGCACACCTTGTCGAAGGCGCCAGGCACATAGGCATCGTGATTTCCCGGCACCACCGACACGTCATGCGGCGAGCCGAGCGTCTCCAGCCAGTGCTTGGCCATCTCGATCTCGCCGTCGAGTGCCAGGTTGACGAGGTCCCCGGTGACCGCGAGGTGATCGGGCGCGCTGGCCTTGATATCGGCCACGATGGTGTCGATCACCGCATCGTGCATGTGCCGGCGGCGGTTGCGCTGCCAGTTGACGTAGCCCAGCACCCGCTTGGAGGCGAGATCGCGATAGGTTACTTCAGGGAGTGGCCCCAAATGGATATCGGAAACATGCGCGAGCCTGAACATTTCTCCTTCATAGGCGACGCGCACGCGGCTTTCCACCCACGGTTTCGCGACTGATGGCGACCGATCCCGAGAGCACTTTGCGCCAGACCGGCTGGCCGGGGCTGCGAGCCAGGCTGTTCCATCTCTACTTCGTGCTGCGGCGGCCAATGACGCTTGGCGTGCGCGGGCTCATCCACGAAACGGCATCCAACTCCCTCTTCCTTATCCGCCACACCTATGTGCCGGGCTGGCAGCTTCCCGGTGGCGGGGTCGAGATCGGCGAGACGATGGCCGAAGCGCTGGCGCGCGAACTGGCGGAAGAGGGCAATATCACGCTGACCGCTCCGCCGGTGCTGCGCTCGATGCATTTCAACCGCCGCGCCAGCCGCCGCGACCATGTCGGCCTGTACCTGATCGAAAAATTCAGCCAGACGGCCCCGAAACTGCCGGACCGCGAGATCGCCGAGGCAGGTTTCTTTCCGCTCGATCGTTTGCCCCAGGGTACGACCCCGGCAACGCTGCGGCGCATCGCCGAGGTTTTTGGCGGGAAGCCGCCGTCACCCTATTGGTAGTTCAGGCAGCCGCCTTGGCGAACCGTGCCCTGTCATGCCGCGCGCCGTAGTCAAGTTCCGGCCCCACAGGCACGATGCGCGTCGGGTTGATCATTTCGTGGCTGCCGTAATAGTGCGACTTGATATGATTGAGGTTCACCGTGCCGGCTACGCCAGGCACCTGGTAAAGATCGCGCAGATAGTTCGACAGGTTCGGATAGTCGGCGATGCGGCACCGATTGCATTTGAAATGGCCGACATAGACCGGGTCGAAGCGCACCAGCGTGGTGAACAGCCGCCAGTCGGCTTCGGTGATCCGCTCGCCGACGAGATAGCGCTGATTCGACAGCCGATGCTCCAGCGTGTCGAGCGCGGCGAACAACTCCCCGAACGCTTGCTCGTAGGCGGCCTGCGTGGTGGCGAAGCCAGCGCGATAGACGCCGTTGTTGATGGCAGGATAGACCAGTGCATTGACCGCGTCGATCTCGCCGCGTAGCGCCTGCGGATAGAAGTCGAGGTTGGCGTCACCCCAAGCGTCGAAAACTGAATTCAGCATCCGGATGATTTCGGAGGATTCGTTGGAGACGATGGTCTCATCCCTTTTATCCCACAGCACCGGCACCGTGACCCGGCCGGAATAGTTAGGGTCGGCCCTGGTGTAGATCTGGTGCAGGAAGTCCAGGCCATAGAGCGTGTCACCTGTGGCTCCGTCCTGCGCCAGGAACGTCCAGCCATCGGCGCCCATGAAATGATGGACGACCGACACGGAGATGATGCCTTCAAGCTTCTTCAGCGCCCGGAAGATCAGCGTTCGGTGCGCCCAGGGACAGGCAAGCGAGACATAGAGGTGATAGCGACCGGGCTCCGCCTTGAAGCCGCGGCCGCGGCCGCGGCCTTCGGCAGGCGCCCCGTCACGAGTGATCCAGTCGCGCCATTGCGACTGCGCCCGCACGAATTTGCCGCCGCTGCCTTTGGTGTCGTACCAGCGGTCCTGCCATTTGCCTTCGACCAGCAATCCCATCGCTTGTCCTTTCCTGTCTAGTACATCATGTAGGGCTCCAAGTCGTTGCATGGAATCGCCGGGCGCTGAACAGATCGTCAAGCACGTCGCGGCGCCCGTTGCTCTCTACCTGCAAAACCGCCGATTGCAGCGGCGGGAAATTGATGCTAGCGGACACTCCGCATGTTCGATTTTGCTTTGATCCGGTTCGACCGACGACGAAAGGGCGCCCACGCTTGATAAAGCGCTGATTGGCGAATGCTGCCGTTTGCAGCAAACCTTTCCTCCTGTACCGGAACGCAAAGACCATGAGCCTTGCCGACGTAGAATACCTGCCGGAAACTCCGGCGCACGACCCTCAGATCGAAGCCATCAATGACGAAGCCTTCGGGCCCGGCCGTTTTGTGCTGGCCGCCTACAAGATCCGCGAGGCCGGCGGGCATGAACGCGCGCTGTCCTTCGTCGCCATGGACGGCGATCTCGTGGTCGCATCAGTTCGCATGACCCGCATCGCCGCAGGCGCCGGACGCGCGCTGATGCTCGGGCCGCTCGCGGTGCGGCCGGCCTTCAAGAATCTCGGCATCGGCCGCCGGCTGGTGGCGATCGCGCTGGAAGCGGCCGCCAAGGCCCGAGCGCCCGCCGTCATGCTGGTCGGCGACGAGCCCTATTATGGACCGCTCGGCTTCAAGCGTATCCCGCGCGGCCAGATATCGATGCCACGCCCCGTCGATCTCGACAGGCTGCTGTCGCACGAGATCATGCCGGGCGCGGTTGCAAGGCTCACGGGCGAGGTCTGCCATGCCGACCAGGCCAGGGTCGCCGAGCACTTTGCCGCGATGGCTTGACCATTCGCGCCGATTGCGCGCCTGATCCACGCCTGACTCTCATGTGAAAGGATGACGCCATGAATCCAAACGGTGAGGTCGCGGTTGTTACCGGCGGCGGCTCCGGCCTTGGCGAGGCGACGGCGCGCGCGCTGGCCGCCAGGGGCGCCCGCGTCGCCATCTTGGATGTCGGCGTCGATCGGGCGGCCAAGGTGGCGGCCGAGATCGGCGGCATCGCCGTCCAATGCGATGTCGGCAGCGCCGACAGCGGTGTTGCCGCGCTTGCCGAGGTCGCGGCCAAGCTGGGCGAACCGCGCATCCTGGTCAATTGCGCCGGCATTGCCATCGGCGTGAAGACGATCGGCAAGGATGGTCCCCATCCGCTCGATCAGTACCGCAAGGTGATCGAAGTCAATCTGATCGGCACTTTCAACATGATCCGCCTCGTCGCCGACGGCGCCGCAAAGCTCGACCCGCTGCAGGGCGGCGAGCGCGGCGTCGTCGTCAACACCGCATCCGTCGCCGCCTATGACGGCCAGATCGGCCAGGCCGCGTATTCGGCATCAAAGGGCGGGGTCGTCGGCATGACGCTGCCGGTGGCGCGCGATCTTGCCCGTTCCGGCATCCGGGTCTGCACCATCGCACCCGGCATATTCAGGACGCCGATGATGGCCGGCATGCCGCAGGAGGTGCAGGATTCGCTGGGCGCCGCGGTGCCCTTCCCCTCGCGCCTCGGCGAGCCGTCGGAATATGCGGCCCTTGCCTTGCACATCATCGAGAACCAGATGCTCAACGGCGAGACCATTCGTCTCGATGGCGCCATTCGCATGGCTCCGAAGTAGCACTTGCCAGCCTGGCGCCATCGTCTGATAAGTGGAATAGCCAAATCAACTTAGCAGGGCGAGCATTTTGGCCGATCGAACGAAGGACGTGATCCGCGAGACCGACGCCGAGGCGATCCGGCAGGCCAAGACACTCATGCGCCGCGCCCGCTTCGGCGCCTTGGCGGTGTTGGAGCCGCAAACGGGTTCGCCGCTGGCGAGTCGGGTCGGCGTCGCCACCGACATCGACGCCACGCCGCTGATCCTGGTGTCGCAGCTTTCGGCCCATACGCCCGCCATACTTGCGGACCCGCGCTGTTCGCTTCTGCTCGGCGAGCCGGGCAAGGGCGACCCGCTCGCGCATCCCCGGTTGACGCTGATCTGCCGGGCAGCGCGGATCGAGCGCGGATCGGACGCGCATGCACGCGCCGAACGCCGCTATCTCAACCACAATCCGAAGGCCAGCCTCTATGCCGGCCTCGGCGACTTTTCGATCTTTCGTCTCGAACCGCAGCGCGCCAGCCTGAACGGCGGCTTCGGCAAGGCCTACCTGCTTGATCGCACCGATCTCATCACCGACGGGCCGATCGTCGAGGAACTGGCGGCCAGCGAGCAATCCGCGATCGACCACATGAATGCGGACCATCTCGACGCCGTCGCCCTCTACGCGCATCATTTTGCCCGGGCATCCGGCGACGGCTGGGTCATCGCCGGGTTCGATGCCGACGGCATGGATCTGGCCTCTGGCGACGATGCCGGCAGGGTCTTCTTTCCGCAGCCCTTGGTCACAGCGCATGAGTTGAGGCACGTCTTGGTCGACATGGCCAAGAGCGGCCGGGCGGCAACGTCGCCAAATAACCGCACTTAAATTACGTTTGATCAAAAGCAACGCTTGAGATTTGAATGAAATGTTCTACCCTTTGGCTGTGGCGCTGACTCGTTGGCGACCATTCACAACTGAGTTTATGGATTCAGGCACCATTGCCCCCATGGTGCCTCGATGAGCAAAGAGCATGGGGGATCGATGATCTCGACAAAGCTAATCGCCAACGCCGGATCGGCGGCCGAATTTCTGATGCTGATGGGCAATGAAAAACGGCTTTTGATCATGAGTTATCTGATCGACGGTGAAATGTCGGTCGGAGCCATCGCCGAGAAGGTGATGCTCAGCCAGTCCGCCCTGTCGCAGCATTTGGCAAAGTTGCGGGCGCTGGACCTTGTGGACACCCGCCGCGACCGCCAGATGATCTACTATTCCTGCAAATCCGACGCCGTGCGCGAACTGCTTGCCACGCTCGACGGCATTTTCGGCAGCGGCAAGGATGATCTGTCCCAGATGGCACAAAGGCTGCGCCGCGCCGGAACTTGAACGGCTGGTCGCGTAAACGTTTACGCCACCAGCGGCCTTCGGCAATGTGCGTCCATCCTGGGCGCGCAAAATACACTTTGACACTGCCTCCGCGCATCATGTTCTTGGCAACCGATTCCGATTGTCAGCCGAGGCTCAGATGATCCTTGTCCACATCGACGATCCGCGGGATCCGCGCGTCGCCGCCTATCTCGACATCCGCGAGCGTGACCTCGCCGGCCGACAGGGCCGCTTCATTGCCGAGGGCAAGGTCGTGCTCGACATGCTACTGTCGGCCGCTCGCTTCCGTGCCGAATCGGCGCTGGTTCTGGAGAACCGCTTGGCCGGCCTCGAAGAAATCCTGCACAAGGCATCTCCTGACCTGCCGGTCTATGTCGCCGCCGGGGCTGTGATGGATGCCATTGCCGGGTTTCACATGCATCGCGGCATTCTTGCCATTGGTCGCAAGGAGACGCCCCAGCTGGCCGAGGCCCTGCTGGACGGCTTGCCTGCCCGAGCATTGATCGTGGTGCTCGTGGGCATCGCCAACCATGACAACATGGGCTCGATTTTCCGCAACGCCGCCGCGTTCGGCGCCAACGCGATCCTTTTGGATGCGACCTGCTGCGATCCGCTCTATCGCAAGGCGATCCGCGTTTCGGTCGGCGCGGCCTTGAAGGTCCCGTTCGCCTCGTTCAGCGACACCGCGCGGTTCGCCGCGACGCTCGACCGGCGTGGCTTTACCCAATTTGCGCTGTCGCCGCGCGGGACATCAGACATACGCGATGCAAAACCGGCCGAACGCCTGGCACTCTACCTCGGGACTGAGGGCCAAGGCCTGCCCGAAAGCCTGCTCGCCCGTCTCAATACTGTTCGGATCAACATGTCGGAAGGCTTCGACAGCCTGAACGTCGCGGCGGCATCCGCCATCGCCCTGCATCATTTCTGCGCCGGCGGTGCCTGAATTCAATCTGCCGCAGCCGCCTTCTGTAATGCCCGCACGCGGTCGGCAAGGCTGCGGCCGCCGCTGTTCGGACGCGCATCCTGCTGCGCCTCCAGCGCCTTGGCGATCGGCGATCCCGGCCCTTCGAGCTTGGCTGTCAAGTTGACGACTTCCGCCGCCAGGTCATTCATCTGTTCGCGCAACATGGAACTTGCGTGGCGTGTATCGCCCTGCGGGCTGGCGGCCTCGGCAGCGGACAGATCCGCCTTCAGCCGCTTGTTCTCGCGTGCCAGTGCCGTCAGTCTGGCCTCCAGCCGCTCACGGTCGGCGTCGAGCCTGGCGATCGCCGTTTCGACGTCGTCGCGCCTGTCCGCCTGTACCTGCCCGCCGATCAACCGCAAGGCCGAGGCGCCGTCCCCGGCCTTCGCTTTTTCGCGCTGCCGCGCCAGATCTTTCTCGCGGCGTTCGAGCTTCTCCTCTCGGTCGGCAAGCGCGGCGAGCAACCGTTCGACTTTCTTGTCCAGTTCGGCGGTTTTTTTCCTCTCGGCCTTCAGCGCCTCACGCGCGGCCTTGCTTTCGGCCGCGATCTCCTGGTTGCGCCTGTCCGCCTCCTTGCGCTGGCCGCGCAGCAGCGCGATATCGCTGGCGAGCTTCTGCAACTCGGATTCGCGCGCCACAAGTTCGATCTGGCGGCTGCTGGAGGAGAAGCTGGCGTCGTCATACATGCGTTCCAGCTTCTCAAGCTCAAGCGCGCGCTTCTCCAGTTTGCGTTCGGTCTCCTTGAGCCGCTCGGACAGCCGGTGCAGTTCATCCTCGCGCTGGTGCAGCGCCGCGTTCTTGGCGGCCAGTTCATCGAGCACCTGGTTCTTGTCCATGCGCTCCAGCGCCAGCCCCTTCAGGGCCTCGCGGCCGCGATTGATCTCGATGAGCTGCTCGGTCGATTTCTCGCGCAGCGCCTTGACGTTCATCTCGAGGCGGCGCGTCGCCATGGCGAACTCCGCCCGGATCCGGTCCTTGTCGGCCCCGATTTCGGCTTGCGTCAGCGGGATCGAGGCTTCGATGCGTTTGCGCGTCAGAGCGACCGCCCGCCGCCAGATGGCCGGAGCCACCATCAGCGCCAGAAAGCCGGCGCAGAGAAAGCCGAGAGCAAAGAACAGGACCGACTGAACCAAGTGACTATCCGTTATCGCGCGCCGACATGCAACAATACGAGGATCAAAAGCCGGTCGCGACCTTTGACCGCTACTCTGTTGGCATGACGGAAATCCGGCGCTGCGGCAAGGGCTCGCCGCGGCGCATATGGGTCATCGGATCTGGATTCTTATCGAAGCGTATACACATTCCGGTCGTGACCTCGGGTCAGAACGGATTCCACGTCGCCCGTTCGGTAAGCTTCAGGTAGCCGAGATTGACGCCGAGCCGGGCGCCGACGCCGGTGCGGATCGGCACCAGCAGCACATTGTTGTTCTTCAGCACATTGAATCCGACGCCCGCCACCACATAGGCCGAGCCGGCGACGCCGCCATAACGGTTGTAGAGATTGCCGACGTCATCGAGATTATAGACGAGCATCATCACCCGCGATCCCTCGCCGCCGAAATCCCAGCCGAGCGACGGGCCTTGCCAGAACACTTTATGGTCGCCGGCATTCTTGGTGTAGAGCGTGCCTTCGCCATAGGTCAGGCCGCCGATCAGCGCGCCGGATCCCTCCTCGCCAAGCAGATAGCCATTGGGCAAGCCATAGGAAGCAAAAATCTTCTCCACGACTGTGGCAAGGCCGCCCGATGTCGCGCCGAAGAACTTGTGACCGGAATCGACAATCTCCTGAGCGGTGTACTCCTGGGCCCGCAGGGCCGATGTCGAGAAGACGAGAACGCCCAGGAGCGTGATCGCCATTGAGAGGACACGGAGAAAACTCCGGCCGTAGAATCGGGAAAACATGCTTCCAATCTCCGTCAGGGAGCACTTTCGCCGACGCCTCGCACCCGTACGGCTCTTTAGGCGGCCGTTAAGGATGGCTGTTAGGGGCAAACTATGCCGTAATCCTTTTTCAACCATTAAACTCGCACATGAAGATGGCGGTTCGAAGGCTGTTGGGGTCGTTCATACAGGCAAGCAGCCTGCGTGAACGCGCCATAGGCCCCAACGGCGATTTTGGGTTTGTTGCTGCACGCACGGGCGCTGTGTATTCAGAAAGCCTGGGAAGAGAGCGTGATTCGTATGGGCAGGCGACGATCGATCGCGCGGCCATGATTTATGGGATTTTGCAGGGATTTTCGCCGATGTCCGATCTTTTCACCCTTTCCGCACCCGATCTGGCGGCACTTTTGTGCAGCCGGGTCTGCCACGACATCATCTCGCCTGTCGGCGCGATCAACAACGGGCTTGAACTGCTCGATGAAGGCGGCGCCGACGAGGACGCCATGAAGCTGATCCGCCAGAGCGCCCGCAACGCCTCGGCGCGCCTGCAGTTCGCCCGCATCGCCTTCGGCGCGGCTGGTTCCGCCGGCATGCTGATCGACACCGGCGATGCCGAAGCCGTCGCTATCGCCTTCCTCAAGAATGAGAAGCCGGAACTCATCTGGAATGGAACCCGTGCACTGTTGCCCAAAAACAAGGTCAAGCTGCTGCTCAACCTGATCCTGGTCGCCAACGCCGCCATTCCACGCGGCGGCAAGCTTTCGGTGACGCTGGAGAATCTCGAGACCGAGCCTCGCTTCGCGCTTTCGGCGAGCGGCCCCATGTTGCGGGTGCCGCCGAAATTCCTCGAACTGCATTCCGGCCACAAGCCGGAAGAACCGATCGACGCGCATTCGGTGCAGCCTTACTATACGCTGCTTCTGGCGCGGGAGGCCAACATGACGATATCGATCCATGCGACCGCGGAAGAGATCGTGCTTTCGGCGGCCTGAGATCCGCGCAGACCAGCAGCAAAGTATTTCAGCGCTGTAATATTGGTTGAATGGACCTGCGGACGAAAGATGAACTTCGCCTGACAGCGCGGGTCAAAGCATCTGCAAGAAAAACCTTGCAAACTGGCATCTTTGCAAAAATTTTACCTAATGGCTTTTCGGCTTCTTTACCAGATCGGCCTATGCTGTGCGGCAGATACCCCGACGCGACCGGATTGCCACAAGGCAAAGAGGACCCGGAAATGAAACGCTGCATGTTCGTCGACGATTCTAGCGTCATCAGGAAAGTTGCGAAGCGCATCCTGGGCGGTTCCGACATGATGGTCATCGAAGCCGCCAGCGGGCTTGACGCGCTGGAGATGTGCGCCGCCGATATGCCTGATATCATCGTCGTCGACGGTGCACTGCCGGATGTACAGGCGGTCGACCTGATCCGGCGCGTGCGCGCCATGGAAAGCCCGACCAAGCCGCAGATCCTGATCTCGCTGGTCGAACTGGACATCGCCTCGATCATGCGAGCCAAACGCGCCGGCGCCCAAGGCTATCTGTTGAAGCCGTTCAACCGCCCGCAGCTACTCGAGCGTTTTCGCACCCTGAAGATCGCTGCCTGATCCATCGGACCGCGGTTACCACCGGTCTATGACGCAAAAACCCGGCTGACGCCGGGTTTTTGTTTGGAATTTCGATCGGGCAGCCGTCGCTCAGGCGCTGACGCGGATGTCTTCCGGTTCGCGCAGCACATAGCCGCGGCCCCAGACCGTCTCGATGTAATTCTGGCCGCCGGACGCCGCATCGAGCTTCTTGCGCAGCTTGCAGATGAAGACGTCGATGATCTTCAGTTCCGGCTCGTCCATGCCGCCATAGAGGTGGTTGAGGAACATTTCCTTGGTGAGCGTGGTGCCCTTGCGCAGCGAGAGCAGCTCCAGCATCTGGTATTCCTTGCCGGTAAGGTGCACGCGCTGGCCGCCGACTTCGACGGTCTTGGCATCGAGATTGACCACCAGGTCGCCGGTGGTGATGACCGATTGGGCATGTCCCTTCGAACGGCGCACGATGGCGTGGATGCGCGCCACCAGCTCGTCCTTGTGGAACGGCTTGGTCATGTAATCGTCTGCGCCGAAGCCGAGGCCGCGCACCTTGTCCTCGATGCCGGCCATGCCGGAAAGGATGAGGATCGGCGTCTTCACCTTGGAAAGACGAAGCGTTCTCAAGACCTCATAGCCGGACATATCGGGTAGGTTGAGGTCGAGAAGGATGATGTCGTAGTCGTAGAGCTTGCCCAGATCGACACCCTCTTCGCCGAGGTCGGTCGTATAGACGTTGAAGCTTTCCGATTTCAGCATCAGCTCGATGCTTTGTGCGGTTGCACTGTCATCTTCTATCAGCAGAACACGCATTTCATTCCCCTTTTCTGCTGCCGGACCATCTTGCGACCCATCCGGGACCGGAGCAGTGATTGCCTGGTGCAGAGGCTGCCATGGAATGGTTAACAAAACCTAATTCCGCGTCGATGACGGTACCAGATTTTTTAACCACTTTCTACACCCTCTTGAATTTAATAACGAATCACAGGACCAAACCGCTAATGCAACACATTAAAAACCTGGACTAAGTGACTCCAGGGACTCATCGACATCGCTTCCATGTCGCCAGCCGGATTTTTACCCGGCCTTAAGTCCTGACCCGTATGATTAACAATGCCCGTAAACGAATGGTTACCGTCGGCAAAAAACTTTAGGGTTTTGTTTCCCATAGTGCGGGGAAAGCCGGTGGACACGGGCAGCGCTTGGGCCTTTCCAAGTGGTTTGGACGATATGTGCAGGTGTGCGTTTCCGGGAGTACCGAATCATGAAGTCACGTGAAAACCTCGTTCGGCTGAAACAGTTTCAGGTGAATGAGAAGCGGCGGCAGCTGCTGCAGCTCGACATGATGATCGCCGAATTCGAACGCATGGCCGCCGAGCTGGAGCTTCAGATCAGCGCCGAGGAAAAGAAGGCCGGTATCACCGACATCAATCATTTCGCCTATCCGACCTTCGCCAAGGCGGCCCGTTTGCGCCGCGACAACCTCAGAAATTCGCAAGGCGACCTCGCCCAGCAGCGAAGCGCCGCCGAATCATTACTCGGCGAAGCTGAAGCGGAGCTTTCCAAGGCGGAAATGCTCGAATCGCGCGACACCAAGATTCGCGAGGCCGAAACTGGCGGTCGTAGCGCGATGATCGGCTGAACCGCCCGATATCCGCGTCTTTGAGCACGTCCAAGCGGGCGCGCAACGCATTGGGCGAGCGCTAAACGGCCCACTCCCCTTCATTCACGGCCGCAGCTCGCGCCCGGGCCTCCTTGATGTCGGGAACGTGTTGTTCCGACCAGGATCTGATCTGGTTGAGCAATCCCGCCAGATTCTGGCCAAGTTCGGTCAATTCATATTCGACCCGAGGCGGGACGACCGCAAACACCTCGCGCCGCACCAGGCCGTCGCGCTCGAGCACGCGCAACGTCTGCGTCAGCATCTTCGGCGTGACGCCTTCGAGCTTGCGGGCAAGCTCGCCATTGCGCTGCCGGCCTTGGCGCAGCGCACAAACAACCAGGTAAACCCACTTGCTGGCCAGCGTCTCCAGCACCGTGTGTGAGGGACAGGTCCGCCGGAACGCATCATAGCCGTAGGGGGAGTCGAGATCACTATCCATACGGTGCCTATATATCAACAAGGTACATACTAGACAAGAGACCATTACTCTCCAAATGATAGTGGGACCGGTCAATCAGGAGAAATCTTATGCGTGCCATTATCCAGAATTCCGTCGGCGGACCCGATGTCCTTGTCATCGCCGAGCGCCCGGCGCCCTCGCCCAACGCCGGCGAAGTGCTGGTCCGCATCAAGGCGGCCGGCATCAATCCGGTCGATGGCGCCGTGCGCGCCGGCTATTACCCGCTGCTCGGCGAACCACCCTTCATCCTCGGCTGGGACCTTTCGGGAACCGTCGAGGCGCTGGGGCCTGGTGTCAGCGGCCTGAAACCAGGTGACGCGGTGTTCGGCATGCCGCGCTTCCCAAAGCAGGCGGCAGCCTATGCCGAACTGGCCGCGGTGCCCGCCGATGAAATCGCGCGCAAGCCCGCGCACGCCGATTACGTCCAGGCAGGCGCATTGCCGCTGGCCGGCCTCACCGCCTGGCAAGGCCTCGTGCGTCATGGCGCGATGAAAGCCGGCCAGCGCGTGCTGGTCCACGCCGGGGCCGGCGGCGTCGGCCATCTGGCGGTGCAGGTCGCCAAGGCGGGCGGCGCCTGGGTTGCCGCCACCGTCAGCACGGAAAAATTGGATTTCGTCCACAAGCTCGGCGCCGACGAGGTCATCGACTACACCAAGGATGATTTTACCGACAAGGCGAAGGACATCGACCTGGTGCTCGAGACGGTGGGCGGCGAGCACGCCCATCAATCGTTGAAGGTGCTCAGGGACGGCGGCGTGCTGGTGTCACTGCTCGACGTCAGCGACAAGACCAGGGCGGATGCCAAGGCGCGAAGCATCCGCGTCGAACGCATGTCCGTTGTTCCCGACCGCGAAGGCCTGCTGGAACTTGGCAGGCTCGTCGATGCGGGAAAGCTTACCGTGCATGTGGCAAAGACCTTCCCGCTAGAACAGGCCGGCGCCGCGCACGCTTTCCTCGCCAGCAAGCCGGTCGGCAAGGTGGTGCTGACGGTCTGAAACGGACGCAAATGCTGTCAAGAAACCAAAAGGGCGCGAACTTCGCGCCCTTTTGCAGATTCTTGAGCGTCAGTGCCGGTATTGCTGGATGCGCGTCGTGCGCAGCCCGGCGAGGCCGTATTCGTCGATCGAGGCCTGCCAGGACAGGAACTCCTCGGTGGTCAGCTTGTAGCGCTGGCATGCCTCCTCGAGGCTCAAAAGCCCGCCGCGCACCGCTGCAACCACTTCCGCCTTGCGCCGGATAACCCAGCGACGTGTATTCGTCGGCGGCAGATCGGCAATTGTGAGAGGGCTGCCGTCAGGCCCGATAACATATTTGACTCGCGGTCTAACCAGATCGGTCATCGTACTCTCTACAAAAAACTCAAAGACCCAATCCCCACCACGTTACCGCCACAGCTTTAAAAATTGCCTAAGCAGACCCTAACAGCTAGGTAATGATCATGAACGCCGCGTTAGTCTTTTCGCAAACATTTGAAATATCTGCCGGGAAGTTCCGGATTCGCTCGAAAAATCTGCGCGGTCACCGGGCCGGCAGTTGCCCGCCGATCGGTTCCCGCAAGCTGGCGCAGCCGCCAAGCTTGACCTATATTCGCGTCATTGGCATGCAAGCGCCGCGCAGAACGAAAGAACCATGAACAGCCTCGATCTTCCCGGACGTCCCGAAAACACCCGTATCGTCGTCGCCATGTCGGGCGGCGTCGATTCGTCCGTCGTCGCGGGTCTCTTGAAGCGCGAGGGTTATGATGTCGTCGGCGTCACCTTGCAGCTTTACGATCATGGCGCCGCGACGCACCGGGCCGGGTCCTGCTGTGCCGGGCAGGATATCGATGACGCCCGCCGCGTTTCCGAGACGCTCGGCATTCCGCATTATGTGCTCGACTACGAAGAGCGCTTCCGCAAGGCGGTCATCGATCCCTTCGCTGAGAGCTATGTCGCCGGCGAGACGCCGATCCCTTGCGTTTCCTGCAACCAGACGGTGAAGTTCGCTGATCTGCTGGCCACCGCCAAGGATCTCGGCGCCGACGCGCTGGCCACGGGCCACTACATTCGCTCCGGCGCCAATGGCGCCCATCGCGCGCTCTATAGGCCGGTCGACGCCGATCGCGACCAGAGCTATTTCCTCTTCGCCACCACGCAGGCGCAGATCGATTATCTGCGCTTTCCGCTCGGCGGCCTGCCGAAGCCGCAGGTTCGCGCCATTGCCGAGGAGATGGGCCTGACGGTAGCCGCCAAGCAGGACAGCCAGGACATCTGCTTCGTGCCCCAGGGCAAATATTCCGACATCATTGCCAAGCTGAAGCCGACGGCCGCCAATCCGGGTGACATCGTCCATATCGACGGCCGGGTGCTCGGCCGCCATGAAGGCATTCTGCGCTACACCATCGGCCAGCGCCGCGGCATCGGCGTGGCCTCCGGCGAGCCGCTCTATGTCGTCCATCTCGACGCCGAGCGCGCCCGTGTCGTGGTCGGGCCGCGCGAGGCGCTGGAGACGCACAAGATCTACCTGCGCAACATGAACTGGCTTGGTGACGGCGCGCTGGCCGACATGCCCGCGGGCGGGCTGGAACTGTTCGCCAAGGTTCGCTCGACCAGGCCGCCACGCCCGGCGATGCTGCGTCACGAGGCGGGCGTCACATCGGTCGAATTGGCCGATGGCGAGTCCGGTATCGCGCCTGGACAGGCTTGCGTGCTCTATTCCGAGGACGGCAACGAGGCCCGCGTGTTCGGCGGCGGCTTCATCGAACGCTCCGAGCGCGGCGCCGAGGCCGAGGCGATGTTGAGCCGACTTGCCGCGTCACCGGCGCAGGTTCCCGCCGAGTAGGCAACGATCTCTCCGCCGCGACGCGGCCCGATCTTCTTCAGGGATTGGATTTGGTGTGCGTGACCGTACCCGCGGTCAGGATGCGCAGCACCCGGATTGCCTCCTCGCCGCTGGTGCGCGGTTCGGCCCGCGTTTCGATGCAATGGATGAAGTGCTCGAGTTCGCGCGTCAGCGGCATGCCTTGGCCAACCGCGACATAGGAGGGCTCATTGGTGGTGAACGCCCATTGGCCGCTGTCCTGCCAGACCGCGTGGCGATAGACGGCGAGCTTGCGCTCCCATGGTTCGACATCGTCGAAGACAGCCATCGCCTTGGTGCCGACCACGGTCAGCCGCCGTTCGCGGTAAGGGTTCAGCCGCGAGGCGAAGAGATGGCTGCGCAAACCGTTGGGAAAGCGCATGTGCAGATGCGCGAAGTCGCTGAGATTGTCGAGCAGCGCCGCCCCTTCGCCGCGCACCTCGATCGGTTCGGTGCCGGTGATGGCCAGGATCATAGACAGGTCATGCGGCGCCAGGTCCCATAGCGCATCGTTCTCGGTGTGGAATTTGCCGAGGCCGAGCCGGTGCGAATGGATGTAGCGGACCTCGCCGAGCTCGCCCTTGTCGATGAGCGCCTTCAGCGTCTCGAACGCGGGATGGAAGCGCAAGACGTGGCCGACCATGAAGACGCGGCCCTTGTCCTTCGCCGCCTGCACCGAGCGCTCGGCATCGGCAACCGTCAACGCGATCGGCTTCTCCACCAGCACGTCCTTGCCGCTTTCGGTGGCGCGCACCGCCATCTCGGCATGAAATTGCGGCGGCAGCGCCATGACGATGGCGTCGATGTCATTGCGGACGAACAACTGGTCCGGTTCGATCGCGAGGCAGTCCTGTTCGCTGGCAAAGCCTTCGGCGCGGGCACGGTTGGCGTCGGAGACCGCGTGCAGCGCGCCGAGCGCCTTGAGGGTGCGGATGTGGTTGGAGCCCCAGTATCCGCAACCGAGGACTGCAATGCGCGGCTTCATCTGTTCTCAAACTCTAAAAACTCGTGGCCGAGACATAGCGACGTGCCTCTTCGAACTCAACCCCGGCGGCTGCAACCAATTATCGGCGCGGCAAAGCTTTTCGGCAGCGAGAATAAGCGCCCCTGCCGAGCGGTTCGAAGCTTGACAGGCTCACCCTCCCAACCTTATATCCGCGCGACCTTGGCGAACGCCTCGAAATGCCTTGCGATTTAAGGCGGATTTCGGGCCTTTCGCCGCCCTGGCGGGGTAGCTCAGTTGGTTAGAGCACGGGAATCATAATCCTGGGGTCGGGGGTTCAAGTCCCTCTCCCGCTACCACCTCTCACCTGTACGGCCCGGAGACATAGGTAACAGACTGTACCTAAGACATGGGTGACAACCTCGTGCTGAACGGGTTGGACAGGCCCGCGCTGATGCGGGTCGCGTTGGGAGGAACGTCTACACCTCTTCCGTCTCGAGCACGAACGTCCCGGTGGGGATGCGGTTGGTGATCATGGCGCGGATGCCGACATCGATGGCGGGGTCAGTTTCGTCGAATAGGCCGCAGGCCTGCAGCGCCTTGCGCTGGTCGACGGAGCGGCCGAGATATTCCAGAAGCACGACCGAGGCTGCGGGTCTCCGCCCTCGTAAAAGGGGCATGCCCGTCTGGATGCCGACCAGATAGGCGACGCTCGTCTGGTAGCTCGGATAGAGGATCACCTGGGTGATGCTGGTCTTGAGCAGGGTTTCGGATTCGAGCGCGAATATGCGATCGCCGAGCAGCAGCAGGGCGGCCGAATATTTCGAGGTCTTTACGCCATATTTGCCGAAATGGACGAGCCTTTCCATGCATTTCCAGAAATAGCGGCCTTCCTTTTCATAGATTACGACCAGGCATTTGATGATCTTGCCGGCATAGCCGAACGAGTAGAAATAGCGGAAATAGTAGCCGACATAGCGCCCGAGATCGCCGGAACGCTGATAGAGCTGCTCCATATGCACCAGCATGTCCGATGGCGCATGGACGCCGAGTGGGCGGCGGCGCAGGCCGACGATCTCGGCAAAGCGCTGCTGGTCCATCAAAAGCTCGCCTTCGCTCACGCCGAAGAAATCGCAGATCTTGCGCATGTTGCGGCGGGACGGCCAGGTCTGGCCGCTCAGATACTTGTTGAACTGCTGGCGGTTGATCTGCAGGCGCCGGCACACGGCGGCTATCGACGGATAATAGCTGCACAGGAAGGCGAGGTTCTGGGGAAGCGGTTCGGTCTGCATGACCTAATGCATACTGACGCCAGAACAGTGTCAAGTCGCGAAGGGTCGCGAAATTGTGCGGCACCGCCGATTTGCCCAAAGTGGCGCTCTCCAACAGAGGCCTCGTCATGCGCACAGTGTCCAACTTCCCCCATCCGATCCGCTCGGTCGACCATTTCGAGATTCCGATGCCGGACGGTTGCCGGCTTGCGGCGCGCATGTGGCTCCCCGAGGGTGCCGAACAAAAGCCGGTGCCGGCTATCCTGGAATACATCCCCTATCGCAAGAACGATCTGACCGCCGCGCGTGATGTCGTCATGCACCCCTACGTGGCCGGCCACGGCTACGCAGTGGTGCGCGTCGACCTGCGCGGAACCGGCGATTCCGAAGGGCTGATGCTCGACGAGTACCTTCAGCAGGAGCTGGACGACGGCTGCTCGGTCATCGAATGGCTGGCCTCCCAGCCCTGGTGCGACGGCAACGTCGGCATGATCGGCATCTCCTGGGGCGGCTTCAACGGATTGCAGATCGCGGCCATGCGGCCGCCTGCGCTGAAGGCGGTGATCAGTTGCGCCTCGACCGACGACCGCTACGCCGACGATGTCCACCACATGGGTGGCACGCTGCTCATCGACAATCTCTCCTGGGCGGCGATCATGTTCGGGCGCAACACGCTGCCGCCCGACCCACGCAACAAGCCGCACAATTGGCGCGCTTTGTGGCACAGTCGATTGAAGGAAAGCGGGCTATGGCTGAAGAACTGGCTGGAGCACCAGCACCGCGACAAGTTCTGGAAACACGGTTCGGTCTGCGAGGATTTCGGCGCGATCACCTGCCCGGTCTACGCCGTCAGCGGCTGGGCCGATGGTTATTGCCGCTCGGTCTTCCGCCTGATGGAAAAGCTGCAGGGCCCGCGCAAGGGGCTGGTCGGGCCATGGGCGCACACTTATCCCCATATCGGCAAGCCTGGTCCTGCCATCGGCTTTCTGCAGGAATGCGTCCGCTGGTGGGATCAATGGCTGAAGGGCCGTGACACCGGCATCATGGACGAGCCGATGCTGCGCCTGTTCATGCAGGATAGCGCCCCGCCGCAAACTTCCTACGAGACGCGCGCCGGACGCTGGGTCACGGAGCCGGCATGGCCATCGCCGAATATCGAGCGGCAGTCCTTCTTCCTTTCCGGCAATGGGCGCCTGTCCCTACGCCGGGCAGACGATGCGGCCGGAACGCAGACGGTCCGCTCGCCCTTGTCGGTTGGCCTGCGCGGCGGCAAATGGTGCTCCTATGCCGTGCCCGGCGACCAGCCGGCTGACCAGCGCGGCGACGATGCCGGCAGTCTGGTCTATGAGACGCAAGAGCTGGCGCACGATGTTGAGATCGCCGGCGATGCAATGCTCGATCTTGTCTTCGAAAGCGACAGGCCCGTCGCCATGGTGGCCGTCCGTCTTTCGGATGTCGCCCCCGATGGCGCGACGACGCGCGTCAGCTACGGCCTTTTGAACCTGACGCATCGCGATAGCCATGAGAGGCCCGAACCGCTCGAACCGGCAAGGCGCTACCGCACCTCTGTCCCCTTCAAGCACGTAGCACAGCGCTTCAGCGCGGGGCATCGCATACGCCTTGCCATCTCGACAAATTACTTCCCGATCGCTTGGCCTTCGCCCGAGCCGGTCACGCTCACCGTCCATCCGGCGGATTGCCGCCTTGAACTTCCGGTCCGCGTCGGGGGCGCCGGAGATCCGGCACCGGCGCCTTTTGCCGAACCCGAAGGGGCGCCGCCCTTACGGGTGGAGACGATCTCAAAGCCGCAAAAGGATTGGACGATCACGGAGAATCTGGCAGTCGCTTCGACCGTCGTTGAGATCGGCGAAGGCGCCGGCACCTATCGCATCGTCGACAACGACCTAACCATTACCTCGCTCGGCCGCGAACGCTATTCCTTCCGCGGCGACGATTTCGGGTCGGCCAGGGCCGAGGCGAAATGGGAGTTCGAATTTTCGCGCGCTGATTGGCGCATGCGTTCTGTGACCGAAACGACCATGACCGCGACGCCATCGCACTTCCACGTCGAGGCGCATCTCGAGGCATGGGAAGGCGACGAGCTTGTCCACGAACAGAAATGGACCGAGGCGATAGAGCGTCGCCTGCTGTGACATTCGCGAACTGACGCTAATCTCGCTCACATCTGCGTCGGCAGCGAAATTGACCGGCTTGCCGGCTGAATTGAAGAATGCGCCGTCCGAACTCGCGGCCCCATCAGGCGGCGCGGTACCAAAAAGAGGGATCCCGGCAATCGCCGGGAAACCCGCTCAGTTGAAAGGGGAACGAAACCGTGAATGGAATGAAATTGAATCGCAGGCATTTCCTGCAGGCAGGCGCCGGCCTCGGCGCGGGGATCATCGCCTCCGGCCTGCCCTTGTCGCAGGCCGTATGGGCGGCCGAAGGCAAGGTACTCAAGGCCCGCGCCTATTCCGATATCGACAAGCTCGATCCTGGCTTCTACCAGAACGCGTACAATGTCGACGTCATGAACTGCATCTACACCAAGCTTACGCGCTATAAACCGGGTTCGGAGTGGGGCTGGGAACTCGAGGCCGCCGAATCCGTCGAGCAGATCGATCCGACGCACATCCGCTTCCGCCTGAAGAAGGGCATCAACTTCACTGGCGGATTTGGCGAAATGACCGCCGAGGACGTGAAGTTCTCGTTTGAGCGCGTCATCCAGCACAATTCTCCGGTCAAGGGCGACTGGGGTCCGCTTGACCGCATCGAGATCGAGGACGACCATACTGGCGTGATCGTGCTCAAGACGCCTTTCGTGCCGCTCTGGAACATCACTCTTCCCTATGGTTGCGGCCACATCGTCTCGAAAAAAGCGGTGACGAAGGCAGTTGCCGACGGCGGCGATTTCGGCATGAAGCCGCCCTGCTATTCAGGTCCCTACGTGTTGTCGGACTGGAAGCCGAACCAGCTCGTCCTGTTGACCCGAAATCCCGAATGGAAAGGCCCTAGGCCGGGCTTCGACGAAATTCATATCCTGCCGATGAGCGATATCAAGACCGCCGAGCGCGCCTATCAGGCAGGCGACATCGACTTCACCGATTTCAGCCTCGATTCGCTGGCCACGTTGAAGGACAGCCCGCCCGAAAACACCAAGATCGAAGAAAAGCCTTCGCTCTACTATGTCTATATCGGCATGAACTCGGACCATCCGAAGCTGAAGGACGTCAATGTCCGCAAGGCGATTCAATGGGCCATCAATGTGCCGCAGATCATGGACGCGGCCTATTCAGGCCAGGCCCAGGTCGCGACCGGCCTTATCGCTCCAGGCTTGGTGGGACACCGGGAAAAAGCGCTGATACCGCCGGAGGGCGATCTCGAAAAGGCGAAGCAGTATCTTGAGAAGGCCGGCATCACCGAACTCAGCCTCACCATCGACGCGCTCAACGTGACCACCTTCTCCACGATCGCGGAAATGGTCCAGGCGCAGCTGTCGCAGATCGGCATCACGGTCGAGGTCAATGTTCAGGATTCCGGTTCGTTCTGGACCATCGGCATGGAATCGGAAGGCGAACGTTGGAAGGACATGCAGCTGATCGTGCAGCGTTTCTCGATGGTGCCGGATCCCTATTACGCCACCACCTTTTTCGTGCGCGACCAGGTCGGTGTGTGGAACTGGGAGCGCTTCCGCAGCGAGCGCTTCGACGAGCTCAACGCCAAGGCGGTAACCGTCGAAGACCCGCAGGAACGGGCCAAGATGTATTATGAGATGCAAGACATCATGGAAGATTCCGGCTCCTACCGGTTCCTCACCCATGAAGGCTCGCCGATCATGTACCGAACGACGCAACTCGAGGCCGAGACGCGCCCAGACGGGCGGCCACTCTATCTCGGCTTTGAGCCGAAATCGGCCTAGGGCGTTCTAGGAAAAGTGCGTAGCGGTTTTCCGTCCGGAATTGCGAAAAAACAAAGGGTTAGAGCGGGTCGGCGATTCTATCAAACGCTGAACCGCTCTGACGCGGTCGCTGGGACAGGCTGAGTCAAAACATGTGGTTATATCTTGGCAAGCGTATCGTGCTGGCGGCGGCAATTGTCGTCGTTGCCGTCACGCTGCTGTTCCTGATGATCCAGGCCGTTCCCGGCGATCCCGCCGCGGTCCTGCTCGGACCGCGTGCGACGCCGGAACTGAAGGCGCAATTGCACGAGGAAATGGGCCTCGACAAGCCGCTGCCCGTGCAGATCGTCTCATTCTTCGGGGGGCTGCTGCACGGTAATCTCGGCACCGATGTCTTTACCCAGCGCCCTGTCGCGGCCATCGTTTTCGAGCAATTGCCTTACACGATCGAACTCATCCTGGTTTCGATCGCCTGGGCCGTTATCGTCGGCGTGCCGCTCGGCTGCTATTCGGCGCTGCGCCGCAACTCCGTGATCGACAAGGTCGTGGGTGTATTCGCGGTCGGAACCATCGCCATCCCGTCCTTCGTCATGGCGATCTATGCGCTGTTGATCTTCTCGGTCGGCCTGCGCTGGCTGCCGGCCATCGGCGCCGGCTCAGGCTTCCGCGACGGGTTCGTCCATCTCATCCTTCCAGCCTTCGTCGTCGGTATCGGCTGGGTGGGCTACATCTCGCGCATCGTGCGCGCCTCCATGCTGGAGATTCTTGGCGAGAACCACATTCGCATGGCGCGCTCCTTCGGCCTTTCGGAGCGGCGCATCGTGGCGCGCTACGCGCTGCCGCTCGCGATCCTGCCGACAGTGACGATCATCGGCGTCGGCATGGCGCACCTGCTCTCGGCGGCGGTTTTCGTCGAGGTGGTCTTCGCCCGGCCCGGCATCGGCGCTCTGATCGTCAAGGCGGTGGATTCGCGCAACTATCCGATCGTCATGGGCACGGTCCTCGTCACCACCGTTCTGTTCGTCATCTCCACGACGCTCGCCGACCTCGTAAACGCGGCGCTCGATCCAAGAATCCGCGAGAATTTGTAGCGTGTCCGAAGTTCAACTCATTCGCGAGGCGGTCGATGAACGCAGCGGGCAGGGCGCGGCCGCCATGTTCCTGCGGCAATTGCGCAAGTCTCCGCTCGGCATGATGGGCGCCGTGCTGGTCGTGCTGATGGTGGTGACTGCGGTCTTCGCCACCTGGATCGTGCCTTACGATCCGATCAAGATCATGGTTGGGCCCCGGCTGGCGCCGCCCTCTTTGCATTTTCTTCTCGGCACCGATCAGTTGGGACGCGATGTCTTCTCGCGGGTCGTCATGGGCGGAAGGATCGCGCTGCTCGTCGCCTTCGTCTCGTTGGGCGCCTCGCTCAGCGCAGGGCTTGTGCTCGGCCTCATCGCCGCCTTCGGTCCGCGCTGGCTGGACAATCTGCTGCTGCTGGTCTTCGACACGATCCGCTCCTTTCCGGTCATCATCTTCGCCTTGGCAGTGGTGACGCTGCTCGGGCCGAGCCTTGCCAGCGTCATCTTCGTCGTCGCGATCACGTCCGTGCCGATCTATGCGCGCGTGGTGCGCACGCAGGCCCACGCACTGCGCGAGAGCGAGTTCATCACTGCGGAGCGCGCCATGGGCGCCGGCATCGTGCGCATCCTTGCCGTGCACGTGCTACCCAATGTGATCGGGCCGCTGCTGATCCTGGTCAGCATGGATGTTCCGCTGGTCATCACGCTGGAGGCCGGCATGAGCTTCCTAGGCATGGGTGTCCGTCCGCCGACGCCGGACTGGGGAACCATCCTCAGTGACGGCTATGGCTATATCCACAAGACGGTGTGGCTGGTGATCGCCGGCGGCATCCCGATCGTCATAACCACGCTGGGCTTCACTTTCCTCGGCGAGGCGCTGCGCGACATTTTCGACCCCAAGCTTCGGAAAGACCTATGAACACCGGCGCTCAGGCAAGACATTCTCCAAACCGCGACCCGCTTCTGGCGATCCGCGGTCTGTCTCTCGATTTCGGCACGCCGCGCGGTCGCGCCCATGCACTGCGCGATATCCATATCGACGTGTCGGCGGGCGAAGTGGTTGGCATCGTCGGCGAAAGCGGTTCGGGCAAATCGACGCTCGCCTATGCCGTGATGGGGCTGCTGGCGGAAAATGCGGAGATGGTGAACGGCGCCATCCTGTTCGAGGGGCGCGACCTGCTCGGCATGCCTCCGGCGGAGCGGCGCGGCTTGCTCGGCAACCGCATGTCGATGATCTTCCAGGATCCGATGACGGCGTTGAACCCGGTGCGCAGCATCGAAAGCCAGATGATCGATGTCCAGCATCACGAGGGCGGCTCGCACCGGACCAAGCGCCAGCGCGCGCTGGATATGCTCCATCGGGTCGGCATTCCGGACCCGGAGAGCCGCATCGGCGGCTATCCGCACGAGTTTTCCGGCGGCATGCGCCAGCGTATCTGCATCGCGATGGCGCTGCTGGTGAAGCCGGCGCTGCTCATCGCGGACGAACCGACCACAGCGCTCGACGCGACGCTGGAGGTGCAGATCATCCATCTGTTGAAAGAGCTGCAAAAGGAGATCGGCTGCTCGATCCTGTTCGTCTCTCACCACCTCGGCGCTGTCGCCGAGCTCTGCGACCGGGTGGCGGTCATGTATGCGGGCGAGGTGGTCGAATACGGCACCGTGCGCGACATCTTCCGCCGACCGGGGCATCCCTATACGCGCGCGCTGCTCGAATGTGATCCCGGACGCATCCGGCAACGCACCCGCCAGTTGCCGACGATCCCAGGCGAGGTGCCGAGCCTCCTCGGTACCCAGGCGGGTTGCATCTTCCGTCGGCGCTGCCCGCAAGCCTTTACCCGGTGCGTGGATGACAGTCCTGTCCAGTGCGCTATCGGCGCAACGCACACCGCACGCTGCCATCGCCTCGACGACACGTTGGTGGCGCCGGCATGAGCCCCCTGCTTTCAGTCGAGGATCTTCGCGTACGCTTCCGCACCATGGGCGCGCTGAAGGCGCTCGCCAGCGGCGTTAAGAACCCGTTCGTGGACGCCGTCTGCGGCGTTTCCTTCGAGATCCGCAAAGGCGAAACGCTCGGCCTCGTCGGCGAAAGCGGGTCGGGAAAATCCACCATCGCCCGCACCATCATGGGCCTCCGGCCGCCGACGGGCGGCACGATACGCTTCGATGGTCAGGTGCTGAACGGCCTCGCCCCGACGGAGCGCAAGCCGCATCTTCGGCGCATGGCGATGATGTTCCAGGATCCGGTCGGATCGCTGTCGCCGCGCCTCACTGTACGCTCGCTGCTGATGGAGCCTTTCCGCATTCACGGCGTTACCGGCCGCGACCCCGCCGCCGAAGCGGAACGCCTGCTCAACATGGTCGGCCTGCCCGCCGACTTCGGGCGGCGATATCCACACCAGCTTTCCGGAGGCCAGGCGCGCCGCGTCGGCGTGGCGCGGGCCCTTGCATTGCAACCCGATCTTATCATCGCCGACGAGCCGACCGCGGGACTGGACGTGTCCGTTCAGGGTGAAGTCCTCAATCTGCTTGGACGCTTGCAGGGCGAACTCGGCATCGCCATTCTCATCATCACGCATAATCTCAATGTCGTGCGCCACATGACCGATCGCATGGCGATCATGTATCTCGGCCGCTTCATCGAGGTCGGCTCGACTGAGCGGATATTCACGCAGCCGCGCCACCCCTACACGGAGGCGTTGCTGTCGGCCAATCCGGAACCCGACCCGGACGCCGTGCTCGACAGGGTCGAGCTCAGCGGCGAGGTGCCGAGCCTGATGACGCGCCCAGCGGGCTGCGAGTTTCACACCCGCTGCCGCTATGCGCAGGGCATCTGCAAAAGCGTCTTCCCGTCCCGGGCAGCCGACCGGGAAGATCCCCGCCATGTCTTCAATTGCCACTTCCCGCTATCGGAACGTGCGCTCGCCGGAGCCACCAATGTCTCGTGAAATCCTCGATGTTCCTCTTGCCAACGGCACGCCGGGCAGCCAACACAGCGTGCGCATCATCCGGTATGGTGCCGCCGACGCGCGCCCGAAAGCCTACATACATGCCGCGCTGCATGCCGACGAAGCGCCCGGCCTGCTGGTGTTACACCATCTGGTCGAGCAGCTTGACGCCGCCGACGCGCGCGGCGAAATCCGGGGCCAGATCGTCGTCGTTCCCTACGCCAACCCGCTCGGCCTGGCGCAGTTCGTCAATGGCGATCATCTGGGGCGTTACGATCTGGCCAGCGGCCGGAATTTCAACCGCAAATGGCCTGATGTCGCCGGCGAATTGACCATCCGACTTGCCGATCGGCTCGGAAGCAGCGCCGACGACAACACGGTGCTCATCCGCAGCACGATTCGCGAAATTCTCGACGAACGCGGCGCAGGGCAGCCTGTCGATTCCCTTTACACCGCCTTGGCACGCGAGGCTTTCGATTCCGATCTTGTGCTGGATCTGCACTGCGACGACGAAGGGCTGATGCATCTGTTCGTGCGGCCCGAGATCTCGGCCGAGTTGTCCGACCTTGCGCGGGAACTCGGTTGCCGGGCGGTGTTCTCACAGGGTTCGTCGGGCGGCTCAACCTTCGCGGAAGCAAGCGTCGAGCCCTGGATCAGGCTTGCGGCTGCCCTTCCCGATAAGGTGATCCCGATCGGCTGCCTCGCCGCGACGGTGGAACTGCGCGGCTTCATCGACATCAGTGATGAGATGGCGTCGGCTGACGCTTCCGCCTTGCTCAACGTGCTTCGCCGCCGCGGCTACGTCGCGGGGCAAGCGGGCCTGCCGCCCGCCGCGCTTTGCGAGATCACCGGCTTCGATGCGTGCGATGTGGTTCGCACGCCCGCTTTCGGTGTCATCGTCTACCGCGCCGAACTGGGTGAACGCGTCACTTGTGGACAGCCGATCGCGGACATCATCGTGCCTTCTTCGCTGGGCCGCGAGGCGCGCGTGACGGTACGGGCGCGCACCGACGGGCTCGTGGTGACGCGAAGGCTGAAGAAACTTGTCGCCGCCAATCAGGTCATTGCCAAGGTGGTGGGCCAAAAGCCCCTCGCCCACCGGACAGGCTATCTGCTGGAGGATTAGATCGATCAGCGGGCGCGGGCACTTCTTGACCGCAGATCGATGATTGGCGGCCACGCGTAGAAACGAGGTCCGTTCGACCTGATCCTGTCCCGGGCTCTAGGCCAGGGGCCGACCGCCGTCGACCGGAATGATAACGCCGGTCACGAAACGGAGATGGGTCGCAGCCGCCAAAACCGCCTCGGCGACATCGTCGGGCGTGCCCAGCCGCCCCAGCGGCGTCCGGCTTGCCTGTTCGTCCCGCCAGGATTCGTCACGGCCCTTGATGAAGTCGGTGTCGACGACGCCGGGCGAGACCGACACGACCCTGATTCTCGGGGCCAGGGCACGCGCCAGCGACTTGGTCAGATTATCGACAGCGGCTTTCGACGCACAATAGGCGACGTTGCTTCCCATGGCGGTGACCCCTGCGATCGACGAGATGTTGACAACAACCCCGCTGCCGGTGCGATCGAGCAGCGGCCGCATGGCCCGCGTCGCAGCAATCACACCGCGCACGTTGACGCTGAAGATGCGGTCGATCAATTCATCGTCCAGGCTGTCGAGATCCGGATGTGGCACGAAGCGGGTTGTCCCGGCGCAATTGACCAGGACATCCAGCCGGCCAAAGCTTTTCTCGATCTGACCAGCGAGGCGCGCGAGGCAATCGCTGTCCGTCACGGTCGCCTCGGCGACGAAGTGATCGCCGTACGCCAATGACGAAACCAGATCGTCGGCCGTCTGCCGCGAACGGTTGTAGCCGATGACAACCGAAGCCCCTTCCGCAGCAAGCCTGGATACGATCCGCGCGCCGATGCCGCCGGTTGCTCCAGTGACCAGGGCAACCTTGCCTGTGAGTGTGGCTGTCATGGCCGTCTCCTGAGTGTCAAACCCCGGTGCTTCGCTTATGGGCGGCCAGCGCCATTAGATTGCGGTCGCGCCAGGCGCTGCGTTCGGCGAGTTGGGATGCTGACAACTTTTCGCGGCGCGCTTCCTCGGCCTTGGCAACCAGCCCTTCCGACCAGGGGGCCGGATCGCGCCTGGCGAGGGCGATCGAATGGTAGAGCGGTCCCAGACGTCTCGCGTAGTCCGCGATCCCGCCGGGCGCATTCAGATCGATCGTCTCGAAAGGCCCCATGAAGGACCACCGGTAGCCGAGCCCATGCGACACCGTAAGGTCGATATCGGCGGCACTTGCCACGCCCTCCTCGAGCAGGGCCCAGGCTTCGTTCAGCAATGCCCCCTGAAGCCGGTTGAGGACGAACCCTTCGACTTCCTTGCGCACGATCACGGCAGCCTGCCCTACGGCCTGCATCTGCACCCGCAGCCACGCAACGGCCTCCGCGTCGGTCCAGGGCGCCGGGACCAGTTCCACCAACGGGATCAAATGCGGTGGATTGACGGGATGAGCGACAAGAAAACGCCGGCGGTTGGCACAGGACCCGGTGAAGGCCGAGGCCGGAATGCCGGAGCTGGAGCTGCCTACGACCGCGTCGGGCCGCATCGCCCGGTCAATCTCCAGACAGACCGCCTCCTTGATGTCGCGCACTTCCAGCACCGACTCCTGGATGTAGTCGGCATCCGCTACCGCACCCTCCAGCGTATCGACAACGTTCAGCCGCCGCATGACTGCATCGACGGCATCTACCAGCCCGGCCTCTTGCATATCGGCAAGACTAGCCCGGATCTTGTCGAGCACCGCGGCGCGGATGTCGGCGCTGCCGTCATAGATGGTCACATCATGGCCGGCCCGGGCGAAGACGATCGCCCAGCCACGGCCGACCAGTCCGGCACCGACAATGGCGACTTTGCGGATTGCATCCATCATTGCACCCGTGACGTCTCGCCGTCCGCGAGGCAAATTTCGGTGATCCGCAGGCCATCCTGAGTGATGCGGGATGGGAACCGGTCCTTCAACCGCTCTTCGTGGATGGGAATGACCCGCCGTGCCTCGTGGCCCACCTGCTTCATCATCTCCTCGGTAGCGAGAACGAGATTGGTCTGGCTGCCGACCGCAAGCCCCACCGGAACGTAGAGCGTCTCGATATCGACGGCAGCTCCCGAGCCCTCGATGTTATCGAAGACGTAGACCAGATCGCCAGCCAGCACCCAGGTGTCGTCCTTGCCGTTGCGCACGGTGACCCACATCGACCCGTAGGTATGGCTGTCAAAAGCGGCATGGAGATCGATGTCGGGCAGGACGTCCTGTTTCGATCCGTCGATCGTTACCAACCGCTTCTGACGGGCCAGATCGACGCCGCGCACGATGTCGCCGGGGTCGACGGCTACGTTCATCCAGCGCATGCGGTCCGGCAGCGACATCGCCCAGACCCACTTCGCGATCTCCCTCTCCTGGATGTAGAAGGTCGCATTCGGGAAGTCCTCGACATTGCCGAAATGGTCGAAATGCGCGTGCGTGACAAAAACTGTGTCGACGTTCTTGGGCGAGAGGCCGATTTCGCCAAGAACGGCGTCGGGCGAGTGCCAGTTCTCGACGCCAAATTTGTCGGCGAGATGCTTGCCGTAGTCCTTGTTGTTGTAGCCGACATCGACCATCGCGACGCGACCGTTGCCCTTGATCAGCGCGTAGCAGTAAGGAAGCTTGACGTAACCCTGGTTGTGGGCGCCGTAGAGCACCCCGCTCTTGTGGTAGTTGCTGACATAGCTGTACTCAAGCACCCAGATCGAATATTGGCCCATTGCTTCCTCCCTGTTGTCGCCAGCGCTGCACACAGCTGCAGCAGGCGTGATTGAAATCGACCGGCGTCATACCGGCCCGCGGTTCCGACGCCGCCTGCAGCCCGGCGTAGGCGCGTTTGATCCTCTCCCCGGCCCGGTCGAGCTCCTGCTGCCAGTCGCGCCGCAGTCGGGCCGAACCGAAATCGTCCAGGACCTCGCCCAGCGCTGCATGAGCGGCCCGCAGACGCGCGCAATGGCTTTCGAGCCCATGCGGCGCGTGCAAGGCGCCCAGCCGCTGCTCCACCTCCGTCCACCGTTCGCGGGCCACCGGAATGTCAGGCAGATCGAGCACGTCGCGGCGTCCGCCGGCCTGAGCCAGGACCAGCAGGCCAGCGAGTTGGCCGATCAGCCGGCGCAGGCCTTCGTAGACGGGGCGGGTTGCCACGACGTAGCGGACGATGGCTTCGTCGGCCAACGCGGCATCGTTCACGGTGGCGACGGGTTCCTCGCTTCCGGTGACGGAGACATGGGGCGCCGCGACGACCTCGCAGTCATAGCGGTGGACGCTTACCGCCCGCTCGAAGAAGCGCTTTCCCGGGATATCAGCCATGGTGCCTTTTTCGCGTCGTCGCGCGCTCGATCACCGCGCCGGGCGGGATTAGTTGAACGATCGGCTCCCGGCCGGAATTCGTGCTCAATTCCTTCGCCAGGCTGACCGTGGCCTCGAGCATCTGGTCAATGGGCTGCCGGACGGTCGTCAGCCCGTGCGAAGGCCAGTGGGCCATCTCGATATCGTCGAAGCCGACGATCGAAATGTCGTCCGGCACGCCGAGCGCCAGCTCTCGCCGCACGCCGTCGAGAAAGCCAATGGCGAGAATGTCGTTGGCGCAGAAGACACCGTCGGGAACCTCTTTCAGGTCACGCAGCTTGCGCGCCGCTTCGTAGCCGGCGTGATAGCTGAACTGGCCTGCCTCGATAACTATCGGTGCGGCGAGGCCACGCTCGACGGCGCGTTCGCTGAAGCCCCTGTGGCGTGCGACATTGGTGGAGGCATCGGGCAAGGCGGCGATGTAGGCCAGGCGCCGGTGGCCGGTATCGACGAGATAGTCGGCGATGCTGCGGCCGCCGAGTATATTGTCGCAGGAAATGCCGAACGCGTGGTCGTCGGCCGAGAGTCGGTTGAAAAAGATCACCGGAGTGCCGGCCCTACGGCATTCCTGCGCGGCCGCCGAAGACAGGGTGGCCGCCAGGATGATGGCAAGATCTGGCTGGTAGTTGAGCAGCAGGCGTAGCGCCTGGTCGACGTCTCCCGACTGGTCGGCGGCGACGAGCATCACGTTCATGTCGATGGCACGAAGGGCGGTGGTCAGCCGCGTCAGCACTTCCGGATAGAACGGGTTCTTGATGTCCGCGACGACGATACCCACGATACGCGTCTTCTTGGTGATGAGGCTGCGCGCGAAAGGGTTCGGCGAATAGCCGATCTCCCTCGCACGGTTCAGCACCAGGTCCCGCGTATTCTTGGCGATCACGGCATCGGCGTGAAAGGCCCTGGATACGGTCGAAACAGACATGCCGAGATCGCGCGCCAGATCCTTCACGGTCAGGCGGGGCTTGCTGTTCTTGTTGCGGGCGATGATCGACATGAAAACTCCGTTGGCGCGCTGGCTTAGGCCTGGTTGCGACCTCCATAGCGGCGGACCCGGATGTTGGCCTGCTCGGCATGCCCATAGAATCCCTCGAGGACACACAGGCGCGAACAGTACTCGCCTATCATGGCGCTCGCTTCGTCGGTCAGAACGCGCTGATAGGTGCAGGTCTTGATGAACTTGCCAACCCACAAACCGCCTGTGTAACGGGCCGCCTTCTTGGTCGGCAGCGTATGGTTGGTGCCGATGACCTTGTCGCCATAGGCAACATTCGTACGCGCTCCCAAAAACAGAGCGCCGTAATTGCGCATGTTGTCGAGGAAGTAGTCCGGATCGCGCGTCATGACCTGGACGTGCTCGGATGCGATCCGGTCGGCCTCCGCGACCATTTCCTCGTAGGAAGCGCAGACGATCACTTCGCCATAGTCCGCCCATGCCTTGGCGGCGATCTCGGCGGTCGGCAGGATCTTCAGCTGCCGCTCGATCTCGGCCAGGGTGTCGCGCGCGAGCCTCTCCGAGTTTGTCAAAAGCACGGCGGGACTGGTCGGACCATGCTCGGCCTGGCCGAGCAGATCGGTCGCGCAGATCTCGCCGTCGACACTGTCGTCGGCAATGACCAGCGTCTCGGTCGGGCCGGCGAACAGGTCGATGCCGATACGGCCGTACAATTGCCGCTTGGCTTCAGCGACGAAGGCATTGCCAGGACCGACGAGCATGTCGACGCGCCCGATGGTTTCGGTTCCGAGCGCCATGGCGCCGACGGCCTGCACACCGCCCAGAACGTAGATCTCGTCCGCGCCGGCCATGTGCATCGCGGCCACGATAGCCGGATGCGGACCGCCCTGGAACGGCGGCGCGCAGGCGATGATCTTCTTCACCCCGGCGACCTTGGCCGTCACCACGCTCATATGCGCGGAGGCGACCATCGGGTATTTCCCGCCCGGCACGTAGCAGCCGACTGTTTCCACGGGAATGTTCTTGTGGCCGAGGACAACGCCGGGAAGCGTTTCCACTTCGAGGTCCTGGAGGCAGGCGCGCTGCTTCTCGGCGAAATTGCGAACCTGGGCCTGGGCGAAGCGAATATCCTCGATGTCGCTTGCCGACACCTTGGACATCGCATGCTCGATCTCGCTGTCGCTGAGCCGGAAGCTTGGCGGCGACCATTTGTCGAAACGCTCCGACAACTCCCGGACAGCGGTATCGCCTCGCTTTTCTATGTCGGCAAGGATCGTCTCGACGGTCGTCCGGACGGCCGCATCGCTCTGGGCGACAGCTTCGGGATCCCTGCCCCGTTTCAGAAAAGTCGGCATATTCTCATCCTTATGTTGAGTCAGGTGGGCGGCAGGATGCCGTCCACCTGTTGCATTGCTGATCGTCAGAGTTTTACCGTCGGCTCGATCTTGGTGAGCTTGTATTCGTCGGCCGGAGCCTTGCACGATGAGCAGTTGATGCCAGGGGCATCGGGCGCCTGCTTCACGTCCGCGGGCAATGCCTGAATGGTCGCTCCTGGTGTTGGCTTGCCCTCGAGCGCCGACTGCAGCGACAGTTCCGGCAGCAAATCGGGATTGAAGACCTCGGTGACGAAGGAACTCGGGACCTTGTCGGACGGGAAAACATTGCACCCGTCGGCGAAGGTATCGCCTTTGCAGGGTTTTACTTGATCCGCTGGCACCCAAGGCAGCGGGTACTCGATGTTCATCGGCTTCAGGTCGCGCTTCTTGGTCAGGATCTCCATCATCAGCTTGAAGGCATAGCCTGACGTAGCAGGCGGCGAACCGGCGGACACACCCTTGAGACCCATGCCTTGCATCTTCGGGTCTGCCAGTCCGAGACGAAAACCGTCCGAGTTCTCGCCGGTCATCGGAACCAGTTTGTTGCCCTTGTCGAGCAGCGCTTGAACGGCGCCATATTCGCCTGCCTGAGCCCAGATGCCGTCAACATCGGGATGCGCAGCGAGAGCCTTGGCCGTCTCCTGCTGTGTGGTGCGGTCATCCCAGTAGGAGTAGTATTCCGCGACGACCTTGATGCCGGGATACTGGTTGAAAATGTGCATCGCGCCGTCGGTGTGGCGCTTATCCACCGAGTTGCCCGGGACGCCACGGCTCAGGAAGATCTTGCCCTTGCCTCCCAGGATATTGACCAAGGCCTGGGCGGTGTTCTCGCCGAAGCCTGCGGTGATATAGCTGACATTGTAGGCGCAAGGCTCGGTCACCGTGGCGTCGTACATGAAGAAGAGCACGCCCTTCTGGCAGCCGCGATGGACCGTGCGGTTCAGCGCCGTCGACGAGATCGGGAAGCTGATGATGCCGTCGGCGCCAGCCTGTATCATGCTTTCATAGGCCGAGATCTGAGCCTGGGGGTCGGTTCCCGAGATGACTTCCTTCAGCTCCACCGTCTTGTCGTAGGGCGGCGTCTGCGCCAACGCCTTGACGATGTTCGCGGCCTCCGACTGCCACGAATTGCCGCTGTAGCTCAGCGACAGATATATCTTGAACTTCTTGTCCTGCGCTTGGGCATGGTCGACAACCATCCCAACGCCCATGGCGGTGGCAAGCGTCAGCGACGCGGCCAGTCCCAGTCTTTTTAACAGCCTCATTTCGATCAACCTCCCGTTGGAATTTGGCCCTTGCAGGTGCCGGACCAGAGCTTGTGAGAACGTTCTCACAATTGGACAAAACGCATTTCACGCACAGGCATGGTCACTTCCTCCGCGTCAGCATTCGATTTCCGAGATCGGCCAGGAATTCACCGCGCAGCACCAGCAGGGCGGCGACAATGATTGCGCCCTCTATGACGGTGCGCCATCCTTCGTTGAGGCCGATAGCGGAGATAACGGTGCCAAGCGTCGTCAGAAGAATTGCGCCGCCGACCGTCCCGATGAAAGTTCCGCTGCCGCCGAGGATCGAGGAGCCGCCGACCACGACGGCAGCGATGGAAGGCAGCATGTAGCTGTCGCCCATCCTCAGCGTCGCCCCGTTCGAATAGCCCACCAGCATCATGCCGACGAAGCCTGCGCAAGCGGCACTGATCGCATAGGGGACGAGCTCGAGCCGATTGACAGCGACGCCGGCGATGAGAGCGGCGTTCCTGTTGGTGCCAAGGGCGTAGAGCCGGCGGCCGAGCGCAGTGAAATTCTGCAAGAACCAGCCGAACAGGATGAAAGCGACGGTGAAGTAGATGACCAGCGGCACGCCGAGGAACCATTCCTTCATCAGCCACAGCAAGGCGGACGGAGAACCGCCGCGCGGCGTCCCGCTGGTGTAGCCCAGCGCCACCGATGCCACGACGATCGAGGTCGCCATGGTCATGATGAAGGGAGGAACCTTCAGCCAGACAATTCCCAGTCCGCTGATCGTGCCGACCAGCGCGCAAATGACCAGAATGGCCGGCAGCATGTACCAGATGCCGGCATCGCCGCTACCAATCCACGTCGTCGTCAACACGCCGCCGAGCGTGATGAGGGCGGGGACCGATAGGTCGAGCCCACCGATCAGGATGACGAGCCCTTGCCCAAACGACAACACGATCAGGAAGGACGCGAGGATGAGAACCGTCAGCACCTGATCCCAGGAACCCAGGGCCGGACTGATGAAGCGCGAGCACACCACAAGCACGATACTCAGCCCAAATACGACAAGCGTATTGACCACCTCCCGGTCGAGCCTTTGCCTGCCGCGCCGGTCGGAGTTGGCCTCGAAACGCGTCGCAACGTCCTTATGCGCGTTCACCGGATCTCTTCCTTCTTGAGCAGGCGCGCCACGGCGCTGCCGAACACGATCGCAAGCACCAGCACGAAACCTTGGAATATGCCGGTGTAGAAGGACGAGACCCCACCCGAGAAAAGCACCTTCTGCAAAAGCATCAGCGTACCGGCGCCCAGGATCGAGCCAACGAGGCTGCCCCGGCCGCCACTCAACGGCGTGCCGCCGAGCGCCACTGCGGCAAAGGTGAGCATCAGGAATGGCGTGCCGGCTGTCGGATTTCCTGTCGCCGTCTGGGCGCTCAGCATGAAGCCGGCGACGCCGTAAAGGATGCCGGCGCCGACAAAGGCCGTGATGCGTACCCCTGCCACGGGCACGCCGGAGAAGCGAGCCGACTGCTCGTCGGCGCCGATCGCATAGAGGCCGATCCCGGTATTGGTCCGCCGGAAGGCAAGCCAAAGCGCGATGGCGGCAACCAGAAACAGCCCGGCGATCGGGATGATACCGAACAGGGTGTCGGTCAGCGTATAGGTGACGAAGTCGGCAACCATACCGCCAGGCGCGTCCAGGATAACCAGCGCAAGTCCCTGGCAGACGATCATCGTGCCGAGCGTCGCCGCGATGGTCTGCAGTCCAAGCCTGGCCACGAGAATGCCGTTGATTGCGCCGACGGCACCGCCGATCGCACAGCACATCAGGAGGCTGGCCAGCGCACCGCCCGGACCACCGAACGGATAGACCGCCATCAGCACATTGGTCAGCGAGACGACGCCTGCGACGGACAAGTCGAAGCCGCGGCTGATGACGACCAGCGTCTCGCCCGCTGCCGCGAGCGCCAATGGCGTCGAGTTGTTGACGAGATCGGTGAAGGTGTAGACCGAAAGCGCATCCGGTTGCCAGAACGCGTAGAGCGCATAAAGCAGGACATAGATCATCGCCACGATGCCGGTGCCGCTGATGACAGCCCTCCATAACGCGGAGCGGCGGGGCGCGGGATTTGCCTGGACCGCGGTCATGCGGCCACTCCATTCACCGCGCCCGCAGCGTGGCCGATCAGCGCGCCGACGATAGTCGGCTCATCGATGGCATCGCCCTGATATTCGGCGAAGACGCGGCCGCCATAGAGCACCATGCAGCGATGCGCGAGATGGACGAGTTCCGGCAGTTCGGACGAGTAAAAGAGCACCGAGCCGCCATCGGCAGCGAACTTCCGGATCGCCTCGTAGATCGACTGCTTGGTTCCGACATCGACTCCACGCGTCGGATCGAAAAGCAGTAGAGTGCGCGCACCCGTCATCATGACGCGCGCCAGAAGCGCCTTCTGCTGGTTGCCACCGGAAAGCTCATCGATCTTGAACTGCAGATAGCGCTCCTGCAGTTCGACCGCCTCAGCGGTTTTTTTCGCAATGCGACGCTCGCTGGCCGGCCAGACGACGCCACCCTGCGCGATACGCGAAATGATAGGCAACACCATGTTGCTGGCGGTGCTGAGGCCGGCGAAAATCCCTTCCGACTTGCGGTCCTCCGGCAGGTAGGCAAGGCCGTTGCCGAAATGGAGCGCGGCGCCCGGGCTGGCGATCTGGGCGGGCACGCCGTCGATCTCGATGCCGCCGCTTTTCGCCTTGGAGAGGCCGATCATCGTCCTGAACAGGTCGCGTTGGCCCTGCCCCTCGAGCGCGGCGATGCCGACGATCTCACCTCGCCTGACATCAAACGACACGTCGCGCAAAATGCCGCCGGAGAGGCCCCGAACGCTGAGCGCGACGGGCGCGGTGTCGGCGACCAAAGGCTGCGAGGCGGTCGTCTCACGCGCGCTTCGGCCGACCATCATCTCGAAAATGTTCTCGTCCGAAGCGCCGGACAACTCGACGGTGCCGATGCTGCGGCCATTGCGCAGGATGGTGGCGCGCGAACACAGGGTGCGCACCTCGCCGAGGCGGTGGGAAATGTAGAGGATGGCGGTCTGCAGGTTCTTCTGCCGGCGCACGAGCTCAAACAGCCATTCGACGTCCGCCAGCGCGGCCGTCGGCTCATCGAGGATCAAGAGCTTCGAGGCATGGGTGAAGGCGCGCACGATCTCAAGCCGCTGACGATCCGAAAGCGAAAGCACGCCGACGGGCGTGTCAGGATCAAAGTGGGAGAGAGCGTAGTCGTTAAGAACCTTGCCAGCTGATGCCTTGGCGGTGCGGCGCGAGACGAGACCTAGCTTGCCCTTCGGCATTTTCGGCAGCACGAGATTCTCGGCGATGCTGAGATTCGGCAGCAGGCTGAGTTCCTGAAAGGCCGTCGCCACGCCCTGCGCCCGCGCATCGATGATGCCATGCGGCGCATAAGGCTTGCCGAAGATCGACATGGATCCGCCGTCAGGCGTCACGACGCCGCTGAGGATTTTCACGAGCGTCGATTTGCCGGCGCCGTTCTCGCCCAACAGCGCATGGACTTCCCCTGGCCGCAGATCAATGGAGACGGAATCGAGTGCGACTGTGGGTCCGTAGGATTTTGCAATATTCGCGATGCGAACAGCCAGCCGGATCTCGTCGGTACCCATACCTCCTCCCAAAAGGTAAGTCCGCCGCAGCGGTGAGAACGTTCTCTGAGAACGTTCTCACTAATCCACAAGCACCGCCGGCTTGTCAATTGTGAATCGTTCATTCCTTGTCGAACGCACCAGGCTCCCGGCCTCCGGGCGGCACTTGGCCGTCTTTTGAGTGCTCAGAAGTGGCTGAGCCGGCGCCTTTTCTGGGCGGCTGGTCGGGGGGCGCCCGCCGGGATGGATTCTGCCCCTCGGACTGATGCGTTTTCTCATTCACCTCGCCTGAAGGGCGCGTCAGGCCTTGCCCGGACGCCGGCGGCTTGTTGCCTGCGGCGGCCTGGGAGAATGAATCGGCGGGATCGCCGTCGCTCCTGGCCGGATATTTGGTGGCACCAGTCTCGCGGCGATTTTCGCTTCCAGTCATGGCCGGTCCTCCTTTGGCACAGTCATAACCTGGTTTCGACCGGCAGGTTCCAGCGGCTAGGCCGGAAGCGCAGATTTGAATCCGCCGCCGCTCCTATGGCCGGAAACCAATTTGGCGGCGCTGCGTTGACCCCGCAGGATCAGATCCCCCAACAGCTTCGGAGAAAATTCATGCTCGACCGCAGCGGAAGCGCCGTCCTGACGACCGACAGTCTCTGACAACGGACAGCAACATGGCTCGCATCGAGCGCGGACATTGTTTCTGCGGTGCCGTCACGGCGGTGATGGAAGGAGAGCCCTTCTGGATCTGCTTCGACCATGACGACGATTGCCGGCGGGCGATCGGCGGACCGATGACCATCTGGATCGGCTATCGTCCGCACCAGGTCAAGCTGACCGACGGGAAGCCTAAGACCTTTTCGAAGACGAAGGGAGTCGTCCGCTCCTTCTGCGCCGATTGCGGTACCTCGATCTTCTATGCCGACGAAGGCCTGCGTGACGAACTCTATGTCTCGATCGGCTTCATGGACGCGCCGGAGCGGTTTCCGCCACAGGCACAGGCCTATTGGGATATGCGCCTGCCATTCATCGACATGGCCGACGGCTTGCCCCGCGTCGACGGCTACACGAGGCGCCGCGATCCAGCCTTGGGCAATCCGCGTGACCGTTGATGACGCGCGCCACACTAGCCCCGCAGGCTATTGCCCGATCAGGGTCAGGCCAAAGAGAATGGCCAGCCACAGGCCCACCGCCGCGACCGCGAGCCTGGGGAGGATGCCCTCGCCCGCCAGATGCATGAACAGCAGCGCGATCACCACTGTCTTGGCAGCCGCCGCGGCAAGGTTGATCGCGGAATTGAACCCACCGAGGTCGACAAACGAAGAGCCGACGGTAAGCGCCAGCAAGGCGAGCAGCGCGAGATAGGCGAATGTGAGTTTGGCGAGGTCGCTCATCGTCGTCAGGCCCGGTTGATCAGATAGAGGACCGGGAACAGGAACACCCAGACGATGTCGACGAAATGCCAGTAGAGTCCGATCGCCTGCACGCGGCGCGCCCGGCTCGCCTGCGCGGTCCTCGGCCAGAGCAACAGCATGCCGGCAATCACCGCGATGCCGCCTATCAGATGCAGCGCGTGCAGCGATGTCATGGCGAAATAGAGCGCGAAGAAGAATTCGGCATGGGCCGGATCTGGGCCTGCGAAGCGGAACGGCGCGCCGAGCACCGGCGCCAGGCCCTCGCTGAATTCCTTGCTGTATTCGACGGCCTTGATCACCAGAAAGATGCAGCCAAGCAGGCTCGTGGACATCAAGGCCCAGAAGGCGGGCCGCCAACGCCGGGCAGCCGTGAACATATGGGCAAGCGCCATCGCGAAGCTGCTGGTGATCAGAACCGCCGTATTCAGCGTGCCGAGCGGCAATGACAGATGTTGCGACGCCGCGGCGAATGCCGCGCTATAGCTCAATCGGGCGTAGAGGAACACCAGCACGATCGCGCCGAACAGCATCGCCTCGGAGCCGATGAAAATCCACATGCCGAATGCATCGGCCGCCTTCTCGCGGGCCCGTGTATCGAAGGCAATGCTTTCGGTCGGCCCGCTCATGAGGCTTCGTCCCTGTGCGGGCTGAACGTCTCGTGCCTCAGGCCTTTCATGGCATAGTCATAGGCCGGCCGCCTGACCACGGGCATGGTGTCGAAATTATGCGGGGGCGGCGGCGAAGCCGTCTGCCATTCAAGGCCGGTCGCGCCCCACGGGTTGGCCGGCGCCCGCGTCCCGCGAAACAGCGACCAGCCGAGATAGAGCAGCGGCATAAGATAGCCGACGGCCAGAACGACCGCGCCGGCCGAGGACAATACGTGCCAGAACTGAAACTCCGGCGGATAGGTGTGATAGCGCCGCGGCATGCCGAGAAAACCGAGCACGAATTGCGGGAAGAAAGTCAGGTTGAAGCCGAGGAAGGTCACGGTCGCGGCGATACGGCCCCAGGTTTCGGAATAGACGCGGCCGGTGATCTTCGGCCACCAGAAATGCAACCCCGCCATGTAGGCCGTCACCATGCCGCCGACCATGATGTAATGGAAATGCGCCACGACGAAATAGGTGTCATGAACGTGGACGTCGACGGCGAGAGCGGCCAGGAACAGGCCGGCCAGCCCCCCGAAAGTGAACAGCGCCAGGAAAAACAGCGCATAAAGCATGGGCGTCTCGAAAGTGATTTCGCCCTTGCGCAGCGTCAGCGTCCAGTTGAACACCTTTATCGCCGAGGGGATCGCGACGCAGAACGACAGGAACGAGAACACGATGCCGGCATAGGCCGACTGGCCTGATACGAACATATGGTGACCCCAGACCAGGAAGCCGAACACGGCAATCGCCATCGAAGACATCGCCACCGCCTTGTAGCCGAACAGCGGGCGCTTGCTGAAGCAGGGCAGCACTTCGGAAACCACGCCCATGCCGGGCAGGATCATGATGTAGACCGCGGGATGTGAGTAGAACCAGAACAGATGCTGGAACAGCAGCGGGTCGCCGCCCAGAGCGGGATTGAAGATGCCGATACCGAAGGCACGCTCCAGCACGATCAGGATCAGCGAGGCGGCCAGCACCGGTGTCGCCAGCACCATGACCAGCGCGGTCGCATACATCGTCCAGACGAAGATCGGCAGTCTGAACCAGGTCAGCCCCGGCGCGCGTAACGTGTGGACGGTGACGATGAAGTTGATGCCGGTCATGATCGTCGAGAAGCCGACGATGAAGACACCCAGCGCGGCCATCGAAACGAAGCCGTTGGCATAGAGCGTCGAGAGCGGCGTGTAGAAGGTCCAACCCGTGTCGACACCGCCGGCGAGCACCGCGGCCAGGGCAAAGGCGCTGCCGAAGATGAACACGTACCAGCTGGCAAGATTGAGCCGCGGAAAAGCGAGATCGCGCGCGCCGATCATCAGCGGCAGCAGGAAATTGCCGAGCGTCGCGGGGATCGACGGCACCAGGAAGAACCACACCATGATGATGCCATGCAGGGAAAACAGCCTGTTATAGACATCGTCCGATACCAGATCGCCCGCAGGCGACGCGAGTTCGATCCGGATCATCACGGCAAAGGCACCGCCAAGAAAAAAGAACGCCGTCAGCGACATCAGGTAGAGCCAGGCGACGCGCTTGTGGTCGGTGGTCAAGAGCCAGGCGGCAGGTCCGGCCTCCCCATGCAGATAGCTCGAAGGCGCCAAGGCTTGCCTGCTCATTGGGTCGCCCCGCTTTCCCTGGTTGCTCGCGGCGACAGGGATTTGAGATACGCCAGCAGCATCTGTAGCTCCTGCTCGTCGACAAGGCCGTCAAAGCTCGGCATCACGGGTTCATACCCGGCGGCGATCTCCTTCTTCGGATTGAGGATGGAATCGCGCAAATAGCGGTCGTCGGCAATGACGGTCTGTTGATTGTCCAAGACCACCGGCCGTCCGAAGACCCCAGCCAGATCCGGCGCCCTCACCTTGCTGGAATTGCCATGGCAGCCGGAGCAGCCGAGCGCGCGGAAGAGTTTTTCGCCGTCGGCCGCAAGCGTTTCACCCTGGCCCTGGTTGCCCAGCCACGCCGCATATTCTTGCGGCGGCATCACGGTCACCCAGCCGCCCATCTCCGAATGCTGGGTGCCGCAATATTGCGCGCAGAACAAATGATACCGCCCGGGCTCGCTGGCGATGAACCAGACATGCGTGGTGCGCCCCGGCACCGCGTCCTGCTTGACCCGGAAGGCAGGTACGAAGAATGAGTGGATCACGTCCTGCGATGCCAGCGACACGATCACCGCCTTGCCGACCGGCACATGCAGTTCGTTGATTTCACGCTGGCCGCCAGGATGACGGAACTCCCACATCCATTGCTTGCCAAGGCCGGCGATCTCGAGTGCGTCAAGGGGCGGGTGTTCGCGGCGCAGGAACAGCACGGCTCCCCATCCGAAGATGGTGAAAGCGATCAGCAGGCTGGCGACTGTCCAGGTCACCTCGAGCGGCGTGCTGCGCGCACGCTCCCCCGTTCGCTCCACCTTGGAGCCGGCGCGATATTTGACGGCGTAGAAAACGACCAGGCTGGTCAGGAAGACGCCCAGCGCGACGGTGAAGGCAAGCAGCACGTAGAACAGGGCGTCGACACTGCCGGCAATCGAGGAGGCCTGCGGCGGCGTAAAAGGGATGCCGAACGTCAAATCGGCCTCCTTCGCGACAGAACGAGGATGGTGGCGCCAAGGCCAAGCAGCGTCGCCATGCCAGTCACCTTCACGACTGCCCAGACCGCTGGCGTGTACTGGCCCTTTGATGCATCGAAGCCGGCACACAGCAGAAAGACATGATCGGCGATGGAGCCAAGCCGCCCGGCCGACGCCTCGACCAGGGCAAGCCTGAGATCTCGCGGCTCGAAACTCAGCGCCGGAAGTACTTGCGCGATGCGGCCTTGCGGCGTCAGCGCGATGACCGCGATCGGGTGGACATATTGCGAGATCCGGTCGCGCCGGTCGAATGTGATGCCGGCCTCCACGGCAAGAGCGGCGCCAGCGCCATCCTCGCTGGTCAAGAAGCGCCACGCGGACAACCCTGCCTGACCGGCGGACCGCCCGACTTCGGCTTGGATGGACGCCGCATCCGCGACGGTCTCGGAAGCATCTATCGAGACGAAGAGAGCGTGGTAGGTCGCGGGATCGAGGCCGGTCTTGTTCAGATCCGAGGCAACCGCCTGCTGGGTCACGCCGCAGAGGTTGGGGCATTTGTCGTAACCGAAGATGAGCAGCGCCGGCCGCCCGCCGAGAATGCCGGAAAGCGTCTGCCGTCCGCCCGAAGCCTCGCGGAAGACTGTGTCGAGGCTGAGCTGCGCGCCGATCTGCGGTTCGAAAACCGGCCGCGCGCGCACGCTGGCGGTCATTGCAGCCAGGAGCACGAGCGGCAGGACCAAACGCCTCATGGCCTCGTCTCCATGGCCGGTGCAGCCTGGCGCTGCTGCGGCGCCCTGGCGTTTGGCTGCGCGGCGTCCGCTCGGGCGCGACAAATGCCGGCCTGCGGCGCGCGCGGAACCTCGCCCTCAAGCAAGGCGCAGTCCTCGCCGGCCGCAGCGGGCGTTCCCGCCCAATCCGGCAGTCCCTGCGCGGCGATCAGCTTCATGGCGTCGTCGATCGGAATGCGCGCGATGCCACCATTGCGGTCGACCCATGCAAGCATGCCGAGTTCACGATCTTCCTGCTGACGGAACGCGGCAAGATCGGCCCCGGGGAAATCCTGCAAGGCGGGACCTGCGGCGCTGCCGTTCATCTGCGTGCCCGCAAGTGGCCAGAACGGGGCCGTATCGAAAATCAGCCTCAGCCCAAGCGCGGCGAGCGCCAGGAAGACAAGCAGGCCGAGGCCAATGAGCACGAGCGCCCTCGGCCAGACATCGCGTGTTTCGGGATGACGCACGACCTTAGCCACGGGCCAGCCTCCCGCGCCAGACGACGATGCGATCAGGCCTGGTCCAGATATAGACGAAGCACCCGAACCAGATGCCGCCGGCGCCGACCATTGCCGCGAGGTCCGGCCACGACACTCCTGCACCGAGGGCGGACAAAGCCGGCCGGACGCGCCAGGCGACATCGGCGAAATGTCCGGCCAGCAGGAACGCGCCGAGCCCTATCAGGCCAACGCGGCTGCGCTTGACGGAGCGGTTCAGGAAACCGGCGAAGGGCAAGGCAAATTGCAGCGCGATCAGCAGCCAAAGCAGATACTGCCAGCCATTTCGACCACGGATGACATACCAATGGATTTCGTCGGGCAGGTCGCCGCCCCAGACGACCAGCCACTGCATGAATGCCAGATAGGCCCAGATGAGCATGAAGCCGAACATCATGTTGGCGAGGTCTTCGCCGAGCGCCACGTCCTCCTCGACACCCGGCGCCGACTCGATCGCACGGCCGGCCGAGAGCACCGCCAGCGCCAGCCCGCACACGCCGACGACCTCGGCCGCCGCTTCGAGCATCGCATAGATGGTGGAGGAAAAATCCGGCTCTATCGACATCATCCAATCGATGGCAAACACCGTCACGGCAAAGCCGTGCGCGACGAGCCCGATGGCGTAGCCGCCGCCGGTCCTGCTTGCGGCCGAACCGGGCGCCGTCCAGCCAAGTACAAGCCAGGCCAGCGCCAGCCAGACGACAGCATAGACGATGAAACGAACGACGAAGAATGGCACGTTGAGATAGGTCATTTTCTGGCGCACCGCTTCCGTCAGCGCCGGGTCGGCTCCTGCCCAGGGAAAGACCAGATCGAGCCGCGCAAGCACCGGCAGCATCAACAGCAGCGCGACAGGCAAGGTCGCGACGGCGGCCCGCAGCGGCGGCCGCAACGCGTCGCCCCAGCGCCCCCCGGTCAGGCCGTGCACCATGAGCAGGGTCATTGCGCCAAGCGGCAATCCGAGCAGGAACACCGCCGTCATCAGCCAGCCGGCCAGTGTCGCGCGCGGGGCGACGAACAGCCCGGCCGCGCACAGAGAGAGCCCTGCGGCGGCGGCTGCGAGCAGCAGGACGAGGTGGTCGTCGGGCCGGGCGGCGCGCTTCATCGTGCCGCCTCGGCATCGAGTTTCGCGCGAAGGGATTCGGGCAGCGTGCCGGCCGCAGCATGTCGCGAATATTGCAGCGCCCGGATATAGGCCACGATCGCCCAGCGGTCCCGCGGCTCGACACGCGCGGCATAGGGATACATCGCACCGTAACCGTCGGTGATGACGTCGTAGAAATGCCGGTCCGGCGCCTTGCGCAGCGCATCTTGATGGTAGGTCGGAGGCGGCGGGAAACCACGCCTGACCACCATCCCGTGCCCGTCGCCGGTGCGGCCATGGCAGGGAGAGCAGAATATATCGAAGCGTTGCTGCCCACGCTGAAGCAGCGCCATGGTGATCGGGTACGGGAATTTGTCCGGCGTCGCCGCCAGGTCGGCGTCGCGCGTCACCGTGCCTTCGACCGGTGTCCTTGCCGACATGCCGTCGGCGAACTCTCTGCTGGTTTCGAGCGGATCGTAGCGAGGCTGGTCGGCCATGTCCTGCTTGCAGGCGCCGAGGAGCAGGCAAACCGGCAAAAGCAGCCGCGGGTTCATATCGCCACCTCTTCGACCGTCTCGGCGCCAAGCCGTGTCAGCTGCCCCTTGGTGACGCCCTTGCGGTATTTCGGGTCGGTGGCCTCGATCAGCAGGTAGAACTTGCCGCCGCTCGCGTAGGTGAAGCTCTCGGCGTTGAAGACGGGGTGATAATATTGCGGCAGCCGGTTCTCGGCCAGCATGCCGAAGAAGCCGGCAAACACGCTGGCCAGGATCGCGGCTTCGAAGGCGATGACCGTGAACGGCGGCCAGGAATGCAGCGGCCGGCCGCCGACATTGACCGGATAGTCGATCTCGACGGAATAAAGGATCAATGCATAGACCAGCACGCCGCCGGCGACGCCACCCGCAAGCATGACCCATGGCAGCCGTGTCTTTCGCATGCCCAATATGTCTGTCAGGCCGTGCACCTCGAACGGCGAGAACGCATCCATATGCCGGTACCCCTTGTCGCGCATCGCTTGCGCCGCCCTGGTCAGCGCATCCGGATCGGCGAAAGCCGCGATGACGCCATGGACGCTCATGCCGCGCCGCCTTTCTGCTCGGCCAGTTCCTCGACCTCGAAGATGGTTATCGCCGGCAGGATGCGGATAAACAGGAAGACCAGCGCGAAGAAGGTGCCGATCGATCCGAACAGGATGCCGAAATCGAGCCAGGTCAGCGACTGCTCGCCCCAGGACGACGGCAGGTAGTCGCGGCTCGGGCCGGTCACCACGATGATGTAGCGCTCCAGCCACATGCCGATGTTGATGACCAGAGCGATCGAAAACAGCAGCGGCATATTGGATCGCACACGGCGAAACCAAAGCAGTTGCAGCACCGCGCAATTGCAGAAGAGCATGGTCCAGAACAGCGGCGCATAAGGGCCGACGGCGCGCTGGACCATCATCGCGCGCTCGTAAGGCTCACCCGAATACCAGGTGAAGAACGCTTCCGATGCATAGCCGTAAATGACGACCATGCCGGCCGCGATCATCAGTTTGGCGGCGTTGTCCATGTGGCGCGGCGTGATCAGGTCTTCCACAGCGAATGCCCAGCGCAAGGGAATGGCTATGGTCAGCACCATGGCGAAGCCGGAGAGGAGCGCGCCGGCGACGAAATAGGGCGGAAAGATCGTCGAATGGAAGCCCGGCGTGATGGCGAAGGTGAAATCGAGAGCGACGATCGAATGAACCGAAACGACCAGCGGTGTTGCGAGTGCCGCCATCAGGAAATAGACCGTTCGGTATCGCGCCCAATGATAGGCCGAGCCGCGCCAGCCAAGCGCGAGGACGCCGTAGAAAAGTTGCCCGCCACGCGACTTCGCCCGGTCGCGCAGCACGCCGAGATCAGGCAGCAATCCCGTGTACCAGAACAGCAGCGAGACGGTGGCGTAGGTGGAAATCGCGGCGAAGTCCCAGACCAGCGGGCTGCGCCATTGTGGCCAATGCATGTGGGTGTTGGGCAGGGGCAAGAGCCAATAGAAGAACCACGGCCGGCCAAGATGCAGGATAGGGTAGAGGCCGGCCATCGCCACGGCAAACAGCGTCATCGCCTCGGCGAAGCGGTTGATCGAGGCGCGCCAGGGCTGGCGCAGCAGCAGCAGCACCGCTGAGATCAGCGTACCGGCATGGCCAATGCCGATCCACCACACGAAACTCGAGATCATCGTGCCCCAGACCACGGGAATGTTGACCCCATAGGCGCCAACGCCGACCGAGACCAGGTAGGTGATGGAATAGAGGAACAGTAATACGAAGGCGAAGCAGACGAAGAACGCCGACCAGAAGAACCGCGGCAACTTCCCTTGCAGGACCACCGCGCTGATACGGCCGCTGATCTCTGGAAAATCGTGACGCCCGCGCAGCACAGGTGTCATGCCTTTGCTCGTCCTGCGGGCGGCCACGTCAGCCATCGCCGCCCTCCGAGCCGGATGTCGCGGCGAGCCTGTCGCTAGGGTTGCTGACCTTGCCCAGATAGGTGGTGCGCGGTCTTGTGTTCAGTTCTTCGAGCAGCGCGTAATTGTGTGGCGAGGCCTTTTCCTGGACGACCTGCGAATCCTTCCTGTTGAGATCGCCGAAGGTGATGGCTTTTGTCGGGCACGCCTGCTGGCAGGCGGTGACGATCTCACCGTCCTCGATCTCCCGGTTCTCGATCTGGGCGCGGATCCGTTTTTGCGAAATGCGCTGTACGCAGTAGCTGCATTTTTCCATGACGCCGCGCGAACGCACGGTGACATCGGGATTGTGGACGGCCTGCTCCGGTCCCGCGCTGTCCTTGTCGAACTCCTGGTACTCCAGGAAATTGAACCGCCGCACCTTGTAGGGACAGTTCTGCGAACAGTAGCGCGTGCCGATGCAGCGGTTGTAGACCTGCGCGTTCAGACCGTCATGCGTATGGATGGTCGCATTGACCGGACAGACGACCTCGCACGGGGCCTTCTCGCAATGCATGCACGGCACCGGCTGGAAGAACATGTCCGGATCGTCGATCCCGCCCGCATAGTAGCGGTCGACGCGCAGCCAGTGCATTTCGTGGCCGAGTGCCGCCTCGTCCGGCCCCACCGTTGCGATGTTGTTCTCGGCCTGACAGGCCGACACGCAGGCCATGCAGCCGATGCAGGCCGACAGGTCTATCGACATGCCCCAGGCTTCCTGGTCATAGCTCCAGTCGGGGTAGAGCGATTCCACGGGCGCTGGGGGCGCGTGGGCGCGCACGAAATGGGGATTTGCCCTGAACGCATCGAGCGAAGCATGGCGGATGATCGCCCTGCCCTCCATCGCTTGATGATGCTGGGTCGTGACTACACGCGCCGAACCGCCGCGCGGGCTCAGGACGACATCGTCGGCAAACCATGGCGCATCGCTGGTCCGTATCGCGAAGGCGTCGTAGCCGCCTGCGAGTGCCGCCACCGAGCCGGCCTTGCGTCCAAAACCGAGCGACAGCGTCACTGTGTCGTCAGGCTGTCCCGGCGTGATCCAGACGGGTGCGTCCAGCGTCCTGCCGTCCCGCGCCAGGTTGACCACCTGCCCGTTTTCGAGCCTCAGGCGCTGCGCGGTGGCTGGCGAGACCAGCGCCGCATTGCCCCAGACGAGCTTGCTTAACGGCCGGGGCAATTCCTGAAGCCAGGATGAATTGGCGTGGCGGCCGTCGCGAAGCCAGGGATCGGCGACGAAGCGAACCTCCAACCCTTTGGTGGCGGCATTGGGTGCCGAGCCATCGCTATCCGGCGGTGCCGAAACGGCAGCGGGACCAGCAGCAGTGTTCGGCACGATGCCGTCGCGCAGCGCCTTGCGCCAGGCCACCTCGTCCATGGCGACCCACGTCCGGCGCACCGGTGCCTGCGCATTGGCGCCGAATTCACCGCCCAGCGCGGCAAGCAACTGATGCAGGCTCTTGCCACCGAACAGAGGCTCTATGAGCGGCTGCACGATCGAAACCGTACCGTCATAGGCCCGGATATCGCTCCAGCTCTCCAACTCGTGCGCGGCTGGGATATGCCAGCGAGCCAGAAACGCCGTCTCATCGCGGTAGAGTCCCCAGTGGACAAGAAGCTTCAGGCTCGAAAAAGCCTTCCGTGCATCGAGGTCCGATGGCGCCGTGTGCAAGGGATTGGCGCCGAGCACGACGGTCTTGTCGATCGAACCATCCGTGATGGCCCCGCAGAGCGTGGCAAGATCGCCATCCGCCGGCATGGCATCAGGCGGCTCGATCAATTGCAGCGTGTTGCCAAGGGCACCGAGCCTGGCGTTCATAGCGAAGGCCAAGGCATGCACGGACGGTGCCTGGTGCGCTCCGGCCACCACAAGCGCATTGCGGCCGGCGCCGCGCAGATCGTCGGCAAGCGCGTTTGTCCATTCCGGACCGAGCGGCGACAAGCCGGCCGCGGCATTGTCGCCATCGAGGGCGGCCTTGATCGCCGCCGCAACGCTTGCGACGGCGCTTGGCCTGATAGCTCGGCGATGGTCGGCGGCAGCACCCGTGATGGTGGGAGTCGTCTCGACGACATAGAGGCGACTCATCGTGTCCGTCGATTTGCGCACCCGCCGCCGCTGCGCGAAATCACGAGCATAGGCCAGGCGCCCCGGACCATCGCCCAGGAAATCGGCATCCAGGCTGACGATCACATCGGCGCGGTCGAAACGGTAGATCGCCGTCAACGGCCTGCCGAACAATGTACCCGTTGCCTGTTCACCGGAATTGGCCGCAAGCGGGTCGTGGCGGAAGACGCGAAGTCTGGGATAGCGCACCCTCAGCGCCGCGATCTGCGCCTTCGTCGTCGGCGATGTCGTCGCCTCGAGCAGCAATGCCAGCCCTTGCCCGCCTGAAGCGAGGAATCCACCAGCCAGTTCGGCGATATCTTTCAGGAACTCATCGTAACTTGCGGGCTCGCCCAGCTTGAGCGGCGTGCGAGATCGCTCGGGATCGAACAGCGACAACACCGCCGCCTGCATGACGGCATCGGTGGCGCCGCGCGATGCCGGATGATCCGGGTTGCCCTCGACCTTTGTCGGCCGGCCCTCATGGCTCTCGATCACGGCTCCGATGCCGTAGCCGTCGCTGGAGAGGGCTGTCGCGTAGTAGAGCGGCCGGCCGGGAATGATGTTCTCCGGCTGGCGGACATAAGGCACGATGCTCTCGGCCTCGCTGCAGGCGGCCAGCCCGGCCAGCGACAGCGATGCACCCATCAGTTTCAGGACGGTGCGCCGGTCGAAGCCAGGCTGAAGGCGATCGGCCATCGCGGGGAATTCCGCCTCCACAAAGCGCTGGAACTCCGCCGTGTCAGCCAGTTCGCCCATGCTTCGCCATGGCTCGCGCCCCGCCGCGGCGAGCCGCAATGCCGCAAGATCGAAAGCCGGATTTCGGTCAACGGTGGCAGACATAGCAATCCGTCATGGTCTCGGGATGAATGTCGAGCACGCTGATCAGGGAGCGCCGGATCTGCTCGATGTCGTCAGGCGGCTTCCAGTGCATCAGGAAAACGTCCCGCGGCGGGCGAAGGTTGGGACCGGGGTCGCGGTGGCAGCCAAGGCACCATTCCATCGACAATGAATGCGCCCGTCGCGTCAGCGGCATGTCGTCGACCGCGCCATGGCAGGTCTCGCAGGCGACGCCCTTCGCGATATGGATGGAGTGGTTGAAGTAAACGAAATCCGGCACCGAATTGACCCGCTGCCATTGCAGCGGCTGTCCCGAAGCGAGACTTGCGCGCACCGGCGCCAACATCTCGGCATTGGTGAAGAGCTGCGAATGACAGGTCATGCACACTTCTGTCGCCGGCAGCCCCGCCGAGGCTGATGTCTCGACCCCGTTGTGGCAATAACGACAGTCCAGTCCGATATCGCCGACATGATGCTTGTGGCTGAACGGAACGGCCTGGGCCACCGGTTGCCCCACGCCGGTAACGAACCCTGAACGCAAAAACGCCGTGCCGCCGACGGCCGCCAGAAGCGCGAAACAGCAAACACCCCACAGAAAGAAGCGGGCAATCCCATTGGCGTTGCTGGAAAAGACCTGCGGCATCCTCGCCGATTTTTCGCTTGGAACAAGCTTTTGGATCGAGCGCCTAACGGCGGCAAAGCGACAAAGGTTCCGTCGGCGCGGAATGCTCACAAAATGGTGAGTTGGGAGCACCCTCGAAAACCGCGGCCGATCGCAACCATGCGGGACGGCCAGCGTTCGAAACAATCATGAGCCTGTCGTAATGGAAATGCTGTCATGACTTCTGCCAATCCGAATCTCGCCGACAGGCGTCGCTCCGGCGCCGCCTTCTGGTGGACTATGTTCGTGGGTGTGCTGCTGGCAATACTTGGTCTGCTGATCGGCGCAGGCGGCGCCTGGCTCGTCGCGCTGGGCGGCTCCTGGTACTATTTGCCCACCGGAGTGGCTCTCCTGGCGGCGGGTGTTTTGCTTTTGAGCGGCAATGCCGCCGGAGTCTGGCTCTACGTCCTGACCTGGATCGCGACGCTCGCCTGGGCTTATTGGGAAGTTGGCATGGACGGCTGGGGGTTGATGCCCCGGGTGCTCGCGCCGACGGTCATCCTGATCTTCGTTCTTTTGACCTTGCCTGCCTTTCGCGCCGGGCACGCGAAACGGGTTCGCGACCGCGGCTGCGCGGCCGCATCCGCTGCCCTTTTCATTGTCGGCTGCGCGATCGGGCTTCAGCATTTCACGCCCTCGGCACAATCCCAGGAGGCATCCCCGGTTGCCCCGGTCACGCCACCCGCCGCAGGAAGCGCATCTGGTCAGTCTCCGGTCAGCCCTCAGCCCAATGTCGCGATACACCAGGCTGGACCGAATTGGCCCGTCTATGGCGGCTCGGAACTTGCCACCCGCTATTCTCCCCTCAAACAGATCACCGCCGACAACGTCGCGAAGCTGACCAAAGTTTGGGATTTCCACACGGGCGATATGCCAAGCAAGGCGGCGACCGACAAATACTCCCCGGAAAACACCCCCCTCGAAGTGGACGGGCACCTGTTTGCATGTTCGGCCAAGGGCATCGTCATCTCGGCCAACGCGGCAACCGGCAAGGAGGAGTGGCGCTATGATCCGAAGGTATCCGACGCCGCCATCCCATACGGCGCCAGTTGCCGGGGCGTCGCCTACTACGCCGTTCCAGGCGCAAGCGCCGATCGACCATGCGCAACACGCATCCTGTGGGGCACGCTCGATGCAAGGCTGATTGCCATCGACGCCAGGACCGGGAAGGCATGTGGCGATTTCGGCCAGCAGGGCGTTGTCGATCTCACCCAGGGGCTCGGCAAGACCGTGCCCGGCTGGTATTCGGTGACGGCGCCTCCGACCGTCGTGCGCGGCATTGCCGTGCTTGGCGCCCAGGTGCAGGACGGCCAGGCCGAGGATGCGCCGTCAGGCGTCGTGCGCGGCTATGACGTGATGTCGGGGAGACTGGTCTGGGCTTGGGACATGGGCCATCCGGACCGCACGGGCGCACCGCCCCAGGGCGATACCTACACGCGCGGCACGCCGAACATGTGGACCGTGGCCGCCGCCGATCCGCAGCTCGGCTATGTCTTCCTGCCGCTCGGCAACGCCGCCGTCGACTATTACGGCGTCGATCGCAAGGACTTCGAAAACCAATACAATTCCTCAATCGTCGCCATCGATGTCACGACGGGCAAGCCGGTCTGGCATTTTCAGACCGTTCATCATGACCTTTGGGACTATGACCTCGGTTCGCAGCCGACGCTCGTCGATTTTCCGTCAGTTAATGGAAAGGTTCCCGCAATTATCGTGCCCAGCAAGCAGGGCCAGATCTACGTGCTCGACCGCAAGACCGGAAAATCGCTGTTCCCGGTCGAAGAACGGCCGGTGCCGTCGGGCGGCGTCGAACCAGAGAAATTGTCCAGGACGCAGCCTTATTCCGGCTATGCGCATCTCGACCAGCCTGTGCTGACCGAGAAGGATATGTGGGGCATGAGCCCGCTCGACCAGCTCTACTGCCGCATCCAGTTCCGGCAGGCTTCCTACCAGGGCGAATATACGCCCCCCACGGTGGACAAGCCTTTCATCGAATATCCCGGCTACAATGGCGGCTCCGACTGGGGAAGCGTCGCCGTCGACACCGATGCCGGCATCCTGGTCGCCAATTACAACGACATGCCCAACTATGATCAGTTGATACCGCGCCAAAAGGCGGACCAGATAGGCTTCAGGTCGATCGAACAGGGCGGCGCTTCGAAAAGGGCCAAGGACATGGGTGACCCGCAGATGGGTTCGCCGTACGCCATTGCCGTCAACGCGGGCTGGCGCCTCTCGACGGGGCTGCTTTGTTCCGAGCCGCCTTACGGCCATATCCGTGCCATCGAGTTGAAGACAGGCAAGACGCTCTGGGACAAGCCGCTCGGCGAGGCGGTCGAGAATGGCCCCTGGCGCATCCCGTCCATGCTGCCGCTGGATATCGGCACGCCAAACAATGGCGGGCCGCTCGTGACCGCCGGCGGCCTGATCTTCATCGCGGCGGCGACGGACGACAAGCTGCGCGCCATCGACATCAAGACCGGCAAGGTGGTCTGGCAGACGGATCTGCCCGCTGGCGGCCAGACCACCCCGATGACCTATGAGGTCGGCGGCCGGCAATATGTCGTCATCGCGCCCGGCGGTCATCATTTCATGGAGACGAAGGTCGGCGACGACGTGATCGCCTATGCGTTGCCGGCCGACTGATGGCGCGCCCGGCGTGGCCCGGACTGGCTTGCGCTTGTCGGCTGGCAAAGCGTGACCCCGGCCGTCAGCTCCCGTGATTTCTGGGGAACCTTGCCGGGATGAGCAGGTTTAGCTGCCTGAGACACTCCAAATTCGTCGGAAGGAGCAGCTCATGAGCAACGATCCCGACAAGGAGGGGCCTGTTTTTCCGCAGAGGATGCGCGGCAAGGCGAGATTATCCTGCGAACGCGAACGCGCCGTATCATCTTCATTGCGGGACTTGTCGGCATCGTGCTGGTGATGATGCTGCTGCACTTCGCCTAGCGCGGCCGGCCACAAACCCTCAATCTGAAACAGGAACTTTTTCGGACGCGGGTCCGTTGATTTACGTCCTTCCAGTACGCGGCTTTTGCCGCACCAACCCTACCGCGGACCGCTAACGTGGACACGAATTCTCCAGACGTCGCACCGGTCGACGAAAGACCTCAAACAAAACGTCGCCCCGATGCACGACCGAAGCGCGCCTCGTCGCGCCCACAACCGAAACAGGACCTCGATGCTTCCGCCGGGAACAAAGAGGGCCTGTTCGGCTCGCTCAGGCGGCACCCCTACGTCACCGCGGCGGTCATCCTTGTTCTGCTGCTGGCATCGGCCGCAGCGATAATCTGGTGGCTCCAGGCGCGACAGTATGAATGGACCGACGATGCCTTCATCGACGCCCGTACCGTAACCATAGGTGCCGAAATCGCCGGCCGCATCACCGATGTGGCGGTGACCGACAATCAGAGCGTAAAGGCCGGCGATGTCCTGCTGCGCATCGATGACAGGGATTATCAGGCATCCCTCAAGCAGGTTCAGGCGCAGGTGGCGCAGGCCGACGCCGAAACCGCTGACATCGCAGCCCAGATCGAAGCGCAGCAGGCCAAGGTGGACCAAGCCCAGAAGCAGGTGTCGCAAGGCCGGGCAGCGCTTGATTTCGCGAAAGCCGAAAATCAGCGCAACAGCGAATTGCTTGCCAAGGGAACCGGAACGCTGCAGCAGGCGCAACAGGCTGCCTCGACGCTTCGCCAGGCCCAGGCGACGCTCGACAGCTCGCAGGCGAACGTCGTGGCGGCCCAGAGACAAGTCGCCGTCCTCGAGGCCCAGCGCAAAAGCGTGGCGGCAAAACTCGACCAGGCCCATGCCAGCGAAGAGCAGGCCCGCACCGCGCTTTCCCGCACCTCGATCACCGCTCCGGTGGCCGGACGGGCGACGAACATATCCGCCGCCGTGGGCGCATATGCCCAACCGGGGCAAGTGCTGATGATGTTCGTGCCCGAGGACGTGTGGGTGAAGGCCAACTTCAAGGAAACACAACTCGACCTTATGCGGCCTGGCCAGCCCGTCGAGATCGATATCGACGCCTACCCGGAGCAGACCTTCAGGGGCCACGTCGACAGCATCCAGGCCGGCAGCGGAACCGCTTTCAGCCTGCTGCCCGCAGAGAACGCGACCGGCAATTTCGTCAAGGTGGTGCAGCGCGTGCCCGTGAAGATCGTCTTCGACAAGAAGACCGGCCTGCTGCTCGGGCCCGGCATGTCCGTCGTGCCGACGGTCAAGGTGCGATGACCGGCCAGGCGACCGCGCAAGCCGGCGAAAGCCGGTCCGCCGCGGGCGGGCGCAATCCCTGGCTTATCGCCATCGTCGTCTCCATCGCCACCTTCATGCTGGTGCTCGATACGTCCATTGCCAATGTGGCGCTGCGCAACATAGCCGGCAGCCTCGCGGCCGGAATGGACGAAAGCACCTGGATCATCACCACCTATCTGGTCGCCAATTCCGTCATCATCCCGATCAGCGGCTGGCTCGCCGGCGTGATCGGCCGCAAACGCTACTACATGATCTGCGTCGCTACCTTCACCCTCGCGTCGCTGCTCTGCGGCCTCGCGCCGAACCTGGAAATGCTGATCCTGTTTCGCATCCTTCAGGGGCTGGGCGGCGGTGGGATGGCGCCCAGCGAGCAATCGATCCTCGCCGATACTTTCCCGCCCGAAAAACGCTCGCAGGCCTTCGCGCTCTACGGCATCGCCGTCATCGTTGCACCGACGGTCGGGCCGACCATCGGCGGCTGGCTGACCGACCATTTCTCCTGGCATTGGATCTTCTTCATCAACGTGCCCTTCGGCATCATGTCGTTGGCCCTTGTGCAATGGCTGCTGGTCGAACCAGACGTGCTGGAGCGCGAGCGCCAGGAGAGGCTGAAGGATGGCCTCAAGATCGACTGGATCGGCTTCATCTTCGTCGTGCTGGCGCTCGGATCCCTTGAGATCTTCCTTGACGAGGGCCAGCGCAACGACTGGTTTGCGTCGGGCTTCATCACGACATTCGCCGTGATCTCGGCCGTCTCGTTCTTTTTCCTGATCCCCTGGGAGTTTCGCCATCGCGATCCGATCGTCGACATGCGGCTGGTTTTCACCCGCCAGTTCGGCACATCCTTCCTGGTGATGATGGCGGTCGGCGCGGTGCTGTTCAGCACAACGCAGATATTGCCGCAGCTCCAGCAGACCACCTTCGAC